>CAVOIT010000008.1:0-110967 GCA_963696115.1 uncultured Actinomycetota bacterium | reverse complement strand
TGCTGAGCTTCGCGCTGCCGCAGATCGCGGTGGCGCTGCGCCCGGGGAGTGCGCAGCAGTTGTGGATCATCGACGCATACCCGCTCGTGCTTGCGGGGCTCCTGGTGACCATGGGGGTGCTGGGCGACCGGTTCGGGCGTCGGCGGATGCTGCTGATCGGCGCGACCGGGTTCGCAGCGGTGTCCGCCGCGAGCGCCTTCGCCCCGTCGGCGGAGCTGCTGATCGCCGGCCGGGCGGCCATGGGCGTGTTCGGCGCGATGCTGATGCCCGCCACCCTGTCCCTGCTGCGCTCGATCTTCACCGACCGCGAGCAGCGCCGGCTGGCGGTCGCGATCTGGGCCACCATGTTCTCGGCCGGAAGCGCCCTGGGCCCGATCGTCGGCGGCGTCCTGCTGGAGCACTTCGCGTGGGGATCCGTGTTCCTCATGGCCGTCCCCGTGCTGATCCCGCTCCTGGTGCTCGCGCCGCTGCTGGTGCCCGAGAGCCGCGACCCGAACCCGGGCCGGATCGACCCCGCCGGGATCGCGCTGTCGATGGCGGCGATGGTGCCCGTCGTGGCCGCGATCAAGGATCTCGCCGTGCACGGGCCGACCCTCCTGGGCGGCGCGCTGGCCGCCGTCGGGGTGATCGCGGGCGTGCTGTTCGTGCGCCGGCAGCTCCGTGCGGCTTCGCCCATGCTCGACATGCGCCTGTTCCGCAACGGGCGCTTCAGCGGCGCTCTGGCCGTGAACCTCCTCAGCGTCGTCGCGCTCGTCGGGTTCCTCTACTTCGTGGCCCAGCATCTTCAGCTGGTCGCGGGCCTGTCGCCGTTGCAGGCGGGTCTGGCGCTCGTGCCGGGCCTGATCGCGACGATCGTCGCGGGCCTGGCCGTCGTGCCCATCGCCGCGCGGTTCCCCGCCGAGCGGGTGGTACCGGTCGCGCTGACGCTCGCGATCGCCGGCTACGCGCTGGTCGCGGCGACCGCGGGCTCGCACCTGGGGACCCTGCTCGCGGCGTTCGTGCTGCTGGGGGCGGGCATCGGTGCGGCCGAGACCGTCTCCAACGACCTCATCCTCGCCAGCGCCCCGCCGGCGAAGGCGGGCGCGGCCAGCGCCGTGTCCGAAACCGCGTACGAACTGGGCGCCGTGCTCGGCACCGCCGTGCTCGGCGGCATCCTGACCGCCCGGTACCGCGCCGGGCTCGAGATCCCGGCCGGGGTGCCGGATGCGGCGGCCGCCACGGCGCGGGAGACCCTGGGCGGGGCTGTCGCCGCCGCCGACGCGCTGCCCGCCGCCGCCGGCGAAGCGCTGCGGACCGCCGCGGCCGTCGCGTTCGACGCGGGCGTGACCGTCACCGCCTCGATCGGCGCGGTGCTCGTCGCCGGGGCGGCCCTGGTCGCTGCCGTTACGCTGGGACCGTCCCGCCGCGACCGCTCCTGATCCGCTGCGCGCGCGGGCGCCAAGGAGTGCCATGTCGCGTATCGTCAACCTCGCCGTGATCCCCGGCGACGGCATCGGGCCGGAGGTGATCGCCGAGGCCGAGAAGGTGCTCGCCGCCGCCGTCGAGCACAGTGACGTGGAGATCGTCACGACCCGGTTCTCGCTGGGCGCCGACCGCTACCTCGCCACCGGCGAGACGCTCACCGACGATGACCTGGCGGCGCTGAAGGCGCACGACGCGATCCTGCTGGGCGCGGTCGGCGGCGTGCCGGGCGACCCCCGCCTGAAGGACGCGAACATCGAGCGGGGACTGCTGCTGCGGCTGCGGTTCGAGCTGGACCACTACGTGAACCTGCGGCCGGCGATCCTGTACCCGGGCGCCGCCAGCCCGCTGGCCAACCCCGGCGACGTCGACTTCGTTGTGGTGCGCGAGGGCACCGAGGGGCCGTATGTGGGCAACGGCGGCGCGATCCGCGTGGGAACCCCGCACGAGATCGCCAACGAGGTCAGCGTCAACACCGCGTACGGCGTGGAGCGGCTGGTGCACTACGCGTTCGCGCTCGCGCAGCGCCGTCGGCGCCACCTCACCTGGGTGCACAAGACCAACGTGCTCGTGCACGCCGGCCGGATCTGGCAGCGGGTGATCTCCGAGGTGGGCCGCGACTTCCCCGACGTCGACGTGGACTACCTGCACGTGGATGCCGCCACCATCTTCCTGGTCACGAACCCGTCCCGCTTCGACGTGATCGTCACCGACAACCTGTTCGGAGACATCCTCACCGACCTCGCCGGCGCCGTGACGGGCGGGATCGGGCTGGCAGCATCCGGCAACATCAACCCCGATCACCGCTACCCGTCCATGTTCGAGCCGGTGCACGGCTCCGCTCCCGACATCGCCGGGCAGCAGCGGGCCGACCCCACCGCCGCGATCCTGTCGGTCGCACTGCTGCTGGACCATCTGGGGCTGGACCAGGAGGCGCAGCGGGTCTCCGCGGTAGTCGAGGCGGACATCGCCGCCCGCTCCGGTGCGCACCGCACCACCGCGGAGGTGGGCGACGCGATCGCCGCGGCGGTGCGGGCGTACCCTGGAGCAGCGGCCCCCGGCGCTGCCGGCCCGCGTCCTGACAGCGCATGGAGCCAGACATGACCCTCATCGACACCGATCCCGACGCGGGCCTGGCCCCGCTCGAATTCGACATCCGGCGCAACCTCGCCCCCACCAGCCCCGCCGAGCGCGCCCGGATCCTGGCCGACCCCGGCTTCGGCACCTACTTCACCGACCACATGCTCGACATCTGCTGGTCGGTTCGCGGCGGCTGGCACCGCCCTCGCATCCAGCCGTACGGACCGATCTCCCTCGACCCGGCCGCTGCGGTGCTGCACTACGGGCAGGAGATCTTCGAGGGCATCAAGGCGTACCGCCACCCGGACGGGTCGGTGCACACCTTCCGTCCCGACCAGAACGGCCGCCGCCTGCAGCGCTCCGCCCGGCGGATGGCGCTTCCCGAGCTGCCGGTCGCGTACTTCCTGCAGTCGTTGCGGGAGCTGGTGCGCATCGACGGCGACTGGGTGCCCGACGGACCCGACCAGAGCCTGTACCTGCGGCCGTTCATGTTCGCCAAGGAGGCATTCCTCGGCGTCCGGCCCGCCAACAAGGTCGCCTACTACCTCATCGCCAGCCCCGCCGGCGCGTACTTCAAGGGCGGCGTGCAGCCGGTGTCGATCTGGCTCAGCGAGGACTACGCGCGCGCCGGCCGCGGCGGCACCGGGTCGGCCAAGACCGGCGGCAACTATGCTGCGAGCCTGCTGCCGCAGTCCGAGGCGTACGAGAACGAGTGCGATCAGGTGGTGTTCCTCGACGAGAACCGGAACGTGGAGGAACTCGGTGGCATGAACATCGTGTTCGTGCTCCGCGACGGCACCCTGGTCACCCCGCAGTCCGACTCGATCCTGGAGGGCGTCACCCGCGACTCGATTCTGCAGCTGGCGCGCGACCGGGGTCACGCCGTGGAGGGCCGGGCGGTGTCGGTTGACGAGTGGCGCGAGGGCGTGGCCTCCGGCGACATCGTGGAGGTCTTCGCGTGCGGCACCGCCGCCGTCGTCACCCCGATCGGGATGCTGAAGGGCCGCGAATTCCTGGACGAACAGCCGACCGGGTCGCTCGCGTTGTCCCTGCGCGAGGAGCTCACCGACATCCAGTACGGCCGCCGCGAGGACCGGCACGGCTGGATGCTGCGGCTGGACGCCTAGGCCGCGGCGTGCGGGTCGCCCGCTTCCGGCACCGGGACGCGATCCGGTTCGGCATCGTCGACGACGACGACCTGGTGGTCCTCGCCGGCGACCCGCTGTACGCCGGGCTCGACACGACCGGGGAACGCGTGCCCCTCGCGGAGGCGGCGCTGCTGGCGCCTGTGATCCCGCGCTCCAAGGTGGTGTGCGTGGGGAAGAACTACCGGGAGCACGCCGCTGAGATGGGTGGGGACGCTCCCGCCGAGCCGCTGCTGTTCCTCAAACCGAACACCTCGGTGATCGGCCCGGGCGACGCGATCGTCCGTCCGCCGCAGTCCGAGCGGGTCGACGTGGAGGGGGAGCTGGCCGCGGTGATCGGGCGGGTGGCGAAGAACGTGCCCGCCGAGCGCGCCGCCGACTACGTGTTCGGCTACACGGTGGCCAACGACGTCACCGCCCGGGATCTGCAGCGCGCCGACGGCCAGTGGACCCGCGCGAAGGGCTTCGACACGTTCTGCCCGCTCGGCCCGGCGATCCAGACCGAGTTCGACGCGGCCACCGCCCGGCTTCAGACCCGCGTCAACGGGCAGGTGCGTCAGGACGCGCCGCTGTCGGACATGATCCACCCCGTGGCGCGGATCGTCGCGTACGCGTCGGCGGTGTTCACGCTCCTGCCCGGTGACGTCATCCTCACCGGCACCCCGGCGGGGGTGGGTCCGGTGCAGGCCGGCGACGTGGTCGAGGTGGAGATCACCGGCATCGGCATCCTCCGCAACGGCGTCCGCGATGCCTGACCCGTCACCGGCCGCACCCGCCGCCGCAGCGGCATCCGAATCCGTGGGCCTCACGGGCACGGACCTGGCTCGGGTGCAGTGGCGCACCGTGTGGGTGCTGTCCCTGGGGCAGATCCTCGGCGGCATCGCGTTCGGCGCGACCATCTCCCTGGGCGCGGTGATCGTGGCGTCGATCACGGGGGACGACGCCCTGTCGGGGCTGGCGACCGCGGCGGTGACGCTGGGTGCCGCGGTGTTCGCCGTGCCGCTGGCGGCGCTGGCCCGCCGCCGCGGGCGCCGGCCGTCGCTGGCGACCGGACTCGCCGCAGCGCTGGCGGGAGTCGGATGCGTCGTCGTCGCCGTCCCTGCCGGCTGGTTCCCGCTCCTCCTGGTCGGGTTCGGGCTGATCGGTGCCGGCCAGGCCGCGAACCTGCAGTCCCGGTTCGCCGCCGCGGACCTCGCCACCGACGCATCCCGCGGCCGCGACATCTCCCTCGTGGTCTGGGCCACCACGATCGGGGCGGTGCTCGGCCCGAACCTGGTCGGCCCCGGTGACGCGCTCGGCCGGATGCTGGGCATGCCGGACCTCACCGGCCCGTACCTGTTCACGGTGCTGGCGCAATCGGCGGCGGTCGTCATGTATCTCGTGGCGCTCCGGCCCGATCCGCTGCTGACCGCGCAGCGGATCGCCCGGGACGCGCCCGCCGCGACCGCCATCGCCCGCGCCGACCAGCCCCGCCGCGCCCGGTACGCGATCGTCGCGATCGCCGCCAGCCATGGCGCGATGGTCGCGGTGATGGCGATGACCCCGGTGCACCTCATCCACCAGGGCGCCACCCTGATGGTGGTGGGCCTGACCATCAGCCTGCACATCGCCGGCATGTACGCGTTGTCGCCGGTGTTCGGGATCCTCGCCGACCGGTGGGGCCGCGTGCCGGTGATCCTCGTCGGGCAGGGGATGCTGGCGGCATCCCTCGTGCTCGCGGGGGTGGCCGCCGCCTCTCAGACCGCGGTCACCGTGTCGCTCATCCTGCTCGGCCTGGGGTGGAGCGCCTCCACCGTCGCCGCGGCGGCTCTGCTCACCGAGGCGTCCGCGGAGTCGATGCGCACGCGCCGGCAGGGCCGGAGCGACCTGATCATGAACCTGGTGGGCGCGACCGGTGCGGTCCTGGCCGGCGTGGTGCTGGGCGGGATCGGATACGGGGGACTGGCGATCACCGCGCTCGGCCTCGTGCTCGTCGTGGTGGTGCTCGCCCCGCTGGGCCGGGCGGCCCGCCGATA
Source organism: uncultured Actinomycetota bacterium (assembly GCA_963696115.1). Classification (GTDB taxonomy): domain Bacteria; phylum Actinomycetota; class Actinomycetes; order Actinomycetales; family Microbacteriaceae; genus Microbacterium. Next base: position 105,266 of record CAVOIT010000008.1, on the reverse strand, counting down.
GGCTGGCAGCCTATGGCCGGCATCCCCGATCCCCGCACCACCACCGCCTCCGGCGCCGACATCCGGGTGCGGTTCTGCCCCTCCCCGACGGGACTGCCGCACGTGGGACTCATCCGCACGGCCCTGTTCAACTGGGCGTACGCCCGCCACCACGGCGGCAAGCTCGTGTTCCGGATCGAAGACACCGACGCCGCCCGCGACAGCGAGGAGAGCTACCGGCAGCTGCTCGACGCGCTGCGGTGGCTGCGGATCGACTGGGACGAAGGCGTGGAGGTGGGAGGTCCGCACGCCCCCTACCGGCAGTCCGAGCGGCACGGCATCCACCGGGAGGTGCTCGACACGCTGATCGCCTCCGGAGCGGTGTACGAGAGCTACTCCACGCCGGAGGAGATCGACGCGCGCAACGACGCCGCGGGACGGGCCCGTCAGCTCGGCTACGACAACGCGGACCGTGACCTCACCGCCGCGCAGAAGGCGGCCTTCCGGGCCGCGGGGCGCCTGCCCGCGTGGCGGCTGCGGGTCCCCGACGAGGACATCACCTACGTGGACCTGATCCGCGGGGAGGTGACCTTCCCCGCCGGATCGTTCCCCGACTTCGTGGTGATGCGGGCCGGCGGCATCCCGCTGTACACGTTCGTGAACCCGGTGGACGACGCGCTGATGGGCATCACCCACGTGCTGCGGGGGGAGGATCTGATGCCCTCCACGCCGCGCCAGATCGCGCTGTACCGGGCGCTCATCGACGCCGGCGTCACGCGCGCCATCCCGCGGTTCGCGCACCTGCCGCTCGTGCTCGGCGACGGCACGAAGAAGCTCTCCAAGCGCGACCCGCGCGCCGACCTGTTCCTGCAGCGCACCCGCGGATTCATCCCCGAAGGGCTCCTGAACTACCTGTCCCTGCTGGGCTGGTCGCTCGCCCCGGATCGCGACGTGTTCACCCTGGACGAGATGGTGGCCGCCTTCGACGTGGCCGACGTGAACCCCAACCCGGCCCGGTTCGACCAGCGCAAGGCGGAGGCGATCAACGCCGACCACATCCGGATGCTGCCGGTGGCGGAGTTCGCCGAGCGCAGCATCCCGTACCTGGCCGCGGCCGGGCTCGTGGACGAGCCGCCCACCGAACCGCAGCGCCGGATGCTGGATGCCGTCGCGCCGCTCGTGCACGAGCGGGTGACCCTCCTCGGGGAGGTGCCGGGCATGGTCGGGTTCCTCTTCCGCGACCGGGTGCACTACGACGAGGACGCCCTCGCGGGCCTTCCCGCCGACGCGGACGACGTGGTCACCGCGGCATCCGCCGCCCTGCAGGCGGTCCCGGACGAGGGCTTCACCACCGACGCTGTGCACGCCGCGCTGCAACGCGCGCTCGTCGAGGAGAGGGGACTGAAGCCGCGGGTCGCGTTCGCCCCGGTGCGGGTGGCGGTGACCGGCCGCCGGGTGTCGCCCCCGCTGTTCGAATCGCTCGCCCTGCTCGGCAAACCCGCCGCGCTCGCGCGCCTGGCCGCGTTCGCCGCCCGCCCCGACGCATCAGCCGCGCCCGTGGGGTGAGCAGCGGATGCGGCGGCCCGAGCTGACCCTGCGGCAGGACTGAGGGTGCCGTGCCGGACGTCGCGGTCGCACTGATCCTGGTCGCCGCCGCCGGCTGCGGTCTCGTGGCAGGGTCCTTGGTCAATGTCGCGGCGTACCGCGTTCCCGCCGGCATCCCGCTGCGCCGCGCAAGCCACTGCCCCCACTGCGCCGCGCGCGTGCGCGGCTGGCGGAATGCTCCCGTGGTGTCGTGGATCGTTCTGCGGCGCCGGTGCGAGCGCTGCCACGCGCCGATATCGGTACGGCTGCCGCTCGTCGAAGCCGGCACCGCTGTCGCGTTCGCCGGCGTGGCCGGATGGGTGCTCCTCGAGGCGCCCGCGCTCGACTCCGCATCGCAGTGGGTGGCTGCGCTGATGACGGCAGCGGCATTCCTGTACTTCGCGTGGGTCAGCATCACTCTCGCGATCATCGACGTGGACACGCGTCGACTCCCCGACGCGATCGTGCTGCCCAGCTACCCGATCGCCGGAGCACTGCTGGCCACCGTGTGCCTCGCCGCGGGGGACTGGTGGCCGCTCGCCCGGGGTGCCCTAGGGCTCCTGGCGATGCTGGCGTTCTACGGCGTGCCGCGCCTTGTGCGCCCGGACGGAGTGGGCGGCGGAGACGTGAAGCTCTCGGGGCTGATCGGCCTGTACCTGGGATTCCTGGGATGGGGGGAGCTCGTCGTCGGCGCGTTCGCCGCCTTCCTGCTCGGCGGAGTCCACGCGGTGGTTCTCCTCGCGGCGCGGCGGACGGGTGCGGGCACGCTGCCGTTCGGGCCGTGGATGCTGGCCGGCGCGTGGATCGGCATCCTCGCCGGACCTGCGATCGCCGCCTGGTACCTCGGCGGGTCCGCGTGAACCGCGCGCCCGGCTCGTCTGGCGGACCGGCTCTACGTGGGATCCCGCCTTCGCCAGCGAAGCGGTACGCACGCCTCAGGCCATGGCCGACTATGGGGCGGTCACCTCGACGACGAGGGATCCGGTCGCCCGCCCCGCGCGCAGATCGTCGAGGGCGTCGCCGGTGCGGGCGAACGGGTAGCGCGTGACCGCCGGGCGGATGCCGAGCGCGAGCGCGAGCCGGAGGAACTCATCGCCGTCGGCGCGTGTGTTCGCGGTCACCGTGCGCAGGTCGCGTTCGTGGAACAGGTGCTCGTAGGTCATCGCCGGGACATCCGACATGTGGATGCCGGCGAGCACGACGGTGCCGCCCGGAGCGGTCGCGGCGAGTGCGACCGGCACGAGTTCGCCGGCGGGGGCGAAGACGATCGCGGCGTCGAGCGGCTGCGGCGGGGTTGCGGCCGCGTCCCCGGCGAACGCGGCGCCGAGCCGCCGGGCGAGCTCGCGATCCGCCTGCCCGCGCGTCATCGCGAACACCTCCGCGCCCGCCGCCATCGCCAGGCGGGCCGTGATGTGCCCGCTCGAGCCGAAGCCGTAGATGCCGAGCCGTCCGCCGGGCGGGACGTTTGCGCGGCGCAGCGCCCGGTAGCCGATGATGCCCGCGCACAGGAGCGGCGCCAGCTCAGCCGCGTCGGCGCCGGCCGGGATCGGGTACGCGTAGGCCTCCGGCACGACAGCCAAGCGCGCGTAGCCGCCGTCGGCATCCCATCCCGTGTAGGCCGAGTCGGGACACAGGTTCTCCCGCCCCGAGCGGCACCATCGGCAGGCGCCGCAGGTGCGGCGCAGCCATGCGATTCCCACGCGGTCGCCCACGGCGAGCCGGCGCACAGCGTTCCCGGTGGCCGCGACGCGTCCGATCACCTGGTGTCCGGGGACCACGTCGGGGGTGTGCATCGGGAGCTCCCTGTCGATGACGTGCAGGTCGGTGCGGCACACACCGCAGACCTCGACCTCGACGAGCACCTCGTCGGGAGCCGGCTCGGGGTCCGCGCGCTCCACCATCTCGAGCCGCCCTGGAGCGGTCGTCGCCCATGCCTCCATACCCGCCATCGTGCCACTGGGACGGCACCTGCACAGAAGCCGCGAGTCGCGGCGGTCCCGGTTGCACACTGGTCGGATGGGACGGCACATCCGCTACCTGCGCCGCGAGGTACTGGTCTAGCGGCGAGACCGAGGACGTGGCTATGGCGCGCTCTGCGCGCGAAGCCGGAAAGCCGCGGCCGCGCATCATCGAGGTGTCCGCGCCGCGCCTGTAGCAGATAACACTCTCGTCGGCCTCGCGCCTAACGCGAGACCGACGAGAGGGGACACGATGACTGGCTTGCTCTTGCAAGCCGACGTGTCTCTGGCTGGGGTGCCTGGACTCGAACCAAGAATGGCGGTACCAGAAACCGCTGTGTTGCCAATTACACCACACCCCACCGGGCCGAGAGTCGAGTCTACCAATCGGCGCGAGGAGTCCGTGCACGCCCGCCGTCATGAAGCGCTTCCCCGACCGCATCGAGGGGTGGATTCCGCCGCTCATGGCGACGGCGCTCGGTGTCCCCGCTCGCCGTCGCGCACGCCGCTGGACGGTTACCAGCCGAGGCCGTCGGAGACGAAGGCCCAGAGCGCGAGGCCGGCGAGGATGACGGCGGCGGCGATCCACAGGGCACGGTTCCCGCGCAGGCGCTGTCCACCGGAGCCGATGCGATCGTTCGGTATCGCGGCCCTGCTCGCATCATGGACTCCGGTGCGAGCGAGGGCGGCCATCGTCGCCGCGAGTCCGGTGATCTTCTCCTGTGCCGCGTCGACGGCCGGGTCCGCGGTCGATGGGCCCTCGGGTGGCGAAGACGACCCAATCGTCGACGATCTCCACGTCGTAGTCGGAGCCGTGGTCGATGAGCGTCGCCATCACATCCGGCGTGAAGACGTAGAGGGCGTCCCGCTCGTACTGACGCGGGGCGTAGAGGGTGAAGTAGCGGTCGAAATCGCCTTCCAACTGCAGCACCTGATCGCGCGCGAACTGCCCGGGCAGCCGCGTCGCGAGCAGCCCGTTGTTCGCCTTCGCGTCGAGCACCAGGTGCGGCAGCGGGGCATCGAGCCGAACGGCGAGATAGCCCCTCGAGATCCTCGTCTGGGTGTCACCGCTGACTCCCACCGAGTACGAGTAATTGCCGAAGCGGGTTTCCCGGCCACTGGTCGAGGCGAAGTGCTCGTCGTCTCTCCCTCCGCCGCCCGACCTGAATATCATTCCGGGCGGCAGCCGGGGTCCGCGCATGCCTCCAACCGAGGACGCCGCCCGCGATCGCCGCGACCAGGGTCAGCGGCAGGAGGATGCTCGTCACCGGCTCGGGGTCGAGTCCGGCGAGATCGGCCGCGCCGCGCAGCACCCAGTTCAGCACGAATCCCGCAAGGAACCCGGCAACGGCGCCGACGACGGGAGGAACCGCGGACTGGCCGGCCGGCGGCGGCAGGCCCCGCGATCGGCGCTCTCGACGATAGGCGGCGACCTCCGCTGTGCCGGGCATCGCGGTGAGCGCGGAGATATCTCGACCCTCGAGCACTCGTCGATTTTCGCACTCCGGCCGCACTCGCGCGAGAGTCTGAACCGGCCTGACTCTTGTTCCGTTCTTGAAGTAAGGATGGCACGTCGGTCGCGATCAGACCGAGCGGCTGATGCTGCTGGCCGGCGTGGAGGGCGTGAAGAAGTCGAGGCTCCCGATAGGAACGAAAGTCAGGCCGACTCATGCAGTATCCCTCGGTTGACTTGGTCACCTCTTGCTCCCCAGCCGCTGCTGCTTCCATGCCGTGGCATCGCCTCTTCGTATCCTTGGCCTATGACCACCGGCATCGTCTCCTGGGACTTCGACGTTCCTCGGGAGTGGTTCAAGATTCCGCTCGACGAGGGACTCGACGCCCGGCGCTGGGCGGGTTCATTCGCACACGAGATCACCGAGTTCCTCGGGGTAGATGGTCCGATCGAGACCCTGTCCGACGCCCTCTACGACGTGCAGTCGCAGCTGTCGCAGCGCCGCGACCCGTGGCTTACCGCACTCGTAGCGGTACGTGCCGAGGCCCCGATCTCGGTGGGCGCGGTCATCATGGCCCGGCTGCTCGGACGCGACGCGGACGACACCCTCGAGTCGCTCGAGGCGCAGATGCGCCGGGATGCCGGGCAGATGGAGCCGGGTTGGAGGTCGCACGACCTCGTGCTGTGGCGCGATCGCGCCGATGCCGGCGAGTACGTCGGGATGACCCAGCGCCTCGAGCATGCCGGACGCGGGGACGAGTCCCGCACGTTCTCCGAGCGCGCGATCTACGTCGTGTCCCCGCCGGAGAGCTCCGACGCCGTGCTGTTCGAGTTCACCACGACCATCCCCGGCTACTTCGCCGACATCAGGCGGGACACGGAACTCGTGGTCCGCACCCTGAGTGTCACGTTGGACGGTGCGGGCGGCGGCACCCGGCGGAGGCGGTCGCCGAGCCGGCCGGAAAACCGCGTTGGCGTCAAGCTGCCGCCTGCGATCGTATCCGTCGTGCTCATCGTGGTCGGCAGCCTGCTCGCCCTGCTGGCCATCGCGTCGATCGTTCATCTCTACGTGCTCGGCATGCGCGGGGTCGAGCACGAGGGGATCTACCCATTCTTCCAGGGCGGCGAGCAAGACGGGGCGCTGCCGGATGTGCTGCTGCTGCTCGCCATGGTGGCGCTCTCCATCGGCGAGATGCTGCGCCGCGCATCGTGGAGCGTCGGCGACGCCGGATTCTGGCGCGGTGGCAGTGTCCGCGTCGTCTTGCGCCCGCTGCCGGTGTGGGCGCTCGTGCTGTGGCTTCTGGCGCCGCTCGGGGCGTGGACGGCGCTCGTCCTCATCCCCGTCCTCGCACGCGAGGGGGCATATGCGTCGGCGTCCGAGGACTTCTGGACGCTCGCGGGCTTCTACGGTTTCATCGCCGCCGCGATCGCGGGCGTGCTGTTGATGTCGCTGCTGAAGCGCGTGGTGTTCGCCCGCGTCGCGGCGCGCCACCTCGTCGCCCCCGAGCGGGGGCGCACGTTCTGGAAGATCCTGTCAGGCGGATGGCGCGTCGAGTCATGGTGCGCGGGCCTTGCTGCCGGATTCGCCGGGATTCTGCCCCTCATCGCCGCCGATCCGGTCGCCCTGCTGGTGTTCGCGATCATCGCGGCCGTGCTCGCCGTGGCCGGGGTGCTGCTCGCGCTGGGGTCGTGGCGAACCGGCGAGCCGATCGGGTACGGCGAGTCGTACACGTGACCGCACGATGCCTGCGCCGCGCGTCACCTCCAACACCCGGGCCGATGGCGAGGATGCTGCGGCGGTGCTTACGAGCGCCTGAGCCGCGAGTGTGATCGACGGGGCCCGCGTGCCCGCACGGCCTTGTCGAGCGCGTCGACGGCGATGAGGATCGGCATCGAGGCGAGTCGCGACCACCCAGCCCCAGAGCGGCGGGCTCTGCTGTCCGATAGCCATCGCAATCGGCGGCACCCAGAGCACGACGAGTGAGAAGTGGCATGAGCAACGCCACACCACTGGTCGAGTCGTTCGAGTAGGTCTATACCCGCGGGATGCACCTGCACCTCGGATGGCAGCTCCAGGGCGACCAGTTCCGACGCGCGGCCGTCTATCACGACCAATCCATCTCAGGGGGAGCGAGGAGTCTCGCCGCCTCCGTGAAGACGTCGGCCGCGAGCACCCCGAGGGCGCCGCGGAGGAGCGTCCCGCAGAGGCAGTGCGGAAGGCGCCCGTAGCACTCGGGGCCCGCGGCGACGTCGGCGACGCTGGGTACGCTCGGGAGCGTGGAAGCGTTCGAACAGTTCGTTGCCCTGGCGCTTGAAGCCGAGGGGTTGGTCGTCTCAAGCGCGCTCAAGTTCCCCGTGAAGCGGCGCACGCGCAAGACCTCCTACGAAGAGTGGCAGACGCACGGCTTCGAGGTCGACCTGGTCGCGGCGCGCGCTGACAAGCTTGTCCTCGCGACGGTGAAGTCTTTCTTCGGGTCGCGCGGCGTCGTAGCGGCGCACGTGCGTGGCGAGAGCGCCGACCCACGCATGAACGCGCTCTACGCCCTGCTCAACGACGTGCACATCCGCGACACCGTGGTGGCGGGAGCCGCGCAGCGATTCGGCTTCTCACTGGACCAGGTCGAGCTCCGCCTCTACGTTGGACGGTTCGCGGGCGGTGGTGCCGAGGCAAGAGTCCGCGAGTGGTGCGCAGGACAGATGGTCGGAGGCCGGTCGATCGCGGTGGTCGGTGCCTCGGAAGTCGTCCAGATCGTGCGGAATGTGGCGCGGTCGAAGCAGTATCGGGACAACGCCGTGCTGGCGACTCTGAAGGTGCTCGACGCTGCGGGAGCACTCGCCTAGCCACCCGCCGCATCGATGAGTGGATGCGTTCCACCGATCCCAACTCCCTCGCGGCCGAGATCCCTGCCTCGTTCCGCGACGCACGGGAAGTCATCCGGAACAAGGGCGGCCATCTCGGGGCGACACAGCTCCAGACGATTAAGCGCCTCAACACGGTGCCGACCGCCAAGGCCAGGAAGGCCGATGGCGAGGATGCTGCGGCGGTGCTTACGAGCGCCTGAGCCGCGAGTGTGATCGACGGGGCCCGCGTGCCCGCACGGCCTTGTCGAGCGCGTCGACGGCGATGAGGATCGGCATCGAGGCGAGTCGCGACCACCCAGCCCCAGAGCGGCGGGCTCTGCTGTCCGATAGCCATCGCAATCGGCGGCACCCAGAGCACGACGAGTGAGAAGGCGACCTCGATCGAGACGGCGGGAATGAGGAGCCGGTTCGTCGTCCATCCGAGCGCGCCCGGCCACTTCGTGGAGGAGCGGCACGCGAATGCGTTCGCGGTCTGTGCGGCGACGACCGTCATGAAAGCGGCACCCGAGGCGGCCATGAGGTCGCCGCCCGTCGGGAAAGCCTCGCCGGGTCGCCAGCCCATCGCAACCAGCGACACCACGAACGCGGCCATGGTGAGTACCGCCTCGAGGGGGCCGAGCAGGCCGAAGGCGCGGCGCAGCACGGTGCCGTTCATGAGCCGACCGCTCACCGCAGGGCCTTCGAGCAGGTGCTTCGCCGGGGGTTCAGCGCCGAGCGCCACCGCCGACAGGGTGTCGGTGCCGAGATCGAGGGCGATGATCTGCAGCACCCCCAGCGCGAGCGGGAACTGCCCGCCCGAGAGCGCCCACACGAGGAACGGCGTCACCTCGGCGACATTGTCGGTGAGGTGATAGGTGAGGAAGCGGCGGATGTTCACGAAGGTCGCCCGCCCATGCTCGATGCCCGCGACGATGCTCGAGAACGAGTCGTCGAGCAGCACGAGGTCGGCCGCCTCGCGGGCGACGTCGGTGCCCGACAGCCCCATCGCCACGCCGATGTCGGCCTCGTGCAGTGCGGGCGCATCGTTCACGCCGTCACCGGTCATCGCCACCACATGGCCGCGTGAGCGCAGCGCCCGGGCGATCCGGAGCTTGTCCTCGGGGGAGACGCGCGCGATCACGGCGCCGTCATGGTCGAGCAGCGCGGCGAGGTGCTGCTCGACGTCCGGAAGCTCGTCGCCCAGCAGCACCGGCGCACCGGGGAGCCGCAGTCCGACCTCCTCGGCGATCGCCGTCGCCGTGACCGGGTGGTCGCCCGTCACCATGGCCACCTTGACGCCCGCACGGCGGCACGCCTCGATCGATTCGCGCACGTCGTCGCGCGGCGGATCCTGCAGTCCGACGAGACCGAGGAGTCGCAGCCCGTCCTCGCACTCCTCGAAGCGTCTTCGGCGTCCGGTCGCCACGAGGGGCGGATGCCACCGCGAGCACGCGCAGCCCTCGAGCCGTCAGCTCCTCCAAGGCCCGGTGCGCGTCGGGCTCATCGCCGCACAGCGGCAGCAGGCCCTCGGGTGAGCCCTTCACCACGATCTCGTCGGGGAGGACAACGGCCATGCGGCGCCGACGAGGGTCGAACGGGAACCGCAGTTCGGCGGCCACCTCGGCGCGGTCGCGGGGAGTGTCGATTCCGAGCCGTCGTGCGAAGGTGTCGAGCGCGGCCTCCATGGGGTCGCCGTGGGAGCGCCACCGCCCGCTGACCTCCTCGGCATGCCCGGTCGAACACCGGGTGCCGGCCAGGGCGAGTGCACGCAGCGGCGCCGCGGCATCCGGACTCGACCAGCGGAGTTCCGCGGTGGGCTCGTAGCCGACACCGTCGACCGAAACGGTGCCGGTCGGCGACCATGCGTCGACCACCGCCATCTCGTTGCGGGTGAGGGTGCCGGTCTTGTCGGTGCAGATGAAGGTCGTCGAGCCGAGCGTCTCCACCGCCTCCAGATCGCGCACGAGGATCTTGCGCTTCGCCATCTGCTCGGAGCCCCAGGCGAGCGACAGCGTGACCGTCGGGAGGAGCGCTTCGGGCACCAGGGCCACCGTCACGCCGATGGCGAAGACGAGGGCGTCCTGGATCGGGTTGCCGATGAGCATCGAGATGACGAGGAACACCGCACCGACCACGACGGCGATCGTGGCGGTGAGTCGTACGACCCCGTGCAGGCCGCGGGTGAGGGGCGTATCCGGCTTCGTGGTCGACGTGGTGAGCCGGGCGATGCCCGCGAGCCGCGTCGCGCCGCCGATCGCCGTGGCGACGGCACGCGCGTCGCCCTCGACGACGAACGTGCCCGCGAAGAGCTGTTCACCGGGACCTCGGGCAGCCGCCTCGCTCTCGCCGGTGAGCATCGACGTGTCGACGAGGAGCCGATTCGCGGTGACGACGGTGGCGTCAGCCGGAACCCGGTCGCCCGCCTCGAGCAGCAGGACGTCGTCGACCACGACGTCCTCGGCCTCGATGATCTGCCGGCGTCCATCGCGCCAGACCGAGACCCGCGTCGGCAGCAGCGCCTGCAGGCGGTCGGCTGCGCGGTCGGCGCGCGCCTGCTGCGCGGCCGCGAAGATCGCATTGAGCACGATGACCGCGACGATCGCGATGGAGAGCTCGGGGAGTCCGGCGACGAACGCGAGGACCGCTGCCACCCAGAGCATGATCGCGAAGAAGTGGATGAGCTCGCCAAGCAGCCGCCGCACCGGAGACGGACGCCGTGCAGCCGGCAGCCGGTTGGCTCCACCCTGCTCACGCCGCGCGCTGACCTCCGCTGTGGTCAGTCCCGACGGCGCCAAGCTTCGCGGCATCGGCCCTCCTCACGCGCATCCAGCGTAAGGGGTAGAGGCCCGATCACCACGTGATGCGTCCTCGAGCCGGTACCGTGTGAGGGATGAGTGGCACCACCTCGCGTGGTGACGGACTGCTCGCCCGGCTGAGCGCTCAGGTCGAGCGGGCCCAGACGCACTTCGCTCCCACGATCGACCCTCAGCGCTCGCTCGCCGCGCGTCGCGAGGTCACCCGCTTCCTCACCGACCGGCTCGGCGAGCTGCGCGGCGCCGCCGGGCTGGACGATTCGGGTGAGGATGCCGCCGACGTCACGCGGGCCGCGCCCGTTCCGCGCGTCTTCACCTTCTGGAACTCCCCGGTGCCCGCCGCGCCTCCGATCGTGCGCACATGCCTGGCTCAGCTGCACCGGATGCACCCTGATGCGATCGTGCTCGACCCGGCGACCGTGGACGAGTGGATCGACGTCCCGCCGTTCGTGTCGAAGCTGCTCGACTCGGGCCGTGTCGCCCACTTCGCGGACTACGTGCGGGTCGCTCTGCTCGAGAGCTACGGCGGCATCTGGGTGGATGCCACGTGCTACCTGCCCGGACCGCTGACGGAGAGCATCCAACCGCTCCTGAGCGCGGGGGTGCTGTATCCGCGGTGGTCCGGCAGGCAGATCTCCAACTGGTTCATCGCGACGAGCGGCCCGCGGCATCCGCTCATCTCGCTCCAACGCGCAGCACTCGAAGCATGGTGGCGTGAGCGCGACGACCTGCCCGACTACTTCCTCTACCACCGCATCTTCGAGTCGCTTCTCTCCCTCGTGCCGGAGGCGCGACGCATCTGGCGGCGCGTCCCGCAGCTGAGCAGCCTCTCTGCGCACCTGCTGCAGGTGGCGATGTACCGCCCCTACGATCCGGACGAGTGTGCGCTCATCCTCGACGCATCCCCGATCCACAAGCTCAGCTACAAGTACGACGCGGAGAGCGTGCCGCCCGGATCGGTGCTGGCGCGCCTGGTGGCCGGCGAATCGCTACGAGACGCGCCGGCAGAGAAGTCCGACTCTGCGGAACATGAAGGACCTCATCGAGGATGAGTGCCGAGAACGAAGCCTTCAGCGGCCAGGGCTCCTAGGTTCCCTCCCCGGCCACGTCATAGGCTTCAACCCGGCGGTGGGGCAGGGTCGTGGGAGCTTCCAGGTGGACCGCTCCGCTGGGCAGGATGCCGGCGCCTCCTCGGACGGCCATCACCCGCCACTGCGCCAGCACCTCCTCACCGGAATGCTCTGGAGGCAGTTGGCGCCAGAACGAGAAGCCGCCGACTTCACGCAGCACAGTCGTCCGATAGAGCACGCACCCGCCGATCCACGCGACCCGGTACGCAAGCCACCCCTGCGCGGGCAATTCCACACGCGCGGCGATGTGCACGAGATTCGCGGCGTTGTGCAGCGGCCAGCGCTCGTACCCCGCCGTTCCCCGTCGCACCCGCTCGGGATGAACGCTGCCGGGCCACGCTTCGAAGCGCTGCCACTCCCACGGGCGCTCGTCCTCGAGATACGACAAGCCCTGCACGGCCATCCCTACGAATCCCGCATCGGTGCGCTCGAGGGCATCGTGAAGCGTCTGCAAAGCTCCGGGTTCCAGCCAGACGTCGTCGTCGAGGAACAGCACGGCAGGCGCCTGAGCATGCGCGAGCAGAAAGTCCCGCTGCTCAGCGATGCCGCGGCGAGGCAGGTGCCGGAGGAAGCGGCAGTCGCGGCCCTGCGCTCGGAGCACGCGCGCCATGGCAGCAACCGCCGGCTCCCGCGAAACATCCGTGTCCGACTGATCGCTGACCAGAACCCGAAACGGAGGGTCGTCCTGGGCGGCCAGACCAGCCAGGGTCACCGCGAGTTCGGCTGTCCGCCCCGCCGTCGGTATCAGCACCTCCAGCACCGGCTCAGGTACGCGGGTGGAGCTCGCCCATGCGGCCGCCTTTCGGCGGCTCGTCACGCGGCGTCCGCGATGGCGCGGCTCACAGCCGTGGGCGCGTCGAAGACCTCCTCGCTCAGGCGCTCCAACTGCCGGATGACGTCTTCGGGGGCGCCGTTCGCGCGAGCCGCCGACACCAGATCGCCGCGGGACGCGGGGTAGTCCACGCCTCCGAGATAAGCCTGAAACTGTATGGGCGTCGGCTGATCCGTCATGATCTTCCCCTTCCTGGTCGGTCTGTCAGCCGCTCACCGAGGGCGCGCACCCGGGGTACGGTCATCGCTCCTCCTCGATCAGCGCCACAGTGCGCTCCGGCGTGTTCGACGATAGGGAAGCCGAGAACGGCCGTCACGGGACTTGACAAACGCGCAAGCGCCTCTGCCGCCTCAGCGGGGGGCGAGTTCGGTAAGCAGCAGGACCAGGACGAGTCCGAGCGCGACTGCCCCCATGATGCTCATGACCCAGGCGAACGCGATGTTCCTGGTCCGAGTCGTGGGCACTGTGACGGCGATCACGAGCATCACCAGGTACAACACGGTCATCACGGTGATCCCGACGGTGGGCACGACCGTCTGCATGCTCAGTGCGGCGACGAGCAGGGCGACCGTGACGGCGGCGAGAAGCCCCGATGGAATGAGCCACCGCCGACGACGGCCCGTCAGGATCGCGGGCTGGTTCCGCATGAGGGTGGGGTCGTCTCGCGATGGCGACGGCTTCATATCACCTTCTGAAGGCTGATCGGTGCGGTGGCGCGAGCCGTACGCTCGCGATACGACTGATCGTGAAGTCCACAGTAATCACGGCCTCCACGCGGTCAAGCCGTCAAGGCATCGCCTCCCCGATGTCAGTGCGGAACCGCTGCCCGAAAGTCGGGTGGGCGGCACTGGCAGTCACGCCTTCACGTCGGCATCGGCTGGGGCTGCGGCCGGTTCGCGCCGGGGCGGGCGCAGGAACGGCGCGATCACGGCGGCGACCGCGGCCGCGACGGCGAAGCCGATGAAGATCGGCAGGTAGCTGCCGGTGGCGTCGAACACGACCCCGGCCAGGAGCGGCCCGCTGGCCCCGACCACGGTGCCGACGGGCAGCACGATCCCGAACAGCGCCGGGTACGCGCCCGCGCCGAAGTAGTTCGCGACCAGGGGCGGTACGGACAAGTAGGCGATGCCGTAGCCGGCGCCGAAGATGATGACCGCGGTGTAGATCTGCACCGGGGAGGTGGCGGTCGGCAGCAGCAGGATGCCGGCCACCTGACCGGCGAGTCCCGCGCCGAGGAGGTAGCGCGGTTCGATCAGGTCGCCGAGCAGCCCGCCCAGCAGCCGCGACACAGCCGAGACCAGCGCCATCGTCCCCAGCGCGCTGGCGGCGACCGCGGCGACCACGCCGATGCTCGTCAGGTGCGCCACGAGTTGGCTGTTGGCCAGCTGCAGCCCGAGGCCGAAGATCGCGTTGCCCGCCACGATCAGCCAGAACACAGGGGTGCGCAGCGCCTGCCCGACCGGCCAGTCGACCGCCGACTGGTACACCCGGGACGGTCGGGCCGCCGCCTGCCCCTCACCGGATGCCGCCGCCCCGTCGGCGAGCTGCCCGACCGCTGCCGGGCTCTCCCGCACGAACACGAGCGCGAGCACCCCTGCCGCGAGCGCCGCGCCCGCGATGAACCACCACGGGCTGCGGGGTCCGGCCGACTCGATGAGCGCCTGGATGACGCTGGCCGACGCGAAACCCCCCACCCCGCCGGCGGTGAGGAACAACCCCATCGCCAGGGCCCGCCGCCGCACGAACCAGGTGCTGATGAGCGCGGTGCCCGGGAGCACCGTCAGGAAACCCAGGCCGATCCCCATCAGCACGCCCGCGCCGAGCAGATACGTGATGAACGAGTCGCCCACCGCGACCAGGGCCGCTCCCGCCACGAGCAAGACGCTGCCGAGCGTCATCGTCAGCCGGGTGCCGATCCGGCGCATCAGGATCGCGGTGAGAGGACCGCTCAGGCCCAGCAGCAGCGCCATCACGGAGAATGCGATGGACGCCTCGGTGCGGCTGAGCCCGAGCAGCTCGGCGGTGCTGGGCAGGGCGACCCCGAACCCGTAGAACGCGGGACCTATGCCGAGGGCGTACACGAGGCAGAGGACCGGCAGCAGAATCCATCCGTAGAACACGGGAACCTCCAGCGAGACGACGTTGTCAGGTTGGTCCCTGCACTGTGCCAGCATCCGGCGGACCCGGTCAAGCCCTCACGGCATCGCCTCCCCGATGTAGGAGTACTTCACGAACACCTCGGCGGCCAGGCCGGCCTGCTCCAGCACCCCCTGCACGGCGGTCAGCATGTAATCCGCATCCCACCCCAGGTACAGATGCGCGCCAGGGCCGAGGGACTCCCACCGGCCGTTCCAGGCGGGATCGTCGTACACCGGCCCGCCACGGGTCGCGCTGTACTGCACGACCGCATCCCGTGCGTCGGCCCACAGCCGGGTGAACACGCGATGGAACAGGTGGCGGATGTCGTGCACCTCCCAGTGCTCGCCCCGGTACTCGACGTAGTCGAACTCCCGCTGCCATCCCGGGGGCCAGCCGCGGCGGGCGCGGGCGTCGAGGACGGGGGTGAGCCCGTCGTCGTCGATCTCCGTCACGGCCGGGAGCGGCCAGGCCCGCAGCACCGCGTCGGTCAGTGCCGCGGTGCGTTCCGCGATCGCCGCGGTCGTCCACGCCGGCGCGTCGGCGACGGCTCGGGTCTGCGGGATCGCGCTGGCGGCGTACCGTCGCCGCTTGCCGGCGAAGGGCAGGTCGGCGACCTCGTCCGCCAGCGCATCCTCGAGCAGCACCAGGTTCCCGAGGGTGCCCGCCACCGCGCGGCGGCTGTTCTGCTCGTCGTCGCTGAGCTCGCCCCAGCGGCGCACGCCGTCCTCGCTCCACGAGTCCGCCGGGGCCAAGGGCAGCACGTGATCCAGCACGAGACCGGTCGCATCCTCGCGTCCCGAGATTCGTGCGAGCAGGTGGCGCGGATGCGGGGGAGCGCCGTACTTCAGCGCCACCCGCACCCGCTCGTCCGACGGCGTGATCCGTGCGATCGCGCGCTCCAGCCCCGCCGCGCCGTCCTCGCGGGCGCGGCAGAGCCGGGCCGCGACCCGGTCGGTGGGAAGACCCGTGATCGCCCGGCGCAGCAGCATCCCCTCCACCATCGCCAGCCGGTGCAGCAGCTCCGCCTGCTCGAGCTGTCCGCGCGAGGCGTCCCGCGCGTCCTGCAACACCACCGGGTAGGCGTCCCGCCCGAACAGGTTCAGCCCCTCCAGTCGCCGTCGCACCTGCGGATCCGGACAGGATGCCGGCTCGCGCAGCATCCGGTAGGTCTCGGAGTACTCCAGCCACTCCCGCGCGAGCGGTCCGACCGCGTCCCACCCGAGCACGGGGAACAGCCCGCGGAACCGGTCGTAGACGGCGCGGCGCGTCGCGGGGATCTCCCGTCCGGTGCGCAGCACCAGGTACTGCCGCCAGAAGTCCCCGACCCGGTCGCCCGCGTTCCGCTCCAGCGGCAGCCACGCCGCATCCTCCAGCTCCCGCTGCTGGCGGGGCGTCAGACCCATGAGCACGTAGTTGTGGATCAGCTCGTGGTCGCGCAGCGGCTCCCCGGTCGAGTTCAGGCTTTCGAACACCTGCTGCGCATTCGAGCCGGAGCCCAACGTGATCGCCACATGCTCCAGCCGTGACAGTCCGCGCCAGATGCGCGGCACCTCGTCGCGGCGGACCTGGCTGCGGAAGTACGCGTAGTTCGCATCGAACCGCGATGCGGCATCCGCTCCACCCGAACCGGTGAGCACCACCTGCTCGAACCGGCCCGCCCACTCCCGATGCGGACGCAGCCTCGTCCGCTCCGGCTCGTCCGGTCGCACGAGCACGTTCCGCATCCGATCCCGGAGCCCGGGGTCCTCCTCGCCCGCGGTGTGCGCGAGCGCCGCCACCAGCAGCATGATCGTCGTCAGCCGTTGCTGTCCGTCGATCAGCACCAGCTCGCCCGCCGGCCCGTCGGCGGACCCGGCCGAGAGGATGGAGGCCAGGAAGTGCGTGCTGCCGGCGGGGGCGTCAGCGACCTGCCGGATGTCGCGCAGCAACTGCTCGCACGGCCCGATCTCCCACCGGTACTGCCGCTGGTACACCGGGACGACGATGGTGCGGTCCGGTTCGGACAGCCACGCCAGCGTTCCCACGGCCGAGGCCTGCACGGTCGCGGCGGTGCTCATGGCGGATTCGGGCTCCAGGAGGCGGGAGGTCGGCGGACGTGCCGGGTGCTGATTTTACCGGCCGGATGCCGCGGATGCTCAGGCGCCGCTCGGTAGGCTGGCGCTATCAGGGCCGTCACGTCGCGCTGCCCCCCGACCGGAAGGCATGATCCGCATCATGGGCTACATCACCTCCGCCGCCCTCGAGGAGACCGGGTACGTCGTGCTCGATCCGTACCGTGAGCAGACCGACCCGCGCGAATGGCTCGACCTCGAGTACGTCGACTGGAAGTCCTCGGGCGACACCCGGTTCGCCCCGCTGGCCTCCCGCGAGGGCCAGATCGAATGCGCCGGTTTCTGGACCGGGGAGCATCCCCGCACCGACAAGGACGGCGTGTGGATCCCCTCGCAGACCGCGATCGCACCGACGCTGACCCGGCGCGCGCAGGAGCCGGGTGCGAACGTGGGCCGCTGCCGCGTGATCGAACTGCAGCCGAACACGTACGGCGACTGCCTGTACAACCTGCACCAGGACGACAACAACCGTCTCAATCCCGACGGCACCGGATGGGTCGTGCGCGGGTTCTTCAACCTCAGCGACGATCGGGACAGCTTCTTCGTGCTGCGCCACAACCGCACCGACCCGCGCGGCGAGACCAGGATCGCGCTTCCGGCCGGAGCGCAGCTGATCATCGACACGCAGCGGATGTGGCACGCCGCCACCCACGTCGGACCCGACCCGCGCTACTGCCTGATCACCTCATGGGAGTCCGGTCCCGAACTGGACGCGTACATCGAGAAGTACCACGGCAACCCCCACGCCGAGAGCGTGCCGGTCGCGCAGGAGATCCTCGACGCCGGACAGGCGGAGCAGACCCGGCGCCTGGCCGAACGGGCCGCCGCTCTCGCCGCCCGCGGCCAGGCCGAGGTCACCGCGATGAGCGAGGCCTGACCGGCCCCGAGCCATCCCGCCGACGGGCCGCGCCGCTCACACCTCCGCGGTGTCGCCCGGTTCCAGGGACAGGAACTCCCCGCCGTGCTGCTCGGTGGCCCACCGCAGCCGATCGCGCGCCATCTGGCGCCCGATGACGGACAACGTCATGTCGTGCGTCCCGAACGCGCGCCTCGGTGCGACCGCCAGGACGAAGTCCATCGCATCCGCGATCTTCAGCCACGGCGCACCGACCGGGGCCGCGAGCAGGTCGACCTTCGCGTGCCGGGGGACGGCGTACGAGTCGCCGGGATAGTAGAACGCGCCGTTCACCAGCACCCCGACATTCTCGATGATCGGGATGCTGGAGTGGATCTCCGCATGCCGGCCGCCGAAGAACTCCAGCTGGAACGGATCGGCATCCACCCGGTCCCCGGGCCGCACGACCGTCACCGGATACCCGGCCGCCGCCTGCGCCACACCCTCCGTGCCGAACACGGGCACGCCGGGATTGGCCGCGAGGATGCGGTCCAGGTGATCGGCGGTCCAATGATCCGGATGCTCGTGCGTCAGCACGACCGCGGAGACGCGGGACACCTCCGGAAGAGGCGAGGTGAACGACCCGGGGTCGATCAGGAGTTTCCTGCCCTGCTCCTCGAGGGTCAGCGCCGCGTGCTCGTGCTTGGTGATCTTCACGCCGACCGAGTCAACCCCCGCGGGCGGCCTCCCGGCAACGCGGATGCCGACCCCTGGTGCGATTTGTCGGCCCTCGGACCCCATGGCATAATCGAACGGTTGTCCGGCCCCATCGTATAGCGGCCTAGTACGCCGCCCTCTCACGGCGGTAACGCGGGTTCGAATCCCGCTGGGGTCACCGGAAGGGCGCCGCGCTTCCGTCGCGGCTCGGAGAGCACGGTCCGCGCGTGTTGGGGACGGCACGGCGGGTGCCGGCGCATTCCCGCTAGACTCTCCCCCGCGAGAGGGAGTATCCCACCAGTCCCCGCCCGTCATCACGATCCCTTCGACGGGGTCCGGGCCGGGGCCGCGCACGCCGCGGGGAGAGACTCTCGGCGACCACGCATCCCCTCGCTCGGAAAGGTCCCGATGAGCTTCGAGATTCCCCTCTGGTTCGAAGTCGGCGCCCTGGTGGTGCTCACGCTCATTCTGGTGGCGGATCTGCTCCTGATCCTGCGCCGCCCGCACATCCCCTCCATGCGGGAGGCGACGCTGTGGGTCGTCTTCTACGTCGTGCTGGCGCTCGTGTTCTCGGTCGTGCTGCTGTGGGTCACGGGCAGCGGCGACGCGGCCGGGGAGTTCATCGCGGGGTGGCTCACCGAGTACAGCCTGTCGATCGACAACCTGTTCGTGTTCGTGCTGCTCATGGCCCAGTTCGCCGTGCCCCGCCGATACCAGCAGGAGGTGCTCATGGTCGGCATCCTCATCGCCCTGGTGCTGCGGGCCATCTTCATCATGCTCGGCGCCGTGCTCATCGAGAACCTCAGCTGGATCTTCTACGTCTTCGGGCTGTTCCTGGTGTGGACCGCCTGGCGGCAGGCCTTCCCCGGGAAGAAAGATCAGGACGCGCAGACCGAGACCGGGATCGTCCGGTTCCTGCGCCGCTTCATCGACATCAGCGACTCGTACGACGGCTCGAAACTGCGCACCGTGGTGGGTGGCGCGAAGGTCTGGACGCCGATGGTCCTGGTGTTCGTCGCCATCGGCTTCACCGATCTGATCTTCGCGATCGACTCGATCCCGGCCATCTTCGGCATCACCCGCAGCCCGTTCATCGTGTTCACCGCGAACCTGTTCGCGCTCATGGGACTGCGCCAGCTCTACTTCCTGCTGGGGGGCCTGCTGGACCGGATGAAGTACCTCCACTACGGCATCGCGTTCATCCTCGCCTTCATCGGCGTCAAGCTGTTCCTCCACGCCTTGCACGGGAACCAGCTGCCGTTCATCAACGACGGGCAGCCGGTGGAGTGGGCGCCCGAGATCTCCACCGGGATGTCGCTGGCGGTGATCGTGCTGTCGATGGCTGTGGCCGCGGGAGCGAGCCTCATCGCGGCCCGTCGCGAGAACGTCGAATCCTGACGCCGGCGCGGGCTCACGCCGTCAGGGCGCGCTCCAGATCCGCGATCAGATCCGCAGCGTCCTCGATCCCGACCGACAGCCGCACCGTTCCCGGGTGCACCCCGAGCCGTTCGCGGTCGGCGGGGGAGCGGGCGGCGTGGCTGGTGGACGCCGGGTGCAGCACCAGCGAGCGAACATCGCCGATGTGCGTCATGTGCGTGAACACGCGCACCGCTGCGACGAACCGCTGCGCGGCCGGGAGGCCCCCCGCCAGGGTGACGGTGAAGACCGACCCCACCCCGTCCGGTAGATACTGGGCAGCGAGCGCGTGGTCGGGATGCGACGCCAGCCCCGCATAGTCCACCCCAACCACCTCCGGCCGTTGCTCCAGCCACTGCGCGAGCGTCATCGCGGTTTCGGTCTGTCGCCGCACTCGGAGGCTCAGCGTCTCCATGCCCTGGGCGATCAGGAACGCGGTGAACGGTGAGATCGTCGCCCCGAAACGGGCGCCCACCACCTCCCGCAGATAGCCTTCCCGCGCGCGCGGTCCGTACCGCTCGGCGAAGGATGTGCTTCCCGCCGACGCGGCGGTCAGGTGCGGGTAGCGCGCGCCCGCCGCTGCCGCATCGAACCGGCCGTCATCCACCACCACCCCGCCGATCACCGAGCCGTGACCCGACAGCGCCTTGCTGGCCGAATGCACCACCATGGCGGCGCCGTGCTCCAGCGGGCGCAGCAGATACGGGGTGGGGAGCGTGTTGTCCACGATCAGGGGGATGCCGTGCCGGCGGCCCAGCTCCGAGACCGCGGCGATGTCGAGCACGTCGTTGCGGGCGTTCGCGACCGATTCGGCGAAGAACGCCGTCGTCTCCGGGCGGCGCGCCGCATCCCACGCGTCCAGATCGCGCGTGTCCTCGACCAGGTCGCACCCGATTCCCAGGCGAGCCAGGCCTTCCTGCAGGAGCCCCCGCGTGCCCTCGTAGATGTGCGCGGCGACGACGACGTGGTCGCCGGCGCCCGCGACCGTCAGCAGTGCCGCGGCGGTCGCTGCCTGACCCGACGCGAACAGCACCGCCCCAGCCCCTGACTCCAGATCCGCGATGCGCCGCTCCACCACGTCGATGGTCGGATTCCCGATCCGCGTGTAGCCGAAGCCGGTTCCGTTCTGGAAGTGGGATGCCGCCTCGTCCCAGTCCTCGAACCGGAATCCGGCGGTCAGGTGGATCGGCAACGCGCGCGGCGCCGCGGCGGCGGCCTCGCCACCGGCGTGCACCTGCCGGGTGGTGAACCCGGCGCCCGCAGGCGCCTCCGCGTTGCCCGACATCTCGCATCCCATCTCCCGGACCACCCAGCCTCTCACGCCGGCGGCTTCGCCGCCGCTCTCCCGCAACAGGGCGTCATGGAGGCGACGCCGTGGCCGGCAGCGGCGGTGATACCCTGAGCCGGTGCGGTCACCGTCTCTTCTCCTCCGTTGCCGCGGCGAGGCTTCGTCCCAAGCCTGACTCGCCGCGGAGTTCGTCACGGGCTTGATCCGACGACGCCAGGAGAATCGCACATGAGCACCGAAGCCGCCGCCCCCCGCACGCTCGCCCAGAAGGTGTGGGACGACCACGTCGTCGTCAAGGGCGAAGACGGTCGACCCGACCTGATCTACATCGACCTGCACCTCGTGCACGAGGTGACGAGTCCGCAGGCGTTCGACGGTCTGCGCGCCGAGGGCCGGCCCGTCCGCCGGCCCGATCTGACGATCGCGACCGAGGACCACAACACGCCGACGACGGACATCGACAAGCCGATCGCGGACCCGGTCAGCCGCACCCAGATCGAGACCCTGCGGCGCAACGCCGCCGAATTCGGCGTCCGCTTGCACCCGCTCGGCGACCGCGAGCAGGGCATCGTCCACGTCGTCGGACCCCAGCTGGGTCTGACGATGCCGGGGATCACGGTCGTCTGCGGGGACTCCCACACGTCCACCCACGGCGCGTTCGGGGCGATGGCGTTCGGGATCGGCACGAGCGAGGTCGAGCACGTGCTGGCCACCCAGACTCTGCCGCTGCGCCCATTCCGGACGATGGCGGTGACGGTGGAGGGCGAGCTGCGGCCCGGCGTCACCGCCAAGGACATCATCCTCGCGGTGATCGCGCGCATCGGAACCAACGGTGGTCAGGGATACGTCATCGAATACCGCGGCAGTGCGATCCGCGCGCTGTCGATGGAAGCGCGGATGACGATCTGCAACATGTCCATCGAAGCAGGCGCCCGCGCGGGGATGATCGCACCCGACGAGACCACGTTCGCGTACCTGAAGGGCCGTCCGCACGCTCCCTCCGGTGCCGACTGGGACGCTGCGGTCGCGTACTGGCGGACGCTGGCCACCGACGAGGGAGCGGTGTTCGACGCGGAGGTGCATCTGGATGCCGCCGAGCTGGAACCGTTCGTGACGTGGGGCACGAACCCGGGGCAGGGGGTCTCCCTCTCCGGGACCGTACCGGCGCCCGAGGACTTCGCAGACCCCGACCAGCGAACCGCGGCCGAACGCGCGCTGCAGTACATGGACCTGCGACCGGGTACCGCGATGAAGGATGTCCCCGTCGACGCCGTGTTCATGGGGTCGTGCACGAACAGCCGGATCGAGGATCTGCGCGCCTTCGCCTCGGTCATCGCCGGGCGCAGCAAGGCGCCCGGGGTTCGGGTGATGGTGGTCCCCGGGTCCGCTCGTGTGCGGCTCCAGGCGGAGGCGGAGGGCCTGGACCGCGTGTTCACCGACTTCGGTGCCGAATGGCGCTTCGCGGGATGCTCGATGTGCCTGGGCATGAACCCCGACCAGCTCGCCCCGGGCGAGCGGTGCGCATCCACATCGAACCGCAACTTCGAGGGACGCCAGGGCGCCGGCGGTCGCACCCACCTGGTGTCGCCGCTGGTGGCCGCGGCGACCGCGGTCCGCGGGACGCTCTCCAGTCCCGCCGATCTGGCGCCGGTCGGCGTCCGGACGGAGGCCTGACGTGGACGCGTTCACTCGGCACACCGGGATCGTCGCGCCGTTGCGGCGTTCTGCCGTGGACACCGATCAGATCATCCCCGCGGTCTACCTGAAGCGGGTGACCAAGACCGGCTTCGAGGACGCGCTCTTCGCGGCGTGGCGGGCCGACCCGGACTTCGTGTTGAACCGGCCTGGCTTCCAGGGCGCCTCCATCCTCGTCGCCGGTCCCGATTTCGGCACCGGGTCCAGCCGCGAGCACGCCGTCTGGGCGCTGCGGGACTACGGTTTCCGGGTTGTCCTCAGCCCGCGGTTCGCGGACATCTTCCGCGGCAACGCCGGAAAGCAGGGCCTGGTGGCGGGGGTGATCTCCGACGCCGACGCGCACGCCCTGTGGGACGCCGCCGACGCGGAGCCCGGCGTGAGAATGACCGTGGACCTGGTGACGCGCCAGGCCGTGCTCGGCGACCTGACAGTGCCGTTCGAGATCGACGATTACACTAGGTGGCGGCTGCTGGAGGGTCTCGACGACATCGGGCTCACCCTCCGTGACGAGGCCCGGATCGCCGCCTACGAGGCGCGACGAGAACCGTGGAAGCCGCGGACACTACCGGTGCCGCCGCTTCCCGCACAGTGAGGCATCGATGACACTTCTCGGTCACCCCGCGCCACGAACCGGCGGCCAGCCGGCGGCCGAGGAGGTGCTCGCGATCCGCGGCGGCCACCCCCTGACCGGCACCATCGAGGTGAAGGGCGCGAAGAACTTCGTCACCAAGGCGATGGTCGCAGCGATCCTCGGGTCCGCGCCGAGCACGCTGCGCGACGTCCCCGAGATCGGCGATGTCGCGGTGGTGCGGTCCCTGCTGGAAGTCCACGGGGTTCGGGTGACGCCCGGCGACGAGCCCGGCTCGCTCCTGCTCGACCCGCACGACGTCGAATCCGCCCATATGGAGGAGATCGACGCCCACGCCGGTGCGAGCCGCATCCCCATCCTGTTCTGCGGTCCGCTGCTGCACCGGCTCGGCCAGGCGTTCATCCCCGACCTCGGCGGATGCCGCATCGGCGACCGTCCGATCGACTTCCACCTGGACGCGCTGCGGCGGTTCGGAGCGACGGTCGACAAGCTCCCCGGAGGTATCCGGCTGTCGGCACCGCGCGGGCTTCACGGCGCTTCGATCCACCTGCCCTACCCCAGCGTGGGTGCCACCGAGCAGGTGCTGCTGACCGCGGTGCGTGCCGACGGGGTGACAGAACTGCGCAACGCCGCCATCGAGCCGGAGATCATGGACCTGATTGCGGTGCTGCAGAAGATGGGCGCGATCATCTCCTACGAGCCGAACCGGGTCCTTCTCATCGAGGGTGTTCCGGAGTTGACCGGCTACGATCACCGCGCGATCTTCGACCGCAACGAAGCGGTCAGTTGGGCGTGCGCTGCCCTGGCCACCGATGGGGAGATCTTCGTGCGCGGGGCCCGCCAGCAGGAGATGCTCACCTTCCTCAACGTCGTGCGCAAGGTCGGGGGACACTTCGACGTCGCCGAAGACGGCATCGCGTTCCGCCGCGGCGGCGACCTGCGCGCCGTCACGGTGGAGACCGACGTGCACCCCGGGTTCATGACGGACTGGCAGCAGCCGCTGGTGGTGGCCCTCACGCAGGCCCACGGCCGCTCGGTGGTGCATGAGACGGTGTACGAGAACCGTTTCGGTTTCACCGCCGCCCTGCGCCAGATGGGTGCCGACATCACGATCCACCCGCACGGCCTTCAGGAGGGTCCCCGCCGCGTGCCGCGCCGGTCCCTCGAACAGGCCGCCGTCGTGTCGGGCCCGACGCCCCTGCACGGGGCCGACATCACGGTTCCGGACCTGCGCGGCGGCTACAGCCACGTCATTGCGGCGCTGACCGCCCAGGGAGAGTCCGTCGTGCGCAACATCGGAATCATCCGTCGCGGGTACGCGAATTTCCTCGAGAAGCTCACCGCCGTGGGCGCGGACTTCGAACGCATCGCCTGATGTCGGCGGATTCCACGGCACGCCGGGATCGGCGTGAGAAACGCCGGCCCAGCGCGTTCTGGATCATGGCGCCGGTCGTCGTCCCCTTCGTCGGATACTTCGCGAAGATCCGGATCGAGGGCGCCGAGAACCTGCCCGAGACCGGACCGTTCATCCTCGCCCCCAACCACTACACGAAGATCGATCCGCTGATCATCGCGGTCACGGTGTGGCGGCTGGGGCGCGCCCCCCGGTTCCTCCTGAAGGACAGCCTGCTGCGTCTGCCGGTCGCCGGACCCGTGCTGCGCTGGGCGGGGATGATCCCCATCGGCCGCGGCGGACCCAGCCGCGAGACATCCGGTGCGCTGAGCACCGTGGATGCGCTCGCCGCGTCCGGCTCGGGAGTGATCGTCTACCCGGAGGGGACTCTCACCCGCGATCCCGAACTGTGGCCGATGCGCGGCAAGACGGGCGCTGCGCGGCTCGCGCTCGCGGGCGGCATCCCCCTCGTTCCCATGGCGCACTGGGGGTCCGAGCAGTTCCTGCCCCGCTACGGCCGATTCAAGCTCTGGCCTCCCCGCCGGCCGGTGCGGATCGTGTTCGGCCCTCCGATGGAGGTTCCCCCGCCCGACCCCGACCATCCCCATGTGACCGCCGTGGAGATCACCGACCGCCTGATGGGGCAGATCACCGACCTCCTCGCGGGTCTGCGCGGCCAGACCCCGCCGGAGACGCGGTGGAACCCGACCGAACATGGTCAGAGCGAGACGGGGCGTCTTGAGCCGGAAGGCTGACTCCCCACGGGTCGTCGTGCTCGGCGCCGGAAGCTGGGGCACCACCTTCGGCAAAGTCCTCGCCGACGGCGGCGCGCAGGTGACGATGTGGGCCCGCCGACCCGAAATCGCACGCGAGATCCGCACGGGGAAGCGCAACACCACGTACCTGCCGGGCGTGAACCTGCCGCGCACGCTCACAGCGACCGATAGCCTCGCGGACGCGGTCGAGGGTGCGGAGCAGATCTACCTGGCCGTGCCGAGCCAGGCGCTGCGCAAGAACCTCACGGCGCTGCGCCCCATGGTCGCCGGGAGCGACGTCCCCTTGGTGTCCCTGATGAAGGGAGTGGAGCGGCGCAGCGGCATGCGGATGAGCGAGGTGATCGAGCAGGAGCTCGGCTGCGACCCGGCGCGCATCGCCGTGGCCTCGGGGCCCAACCTGGCCTGGGAGATCGCGCAGGAGCAGCCCACCGCTGCGGTCGTCTCCTCGGTCAGCATCGCGACGGCCGAGGCGGTGGCGTGGCGAGCGCGCAACCGCTACTTCCGCACCTTCGTCAGCACCGACGTGATCGGCACCGAGTTCGGCGGTGTTCTGAAGAACCTCATCGCCGTCGCGATCGGCATCGTCGACGGAGTCGGGTATGGCGAGAACACGAAGGCCGCCATCATCACCCGCGGCCTGGTGGAGATGACGGACTTCGCTGTTTCCCAGGGCGCGGACCCGGAGACGTTGCAAGGGCTCGCGGGCCTGGGGGACCTCATCGCCACCTGCCAGTCGCCGTTGAGCCGGAACAACACCGCGGGGCGGCTGCTGGGTCAGGGGTATCGTCTCGAGGACGTCGTCGCGCAGATGAACCAGACCGCCGAGGGCCTGGCGTCTGTGGCGCCGATCCTCGCCCTGGCACGCCGGGCGGGCGTGGACATGCCGATCGTGGAGCAGGTCAGAATGGTGCTGGACGGCACCATGGATCCCAGCGACATCGCACCCCACCTCACCTCGGACGACGACACCCCCACCAGCGAGAGGAGCCAGAATGGACAGGCGGGTGGTGGCTCTGCTCTTTGGCGGTCGCTCCAGCGAGCATTCGATCAGTTCCGCTACGGCGGGCGGGGTACTGGGGGCGATCGACCGTGACCGTTACCGGGTGATCCCCATCGGGATCACCCGGGAGGGCGCGTTCGTGCTGGAGGACGATGACCCGGCGAAGTTCGCCCTGAACCCCGAGCGGTTGCCCGAGGTGGTCGACAACGGCACCCGGATCGTCTGGCCGGAGTCAGCCGACTCCCGGGAGCTGCGCGTCCGCGACCCGAACGGCGAGCGATCGCTGGGGGAGGTCGACGTGGTGTTCCCCATCCTGCACGGCCGATACGGGGAGGACGGCACCGTCCAGGGCATGCTCGAGCTGCTCGGGCTACCGTACGTCGGGGCCGGGGTGCTGATGTCGGCACTGGGCATGGACAAGCATGCCGCGAAGAGCATCCTCGCTGCGGCCGGCGTCCCGGTGGTGCCGTGGCTGCGGGTGACCCCCGCTGATCAGGAGGGGGGCGCGCAGACGCTCCATGCCCGGGCTGCGGAGCTGGGGTACCCGGTGTTCGTGAAACCCGCGCGCGCCGGTTCGAGCGTCGGTGTCTCCAAGGCGGCGGATGCGGCCGAGCTGGATGTGGCGCTGCGGACCGCGTTCGAGCACGACTCGGTCGCGCTGGTCGAGCGCGCGATCCACGGCCGGGAACTGGAGTGCGGAGTGCTCGCGGGGATCGCCGGAGGGCCGCCGCGGGTGAGCGTTCCCGGCGAGATCGTGGTGCGGGGGCGTGAGTTCTACGACTTCGCGGCGAAGTATCTCGGTGCGCCCGGCGTGGAGCTGATCTGCCCCGCGGTGGTGTCCGACTCCGAACTCGCCCGTATGCGCCGCATCGCCGCGGACGCGTTCCTCGCGCTCGGCGGTGAGGGCCTGGCCCGGGTCGATTTCTTCCTGGAGGACGGGCGGTTCTACGTCAACGAGCTCAACACGATGCCCGGATTCACACCGATCTCGATGTTCCCCGCGTGTTGGATCGCCTCGGGCATGACGTACCCCGACCTCATCTCCGACCTGGTCGAGGCCGGTATCCGCCGCGCCTGATCAGCTGGACCCGGGACGCGGCGTGCACGACCCGTCCTGCGGGAGTTTCGCGACCAGCGGCGAGAGGGTCTGCAGCACGTCCGCGCTGGAGACGCGCGTCGTGTCGAGGTAGATCTGCACCGCCGGGTCCCGTCCGAAGGAGGTCACCCGGTACCGGGGCGCGTCGGCGTCATCGATCAGCCAGTCCACCCCGGCCACGGTCTGGCACGGCAGCGTGCTGGGGCCCGGTGGGGTCACCCCGCATGCGAGGATCACGGCGGTCGGATCGCCCCACGCCGCCGTGGCCTGGGCATCCGTCCACCGCCGCGGCTGTCCGTCCAGGTTGCCGGGTACGAAGGCGGTCACCTCCGCGCAGCGCGGGTCCTGGGCGTGCGGCGCGGGCGGCAGCGAGACCGTGGTCGAGCATCCGGCGAGCGCGGCTGCCGCCAGCGCGAGAAGGGGCACGAGCCGGCGGAGGGTCGCCACCTACCCAGGCTAGCCCGTCGCCGGCACCGGGATAACGTGGGGGGATGCGGGAGGACGGCGACGCTGCGACCGTGGCGCAGGCCGGCGAGCAGGAGCTGCTGCGCCGCATCCTTCTCCGGCTGTCGCCGCCGCCTCCTCCGGAGGGTCCCGGCGACGACGCGGCGATCCTGACTGCCAGCGGGCGCCTGGTGGCGACGGTCGACGCGCTCGTGGAAGGGCCGGATTTCCGTCGCCCATGGTCGTCCGGCGTCGACCTGGGGTGGAAGGCCGTCGCCGTCAACCTCGCCGACGTCGCGGCGATGGGCGCGTCGCCGCGAGCCTTGCTGCTCGCCCTGGCTCTGCCCTCCGAGACACCCGTGCGGTTCGTCGAGGATCTGGCTGACGGAGTCCGCACGGCACTGGACCAGCTCGCGCCCGGGTGCGCTGTCGCCGGCGGCGACCTGTCCGCATCGGACACGCTCACCATCACTGTGACGGCGCTGGGGCAGCTGTCGGGCGCACCGGTGCTGCGGTCGGGCGCGCGCCCCGGCGACGTGGTCGCGCTGGCCGGGGAGATGGGGGTGGCTGCACGTGGATTGGAGATCCTCCGCCAACGGTTCCGCGCCGCCTCGGGGGAGGCTCTCGCCGTCGACCCGGCGACCCTCGACGAGGGGGAACGGCGGGCGGTGGCGGCGCAGCTGCGCCCCCGGCCGCCGGTCGCGGCAGGACCGGCCGCCGCCGCCGGCGGCGCGACAGCGATGATCGACGTGTCCGATGGGCTGGCCGGCGACGCCGCCCGTATCGCTGACGCCTCGGATGTGACCATCGACTTGGATGGTGGCGCGCTCGGACCCGACCTCGCGCTCGCGCTGGCGGGCGGCGAAGACCACGCGCTCCTGGCGACCTTCCCCGGCCGCGCGCTCCCCGCCGGATTCCGCGTGATCGGCATGGTGCGCCCGCGCGGTGCGGCTCCGGTCACGGTCGACGGTGCCCCGCACTCCGCTACCGGTTGGGATCCCTACCGTGCCGAGGCGGGCGAGTTCGGCTCCGCCCACCACACGGCGGTGTCCCCGTAGGCGCGGCGGCGGACGAGAACCAGGCCCGCGCCGACCCAGTCCGGCTCCGGGCTGCGCGCATCGCGTTCCACGACCACGGTGGCGTGGTCGGACAGCCGCCCCCGCAGTGCGGCAAGCGTCCGCGCGAGCTCGGGTTCCGGCATCCGGTACGGGGGGTCCGCGAAGACGAGGTCGTAGCATCCGCTGTCGGTTGCCGAGGAACGATTCGGCACCGGCCCGGTGCACCCGGGCGCCCGGCGCGCCGGCCGCCCGCACCCGCTCCGCGTTGGCCCGGGCGACGGCGACCGCCGCCGCGTCGCGGTCCACCAGGTCGGCGCTCGCCGCACCGCGGCTGAGCGCCTCCAGGCCCAGCGCTCCAGAGCCGGCGTACAGATCCAGCACGCGGGCGGATCCGATGCTGCCGGCGCTGTCGAGCACGGCGAACACCGATTCGCGGACCCGGTCGCTCGTGGGTCGGGTGCCGCGCGCGGGCACCTGCAGCCGGATCCCACCCGCCGAGCCGGCGATGATCCGGGTCATCCGGTCACTCTAACCGGACCCCTGGAGCCGACAACCGCCCCGCATAGGATCGTCGCATGACCGTTGGCCTGGACAGCCGGCTCGGCGGGGTCATCGGCGGGAAGGCCGCCGCCGCCGTGCAACGGGCCTTCGGCATTCGCAGTGTCGGCGAGCTGCTGGCGCACTATCCGCGGCGGCACGCGCTGCGCGGGGATCTGACGCCGATCGATTCGCTCGTGGTGGGCGAGCAGGTGACGATCGTGGCCCAGATCGAGACCGTGAGCGAGCGGCCGATGCAGCAACGGCGCGGATCCGTGCTGGAGGTGACGATCACCGACGGGCGGGGGCGGCTGGCGCTCACCTTCTTCAATCAGGGCTGGCGCACATCCCAGCTGCGCCCCGGGCGGCGCGGGATCTTCTCGGGGAAGGTGGGGGAGTATCAGCGCCACGCCCAGCTGGCCCATCCCGACTATGAACTGTTCGACGACGCGGCCGACCTGCAGGAGAACGCCCGATCCTACGCGCAGACTCCGATCCCGCTGTACCCGGCCACGTCGTCGCTGCCCAGCTGGCGAATCGGGGCGATGATCTCCCAGACGCTGGACGTGCTCGGCGAGGTGGCCGACCCGATTCCTCCCGCCATCCGGTCCCGTCACGACCTGATCCCGCTGCGGGAGGCGCTGGAGGGGATCCACCGACCCCGCACCGCGGACGACATCGGTCCCGCGCTGCGGACGCTGCGATGGCAGGAGGCCTTCGTGCTGCAGGCCGCGCTGCTGCAGCAGCGGGACCGGGTGCGAGCCCTGACCGCGACGGCGCGTCCGGCGGGAGCCCTGCTCGAGCGATTCGACGCGACGCTGGGGTTCGCGCTGACCGCCGATCAGATCTCCGTGGGCGCGGTGATCGCATCCGAACTGGCAGATTCCCGGCCGATGAACCGCCTGGTGCAGGGCGAGGTGGGCTCGGGCAAGACGCTGGTGGCCCTTCGCGCGATGCTGCAGGTCGCCGAAACCGGTGGTCAGAGCGCCCTGATCGCGCCCACCGAGGTTCTCGCCGCACAGCATCTGCGGGCGCTGACCGCGATGCTCGGTCCGCAGCTGTCGTCCGAACTGATGCCGACGCTGCTCACCGGGCAGATGGGCGCCGCCGAGCGTCGCCGCGCGGGGCTGCGCGTCGCGTCCGGCCAGGCGAGGATCGTGGTGGGCACTCACGCGCTGCTGAGCGAGTCGACCGTCTTCGCGGACCTCGGCCTGGTGGTCGTCGACGAGCAGCACCGGTTCGGCGTCGAGCAGCGCGAGACGCTTCGCGCGAAGGGCGCCGCACCGCACGTGCTCGTACTCACCGCGACCCCGATACCCCGCACCGTCGCAATGACGGTGTTCGGCGACCTGGACGTCTCCACGATCCGGACGCTGCCGTCCGGCCGCGCAGCTGTCGCCACATTCGTGACACCCGTGGCCGAACGACCAGCCTGGTTCGCGCGGGTGTGGGAACGTGCGGCCGAGGAGGCGGAGTCGGGGCACCAGGTGTTCGTGGTGTGCCCGGTCATCGATGCCGACGCGGCGGCATCGGACGCGGACGACGCGGACGGGCCGCCCGCCGCCGGGGAGAGCACGACCGGTGCGCGCTGGGGCGTCGCGCAGGTGGAACGGATGCTGGCGGAGCATCCGAGGTTCCGCGAGCTGAGAGTCCGCAGCATCCACGGCCGGATGAGCTCGGAGGACAAGGACGCGATCATGCGAGCGTTCGCCGCCGGGACCATCGACGTGCTCGTCGCGACCACCGTGATCGAGGTCGGCGTGGACGTTCCGAACGCTTCGGCCATGATCGTCATGGATGCCGACAGATTCGGCGTGTCGCAGCTGCATCAGCTCCGCGGCCGCATCGGGCGCGGAGCGGTGCCCGGAGTGTGCCTGCTCGTGACACAGGCCCCGCCGGGCACGCCGGCGCGCGCCCGGGTCGAGGCTGTCGCCGCCACCGGCGACGGGTTCGCGCTCGCGGAGATCGACCTGGAACTGCGCGGCGAAGGCGATGTGCTCGGGCCCGCCCAGTCGGGGGCGAGGTCCTCGCTGCGACTGCTGCGGGTTGTGCAGGACGCGGAGCTGATCGAGCAGGCGCGTGCCGAGGCCGCCGCAGCGCTCGGCGCCGAGGCGGACCCCGCCGACCGCGCCGCGCTGACCGACGCTATCGATCGACGGCTCGACAGCGCCGAGAGGGCAGCTCTCTCCAAGTCCTGACCCGGCGTCGCCCGGGCGGGCGGCCGTCGGTAGGGTGGACGGGTGAGCAAGCGGATCGCGGTCGCCCCCGGGTCGTTCGACCCGCCCACTCTCGGTCACATCGACGTCATCCGCCGGGCCGCGCGGCTGTACGACGAGTTGCATGTGGTCGTCGTGCACAACCCCGGCAAAGCCGCGATGCTCCCGATCGCCCAGCGGGTGGCCCTGCTGGAACAGTCCATCGCTGAGAGCGGCATCGCTGCCGAGCATGTGGTGGTCGCCTCGTGGAGCGTGGGACTGCTGGTGGACTACGCCACCGATGTGGGCGCCACCGTGCTGGTGAAGGGCATCCGATCCCAGGTGGACGTGACCTACGAATCTCCGATGGCGATCGTCAACCGCGACCTTGCCGGCGTGGAGACCGTCTTCCTCCTCCCGGATCCCGCGCATGCGATGGTGTCCAGTTCGCTGGTGCGTCAGGTCGCCTCGCTCGGCGGGGATGTCACCCCCTACGTCCCGGCGGCCGTGGCGCGTTTCCTGGACGCCGGGGGGGATGGCACCTGACCGATCCGGTGGGGGGCGGGCACGGATAGAATCCCGGGGTGAGAACATCCCGACCCGGCCCGTTCAGCGTCGGCGTCCGCGACCTGGTGCACCACCCCGGCCGCACCCGATCCGCATCGTTCCCCGTCGTGATCGACGCCCGCTGGGGCGAGGGCCTCGTCGCGGTGCCGACGGGAGCGACCGTATCCGTCGACGTCCGGCTGGAGGCGATCCACGAGGGCATCCTCGCGACCGGGTCCGCGTCGTCCCGGTATGAGGGCGAGTGCGGGCGATGCCTCGAGCCGGTCGCCGCGCCGGTGGAAGTCGAGTTCCAGGAGCTTTTCGCGTATCCTGGCACGGCAGAGGGGGATTTCGAGGTCCAGGACGACCGCGTCGACCTGGAGGCCCTCGTGCGCGACACCATCGTCGTGACGCTTCCGTTCCAGCCGGTGTGCCGGCCGGACTGCCCGGGGCTGGACCCCGTCTCGGGTGAGCGACGTGCAGACGGGGCCGGGCCGGCCGAGGCGCCGGTGGATCCCCGGTGGGCAGCGCTCGCCCCCATGGCATCCGAGACCGCGCGACCCGCGGCCGAATGAGACGTCAGGCAGACCCGAGAGGAAGAAAGAACCATGGCAGGTAACCCCCCCAAGCGCAAGATGTCGCGATCGAACACGCGATCGCGGCGCGCGCAGTGGAAGGCGGACGCTCCCACCCTGGCGAAGAAGGTCGAGAACGGCAAGGTCGTCTACGTCCGGCCGCACCACGCGTCCCCGGTGACCGACTCGCAGGGCACCGAGTTGTTCCTCGAATACAAGGGCCGCAAGGTCGCCGACGTCTGACCGCCGGATGACGGTGGACCCCGAGCCGGTCGACGCCGAGGCGCTCACCGCGAAGCTCGGTGTGGCCCTGGATCCGGATCTACTGGCGCTCGCCCTCACGCACCGCTCCTATGCGTACGAGCACGGTCAGATCCCTCATAACGAACGGCTGGAGTTCCTCGGCGACGCGATTCTCGGGCAGGCCGTCACGCTCCGCCTCTACCTGTCCCATCCGGATCTGGACGAGGGCGCGCTCGCGAAACGCCGCGCGGCGGTGGTGTCCACCGGTGCCCTGGCCGAAGCCGCGCGAACGATCGGCCTGGGGGAGCACATCCGGCTCGGGCGCGGCGAACGTCTCACCGGCGGCGCGGACAAGGACTCCATCCTGGCGGATACGGTGGAGGCGGTGATCGGAGCGGCGTTCCTGTCCGCCGGAAGCGACGCCGCCACCGCCCTGGTGATGCGGCTGGTGGAGCCTCTGCTGACCGATCCGGACCGCCACGGGGCGCTCGTCGACCCGAAGACCGCGTTGCAGGAGCTTGTCGCAGCCCGCGGCATGCCTGCACCCGCGTATCGGGTCATCGCCGACGGACCCGATCACGCACGGGTGTTCACGGCCACGGTGGCCAGCGGCGACGTGGCGGCCAGCGGCACCGGCACGAGCAAGAAGCATGCGGAGATGGCTGCGGCCCTTCAGGCGTGGCGGATGATGACGGGCCAGGACTGACCTGCGGTGCCGGAGCTTCCCGAGGTGGAGGTTGTGCGCCGGGGCCTGGCCGCCGTCGTCCCCGGTTCGGTGATCACAGCCGTCGAGGTGGCGGATGCGCGCGCCCTGACGCGTCACCGCGGGTCCGCCGAAACGTTCGCGCAGGCGCTGCGCGGAGCCACCGTCACTGCCGTCGTGCGCCGGGGGAAGTTCCTCTGGTTCACGCTGGCGTCCGGCGCGCCGCGTTCAGACTGTCTGCTCGCCCACCTGGGGATGAGTGGCCGGTTGCTGCTGCCCACAGCCAACGCCGGGCCCGAGCGTCACGAGCGCGTCCGACTGCGGCTGCGAGACGCCGCTGGTCGGGACCTCAGCCTGGTCTTCGCCGATCAGCGGACCTTCGGTTCGCTGGCCGTCGACGGGCTGGTCGCCACCGCTGACGGTGCCCCGGGTGGGGCGGGATCCGACCTGGCGGCCACTCCATCTCAGGTGGCGGGCATCGCTCGCGACCCGCTCGATCCCTGGTTCCGACTCGGCCGCGTGCGGGAGCGGATGCAGCACACCGCGTCCGCCGTCAAGCGGGTGCTGCTGGACCAGAGTGTGGTGAGCGGCATCGGCAACATCTACGCCGACGAAGCGCTGTGGTCGGCGCGGATCCGCCCGGACACCCCGGCGCATCGGCTGTCCGACGCTCGAGTGCGGCGCCTGATCGCCGAGGTGCGCGCCGTCTTCGGCGAGGCGCTTGACCAGGGCGGGACGAGCTTCGACGCACAGTACGTCAATGTCAACGGTCGCGCCGGGTACTTCTCACGGTCCCTCAACGCATACGGGCGCACCGGTCAGCCATGTCCACGATGCGGGTCCACGATCGTCAGGGCCGCGTTCATGAACCGGTCGTCGCACTTCTGTCCGCGGTGCCAGCGGCCGTCCGTTCTTGAGTCATGATCGGCCCACCGGCGCCGGGGAGAGACGAGGACCCGGCCGACGAGCTTCGTTCAGTGTTGCGCCGTCCGGTGCGCGCGCGAAGGGCCCCGCATTCTGCTGCGCAGTGCATCCACGGTCGGGGCGTCTCCGCCTCGGGACTGGAACCATCCCGCCGCGCCGCCCGGGTGAGCGTCGAGGGCGTCGAGGAATTCCTGGATCGCGTGCGCGGGTGCGTGACTGAATTCGGGCGGCACCGTGGATGATGTTTCGGCGACGGTACCTGCGAGAGTGATCGGGATGCGGCTGAATACGTGCGGCATCGCCGCGTTGGTCAAGCGGTAGTCGGCGATGACGGCCGGCCGCGACACGCCGAGCAACCGGAGCGTGAGAGCCACGACGATGCCCGTGCGGTCCTTACCGGCGGTGCAGTGGACCAGCACTGGACCGTCGGCCAGGGCGAGGACGCGAACCGCCTCCACCAGCGTGTCGGCGGAGGGACCCTCGAGCATTCCACGATAGAGGGCGCCCAAGCTCGACGGCAGCGCACCGACGGTCGCGCTGGTCGCCCCGTCCGTCAACGGCAGGTTCATGACGCGGCCGCTGCGGGAGAGCGGGTGCGGCTCGTTCTTCTCGCGGGTATCACGCAGATCCACCACCGTGGCGGGCGGCCAGGCCACGTCGGTGTACACGTGCTCGTCGTCGGAGTGGGGAGCGTCGCTGCGCAGGAGCATCCCGCGACGCAGCGCCGGATCGGCATCGCCGACATCCCGTAGGTTCACGAGGTGGCGCGGGAGGGACCGGCTCGCGGACGCGGGCATCACCTCGTCGAGACTCATACGAGTCTCCGGCGCAGATAGGACGAAAGCTGGTCGAGCGCGATGACGACGACGAGCACCACGAGCACGATGGTGAGCACTTGGCCGTACTCGAAGAGGCGCAGCTTCTGGTTGAGCTCCATGCCGATCCCGCCCGCTCCCACAAGGCCCAGCAGGGAGGCGGCTCGCACGTTCGAGTCGAGGATCAGCAGTGCGTAGCTCGTCATGCTGGGTAGCTGCTGCGGCAGGAGCACCCAGGTGACTCGTTGCGAAAGCCGCGCTCCGGTCGCCGACGCGGCCTGCCACGCTCGCATGTCGGCGGCCTCGAAGAGGTCGGCGAAGAGGCGGGCCACTCCGGCGCCTGTCCCGACAACCAGCGCGAGCGTGCCCGCGAGCGGGCCCAGCCCGACGGCGGACACGAACAACAGCGCCCACATCAGTTCGGGGATGGCCCGCACAACGTTGATCACGACGCGGGTCGTGTGCCGCACCCACGGGTTGGGAACGACGGTGCGCGCGGCGAGCAGCGCGAGCGGCACAGCGATCACGAGCCCGAATGCGGTTCCCGTGATCGCGATCCCGAGCGTCTCCCACATCAGGGCGATGGCCGTGGGCAGTTCGCTGAGGTCCGGCGGGAACATGCGTGCGACGAAGTCCGCGATGTGCGGTACGCCCTGGACGAGGGCGGCCACGGAGACCTCACTCGTCTGCGCGGAAAGCAGAATGACGGCGATGATCGCCGCCGCACCGAGAATCGTCGGCATGCTCGGTCTGCGCAGCCGCGCGAGCGCGCGCACGCGTTCCGGGTCGGACCCCGAGGCAGTGGCATCCTCCTTCGCGATGCTGGTCTGCGTGCTACTCACAGGACGACCTCCGCAATCGCCGGAGGCTGCTCCCGAGGAGTCTCGGCGGCCGCGAGCTGGGCCGGAGCATCCGCAACGGCGGCGCTCCGGTACAGGGCATCGAGCAGGGTGTCATCGACCTCGTCGGCGGGCAGGTCGAACTGCACCCTTCCCGCGCGCATTCCGATGATGCGCTGGGCCACGCGGCGGGCGAGCGCGACATCGTGCAGATTCAGAACCGCGGTCAGGTCCTCGGCGCGCACCATCCGGACGATGTCGTCCACGACACCGGCGGCGAGCACGGGGTCGAGGTTTGCGACGGGCTCGTCCGCCAGCAGGACCGATGGGCGCTGCGCCAGAGCACGCGCGAGCGCCACGCGCTGGCGCTGTCCGCCCGACAGCGCGTCGGCTCGCTTGCGAAGTTGCGGCTCCAGCCCGACGCGAATGAGCAGGTCCACCGCCAGCTCCCGGTCGCGTCGACTCATGATGTGCAGCAGGCTGAGCGCCGTGTTCGCGGCCGACAGACGGCCGATGAGCACGTTCGAGAGCACGGTGGCCTGACCGACGAGATGGAACTCCTGGAAAACGAGGCCGATGCGCGAGAGCGTGCGCCGGCGCTGACGTCCGCGCAGGGTTGCGAGATCGACGCCGTCGAACCGCACGGTCCCCTCGGTGGCTGAGTCGAGCCCGGCCAGGCACCGGAACAGCGTCGACTTTCCGGCACCGGAAGGCCCGAGAACCGCGACGATCTCCCCACGCGCGACGCCCACCGACACGTCATGGAGGGCGTGCGTCCCGTCCGGGTAGCGGTAGCCGAGGCCGCTCGCCTCAATCGCGATGGCGGTCACTCGACGTCCTTCAACTCGATGCCGAGTTCGCGGGCCGAGTCCGTGAAGATCGTCCAGTCGGCCTCATCTGCGTACACGAGCTCCGTGGCCTGGGAGATCTCCAGCATCTCCGGGCTCTGGCTGTCGATGAACGATTCCGAGATGGCGTCCGTGATCTTCGGGTCGAGTCCGTCGCGCGCGATGATCACGAGCGAGATCGGCAAAGGATCGGACTCGGCGATCACCTCATAGTCGGACTCGGCGATCGCTCCCGACTCGACCAGCGCGGGCAGCAGCATGGACGCGACTGCCGCGCAGTCGGTGCTTCCCTGCTTGACGGACAGGGCAGACACGTCATGGCCCCCGGCAAAGGTGCTGTCGAGCGTGTCGAGGTCGATCCCGGCGCGGCTGAGCATGAGCCGCGGGATGTAGTTGCCGCTCGTGGATCCCGGGTCGACGAACGCGAACGAATGACTCTGGATATCGGCGAGCGTCTCCACACCGGCATCCGGCCGGCAGATGATGAGTGTCGAGTATGGCGCGCCCAGCGCGGCGACGAGAGGCTGCACGTTGGCCTCCTTCTGCGCGATGACCGTCGGAAGGGGGCTGAACAGCGCCACATCGAGCAGGTTGGAGCGCATCGCCTCGACGATGGCCAAGTAGTCGCTGGTCTTCGTCATCTCGACGGGGATGCCAGTGGCCTCCTGGATCTGATCGGCCACCGGCTGCATCTCATCCAGCATCGCGGGGTCGGCCTCTCCCGGTGGCACGCCGAACTTGAGCACGGCGGGACTGGCGTCGGCAGCGGGGGCTGTGCAGCCGGACAGAAGCGCGACGGAGCCGAGCGCAGCACCCACCAGGAGTGCGAGACGACGGGGAGTGCGGGACATGGGATTTCCTTACGTGAGTGAGGTGAGGCGCCTGATGCGACGGCTCCTATGGTCATCTAGACAACTGAACCCCGCTGCTCATCGAGGTGAACGATCGGGAAACCGCCGTGTTCGTCTTCATCCGCGGCGTATCGCACTCTCGTTGGGTGTGTGCTCAGTCGTCTAGATTGGTGGCTGTGGTCATCGATCGTGGCGATCCCCTGCCGTTGTACGAGCAACTCCACAATGAGCTCCGAGACTCGATCACACGCGGAGATCTCGCGGCAGGTGAGCGCCTCCCCAGCGAGTCGGAGTTGGCGCGACGCTTCGCTGTGAACCGCCTCACGGCCAGGCAGGCTTTGGCGGAGCTCGCACGTGCTGGCCTGATCGTCGCGCGTCAGGGCGTCGGGACCTTCGTCGCGCGGCGCTCGGAGCCGTTCGTCGTCGAGTTGTCTCCCACGGACTGGGCGGTCGAGCACGAGCGCGCCGCTCATGCCGCCGAAGCAGCGGGGCATGGGGTGTCCGAGACGCTCCTGGATGTCAGACGTCTCGAGGCGCCGCCTCAGGTCGTGCGGCACCTGGGCGAGGGCAGCATGATCTGGATGGAGTCGGTCTATCACGTCGACGGTGAGCCGACGATCCGGTCCGAGTACTGGACGCGCTCTTCGTTGTCCCCGCACGACGTGCAGCGGCGAGCGTTGTCCGGTTTCGGGACCCGCGCGATCCGTGACGTCGCGGGAGCGGACATGTACTACGCCTGGAGATCGTTCGACGCGGTCGCCGCATCCCGGCGGGACGCCGGGGTCCTCGGCGTCCCGCTCGGCGCACCTCTCCTGCTGCGCACGGGTCTCAATTCGGATGCGGCGGGCAGACCTCTTCTCTACCTGGAGCGCAGCGCTCCGGCGGGCCGGATGCGCATGGTCATGCGCAATCGACCGCCGTCTCCCGCCGAACTGCAGACGAGCCCGGCGCCGGAGGATCCGGCCGAGGGTGGGCGCTGAATCGGTGAGTCAGCGCCCGCTGAGCAGCTGCCGGGCCATCACGACCCGCTGGATCTGATTCGTGCCTTCGTAGATCTGCGTGATCTTCGCGTCCCGCATCATCCGCTCCACGGGGAAATCCTGCGTGAACCCATACCCCCCGAGCACCTGCACGGCGTCGGTGGTCACCTCCATCGCCACGTCCGACGCGAAGCACTTCGCCGCCGCGCCCATGAAGGTCAGGTCTTCCGCATCCTCGTCGGAACTGCGAGCCGCCGCGTATGTCATCTGTCGGGCGGCCTCCACCTTCATCCCCATGTCCGCGAGCATGAACTGCACGCCCTGGAAGTCGCTGATCGGTTTGCCGAACTGCCGTCGTTCCCGCGCGTACCCGAGCGCGTAGTCCAGCGCGCCCTGGGCGATCCCCACCGCTTGCGCCGCGATGGTGATGCGGGTGTGGTCCAGGGTGCGCATCGCGATACCGAAGCCTTCGCCCTCCGCTCCGATCAGGCGGTCCGCGGGGATCCGGACATCGTCGAAGTAGACCTCGCACGTCGGGGAGCCCTTGATGCCGAGCTTCCTCTCGGGCGCACCGAAGCTGACCCCGGGATCGGACTTCTCCACCACGAACGCCGAGATTCCGTGACTGCGCTTGCCCGGTTCGGTCACCGCCATCACCGTGTAGAACTCCGAGACGCCGGCGTTGGTGATCCAGCGCTTGACGCCGTTGAGCACGTAGTGGTCGCCGTCGCGCACGGCGCGGGTCGTCATGCTCGCCGCGTCCGAGCCGGCCTCGGGCTCTGACAGGCAATACGAGAAGCCGCCCTCCCCGGCGGCGAGCCGTGTCAGGTAGCGGCGCTTGAGCTCCTCCGAACCGGCCATCTGCAGCGGCAGGGACCCCAGCTTGTTGACGGCGGGGATGAGACTGCTCGACACGCAGGCCCGCGCGACCTCTTCGATGACGATGACGGTCGCCACCGCGTCCGCTCCGGCTCCGCCGTACTCCTCGGGTACGTGCGGCGCGTGGAGGTCGGCCGAGCGCAGCGCATCCGCGGCCTCCTGCGGAAACCGCGACATACGGTCCACATCCGCCGCGTACGGTGCGATCCGCGCGTCGCACAACTCCCGTACCGCCTGCCGGATGTCGAGGTAGCCGTCCGGTGTCTGCATCGATGTCCTTCCTGTCGGCGCCCTCACCCCCTAGAGCCGGTATTCCAGCCTATCGCCGGGGGCGCACGGCAATCGCGGAGTGCTGGCGTGGGCGTCGCGGGGCCGCGCGGACCCTCGGGTAGCGTGGGCCCGAGTTCCCGACCGAGAGGCCTGCCCATGCACCTGAAGAGCGTCACGCTCCGAGGGTTCAAGTCGTTCGCGCAGACCACCACGTTCGCCTTCGAGCCGGGCGTGACGGCCATCGTCGGGCCGAACGGATCGGGCAAGTCCAATGTTGCCGATGCGTTGGCCTGGGTGATGGGCGAGCAGGGCGTCAAGAGCCTGCGCGGCGGGCGCATGGAGGACGTGATCTTCGCCGGCACCGCCACGCGCGGGCCCCTCGGTCGAGCCGAGGTCCGCGTCACGATCGACAACAGCGACGGGGCGCTGCCGATCGACTACAGCGAGGTCACGATCGGGCGCACGTTGTTCCGCAACGGCACGAGCGAGTATGCCATCAATGGCGAGAGCTGCCGCCTGCTGGACGTGCAGGAGTTGCTCAGCGATTCCGGGCTGGGAAGCCAGATGCACGTCATCGTGGGGCAGGGGCGGCTGGATGCCGTGCTGCAGGCCAGCCCCGAGGACCGTCGCGGCTTCGTGGAGGAGGCGGCCGGCATTCTCAAGCACCGGCGCCGCCGCGAGAAGACTGTCCGCAAGCTCGAGGGCATGCAGGCCAATCTCGCGCGGCTGTCGGATCTGGCGGGAGAGGTGCGCCGCCAGCTGGCGCCGCTCGGGCGGCAGGCGGACCTGGCCCGCAGGGCCGCGTCCGTAGCCGCCGTCGCCCGGGATGCGCGGGCGCGACTGCTCGCCGACGAGGTGAGCCGGCTGCGTGCCGAGAGCGCGGACCTGTCGGGCCGGGAACGGGCCCTGCACGCCGAGCGCGCCCTGATGCAGGATCAGGCGGAAACCGTTCGCGCACGCATGGCGGCGCTGACACGGGACCAGGATGCTGCCGAGACGGAGACGGCGCGCGGCGCAGTCACGGCGCTGGAGCGGGTCCGGGATCGGCTGACCGGCCTCGCCGTCCTCGCTGAGCAGCGCGTCGCGCTGCTCAGCGAGCAGAGCGAGACCATCCATCGGGCCCGCGTGGTCACCGAGCAGACGCTGGACGCCGCGGCAGCCGAAGCGGCGGCGGCCGCCGCCGCCGCGGAGGCGTCCCGCGTGAGTGTGGCGCACGCGCAGGAGACCGTTGCGCGAGCCCGTCGCGATCTGGACGCCGTCGACGCACACTTGTCCGCGCAGAGCGCTCTGCTGAGCGAGCAGGAGCTGCGCGCGGCGGCGCTGCAGTCGGCGGCGGATGCGGCGGCGTCCGCACTCGCGGCCGAAACAGGCGCCCTGGAACGGCAGCGGCAGGCACTCACCTCGGCGCGTGGGCGGCTGGCGGACGCCGCGGGCGAGTTGGCCGCGGCGACCCAGCGCCAGCGGGAGGCACCCTCCGACGCCGATGCCGACGCCGAGTACGAGCGCGTCGCAGCGGATCGCAATGGAACGGGAGCAGGAACTGCTCGCGACGCGAGAACGGCTCCACGCCGTGGAGCGGGAGGGGGAAGCGCTGG
Organism: uncultured Actinomycetota bacterium; assembly: GCA_963696115.1. GTDB lineage: Bacteria > Actinomycetota > Actinomycetes > Actinomycetales > Microbacteriaceae > Microbacterium. Next base: position 63,319 of record CAVOIT010000008.1, on the reverse strand, counting down.
CCGCCCAGGCCGCGGTCCTGCACCGCGCGATGGATGTCGGCGGGGGCGGCGCGGAACTGCTGGCCGCGGGGATCCCGGGCGTCCGGCGTCACGTGAGCGAGTCCGTGCGGGTCCGTCCGGGCTATGAGGCCGCGATCGCTGCGGCGCTGGGTACGATCGGCGACGGCGTGATCGCCGAGTCCCGCGCCGCCGCCAGAGCCGCCTCGCAGGCCGCGCGGGAGCGCGACATGGGCGGGATCGACATCGTCCTCGCCGAAGGGGGGCCCGCGCTGACCGGGGTGACGGCCCGGGACGGTGCCATCCCGGCTCCGGAGCTGGTCGACGCTCCCGCGGGAGTGGTCGCGCTGCTCTCCCGCGTCCTGGTCGTGCGCGACCTGGATGCCGCCGAAGCCCTGGTGGCAGCGGCCTCGCCCGACGTGGTTGCGGTCACGATCGCCGGCGACGTCGTCGGCCGGTTCCTGCTGCGACCGTCCGGGCCCGCTCGGTCCCGCCTGGAGCTGACGGCCGAACGCGACAGCGCCCTGGAACGCCGAGACCAGCGGGAACGCGCGGCGGAATCGTTGCGCGCCCAGGTCGCGCGGCTCACCGCGCAGCTGACCGCCGATCGGGAGGAGGCCCGGCGAGCCATGAGCGCTCTACGCGAACGGGATGCCGCCATCGCGATCCTCGCCCAGGAGCTGACGCGTGCGACCGAGCGTCATGACGCTGCTCGAGCGGACTGCGAACGGGCCGAGAAGGCCCTGGCCCATGCCGAGTCCGCGGCGGCGGCCGCGGCGGAGACCCTCGCCGCTGCCGAAGCGGCCGCGCGGGAGGCTGCCGCCCGTCCGCGGCCCGTGATCGACGCGGCCGCGCGGGAACGGTTCGCTCACGCGCTGGAGGAGGCTCGGGTCACCGAGTTGCAGACGATGATGCAGCACGAGTCTCTGCGCTCACGCGCCCAGGCACTGCAGCAGCGCCACGAGGCGCTTCGCCGCCAGGCCGAGGACGAACAGGCGGCCGCTCTGGTCGCGCAGCGCCGCGAGCGGGAGCGGGATGCCCGACGCGCCCAGGCCGCAGCGACCGCGGCCCGCCTGCCGGCGCTCACCGCATCGGTTGATCGTTCGCTCGCGCAGGCGCGTGATCGCTGGGATCAGCTGCGGGAGGCGCGCGCGCTGGCGGCGGCGGAAATGACGGGCCTGCGCCGCACCGATGAGGATCTTCGAGTCCGCCTCGCCGAGCACACCGAGGAGGTGCACCGGATCGAGTTGGCGCTGCACGAGCGCAGGCTGAGGCTGGCCGACGCGGTGGGACGTGCTCGCAGCGACCTGGGGCTGGAACCGGAAGTGCTCCTGGCCGAGTACGGTCCGGATCAGGACGTCCCGCCGGACGATCCTGACGGCGCGTCTGAGCCGTTCGACCGCGCCCGTCAGCTGCGCCGGCTCGAGGGCGCCGAGCGTGCGCTCGCGCAGCTCGGGCGGGTCAACCCGCTGGCGCTGGAGGAGTTCGCCGCCCTCGAGCAGCGGCACGCGTTCCTCACCGAGCAACTGGCCGACCTGGAGGCCGCCCGCGGCGACCTCCTGAAGATTGTCGCGGACCTGGATCGCGAGATGGCCACGATCTTCGCTGCGGCGTTCGAGGACACGCGCAGGGCGTTCGCCGAGGTGTTCCCGCTGCTGTTCCCCGGCGGCACCGGTGCGATCGCGCTGACCAACCCCGATGACCCCCTCGCAGGTGGCATCGAGGTGTCCGTCCGCCCGGCCGGCAAGAATGTGGAAAGGCTTTCGCTCCTGTCCGGCGGCGAGCGGTCGCTCGCGGCCGTGGCGCTGCTGGTCGCGATCTTCACAGCGCGGCCGAGTCCCTTCTACATCCTCGATGAGGTGGAGGCTGCCCTGGACGACGCCAATCTCGGGCGACTGCTCCAGGTGCTGGAGCGGTTGCGCGAGTCCAGTCAGCTCATCCTCATCACGCACCAGAAGCGAACCATGGAGATCGCCGACGCGCTCTACGGGGTGTCCATGCGGCAGGACGGCGTCACAGCGGTGGTCGGGCAACGGATGCGGGAGGCGGCCGTCCGCTGACCACCTAGGCTGGTGCGCATGGCGGAGCGGTCCTGGTCACTCGGGCGCGCCCTCCGGGGCATGTTCTCGCGGCCGGTGATCGATGCGCAGACGTGGGAGAACCTGGAGGCGGCGCTGATCGGCGCAGACTTCGGGCCGGACGTCACCGAGCGCCTGATCGATGAGCTGACCGCCAAGGTGGAGCGTTACCGGACCACCGACCCGCGGGATCTGCATCGTATGCTCGCCGAGACGCTGGAGGAGCATTTCGCGCGATTCGATTCGACACTGAGGCTGACGGAACGTCCCGCCGTGGTGCTGGTGGTCGGTGTTAACGGTGTGGGTAAGACCACGACGATCGGCAAGTTCGCAGACTTCCTGCGGCGGCACGGGCGCACGGTCGTCGTCGGCGCTGCCGACACCTTCCGCGCCGCCGCGGTCGATCAGCTCGCCACCTGGGCGGAGCGCGCCGGCGCGGCGGTGGTTCGCCCGCAGCATGAGGGGCAGGACCCCGCGTCTGTCGCCTACCAGACCGTGGACTACGCGCGAAACCAGGGCACCGAGATCGCCGTGATCGACACGGCGGGCCGGCTGCACACCAAAGGCGGACTGATGGACGAGCTCGGGAAGATTCGCCGGGTGGTCGAGAAGCAGGCGCCGATCAGCGAAGTGCTGCTCGTGCTGGACGCCACCACCGGGCAGAACGGGGTGCTGCAGGCCGAGTCGTTCCTGCAGCACGCGGGCGTCACAGGCCTGGCGGTGACGAAGCTGGACGGCTCCGCGCGGGGGGGCTTCGTGCTGGCCGTCCAGGAGCGCACGGGCATACCCGTGAAACTCCTCGGGAACGGCGAAGGCATCGCCGACCTGACCGGGTTCACCCCCCACGTGTTCGTACAATCGCTGCTGGAGTGAGACCGCAGCGGCGGGCTACCGCAGGCCCCCTCGTGCTGGTTTCATGGGTGCATGGCGATCGAGCACGACTACTTCGGCCTGCTGGAGTCCGGCCCTGACGGCTCCATCTTCTGGTCGGAGAACGTCGAGTTCGGCGATCAGGCCGTCACGGTGGACCTGACCGCCCCCAACCAGGACGCGGTATCGGAGGCTGCGCTGGATGCCGCTGCGAGGGTGATCTCGGCCATCGAGGAGGTGGACCTGCGGGCGCGCAATGCCATGATCGCGGAGTTGCATGACCGCACCAGCGAGGTGACGGAGTTCATCCTGCAGCAGCAGGATGAACTGGGCGAGGCGATGGCGGGGCTGCTCGAGGCGATCTCGGGCGATGTGCACGTGGATGTCATCCGGTCGTTGCGACTGCTGACGATGACGATCCTGGCCGAGGAGTACGGCGGTCCCGACCCGTTCGCCGTCCTCGAGTTCGCCCTGGACCCGGACAGCGGGGATCAGGCGCTTCTGGTCCACCTCGACGCCGACGGAGCGATCCACTCCATCTCCAGCGCCGACTGAGCGCTTCAGACCGCCTGCGCGTACCGCGCGCCCTCGGCCGCCAGGTCGGCGGCCAGGTGCGCCAGTTCCTCCGGGATGTCGCGCCCTTTGGAGATCATCGACTGTGCCCACAGTCGGCCGGCACGGTACGAAGAGCGCACCAGCGGGCCGGCGAGCACCCCCAGGAAGCCGATCCGCTCGGCCTCCTCCTTGAACGCGATGAACTCCTGCGGACGGACCCACCGCGCCACCGGAAGATGACGTGGGGACGGACGGAGGTACTGGGTGATGGTGATGATGTCCGTGCCCGCGTCGTGGAGATCCTGCAGCGCCTGCACGACCTCCTCGGGCTCCTCGCCCATCCCCAGGATCAGATTCGACTTGGTGATCAGTCCTGCCGCGCGAGCCTGTGTGAGCACGTCCAGGGACCGCTCGTAGCGGAAAGCGGGGCGGATCCGCTTGAAGATGCGTGGCACGGTTTCCACGTTGTGGGCGAACACCTCGGGCCGGGAGTCGAAAACCTCGCCCAGCAGGCCGGGGTCGCCGTTGAAGTCGGTGGCGAGGATCTCCACGCCCGTTCCGGGATTGCGCTCGTGGATGCGGCGCACAGTCTCGGCGTGCAGCCACGCGCCCCCGTCCGGAAGGTCGTCTCGGGCCACGCCCGTGACGGTCGCGTACCGCAGTCGCATGGACGCGACGCTCTCCGCGACGCGGCGGGGTTCGTCGGTGTCGTAGTCCGCGGGCTTGCCCGTGTCGATTTGGCAGAAGTCGCACCGGCGCGTGCATTGGGATCCGCCGATCAGGAACGTGGCCTCCCGATCCTCCCAGCATTCGTAGATGTTGGGGCAGCCCGCCTCCTGGCATACCGTGTGCAGCCCCTCCGCCGCCACCAGGGCGTGCACGTCCCGGTACTCGGGACCCATCTTGGCGGTGGTGCGGATCCACTCCGGCTTGCGCTCGATCGGCGTCTGCGCATTGCGCACCTCCAGACGCAGCATGCGCCGACCGTCGGGAGCGGCTGCGGTCATGCCGGCACCGTCGCGTACTCCGCCGCGAACACCTCGGTCACAGTATCCAGCAGGTCGCGGGGGGTGACGTCGGCGCCGATCACCTCGCTGATCGTGGTCACGCCCGCATCCCGGATACCGCACGGGATGATGTCGTCGAACCCGGTCAGAGAGTTGTCGCAGTTGATCGCGAACCCGTGCATCGTCACCCGCTGCTGCACCCGGACGCCGATCGCGGCGATCTTGTCCTCGGACAGGGGCCGGCGCACCCACACGCCACTGCGGCCCTCGACCTGATAGCCGTCGACACCATGACGGGCGAGCACCTCGATGAGCAGCCGCTCCAGGCGACGGACGTGGCCGACCACGTCCATGGGCTCAGGCAGGCGCACGATCGGGTACCCCACCAGCTGACCCGGGCCGTGCCAGGTGATCTTGCCCCCCCGGTCCACGTCGATCACGGGCGCGCCATGCTGAGGCCTCTCCTGCGGCTCGGTGCGCTTGCCCGCCGTGTACACCTCCTCATGCTCTAGCAGCAACAGCGTGTCTGGCCGGGTGCCGGCCACGACCTCGTCGTGGACGCGGCGCTGCAACTCCCACGCATCCAGGTAGGGGACGTAGTCGGGCGCCAGGCCCACCGTCGTGATCTCCAGCATGAGGCTCCCTTGGGAATGGTGGCGGGACGCGTCCAGGATACGCCGCGCGCTGAACGCCGGGCCGGGCTCCCCGGTAAGATCGCTTCTCACCATGGCGACTTTCGGCACCCTTTCCGACCGGCTCACGGAGACCCTCCGCAACCTGCGGGGGAAAGGCCGACTGACCGCATCGGATGTGGACGGCACGGTCCGGGAGATCCGGCGCGCGCTGCTGGATGCGGACGTGGCGCTGCCGGTCGTCAAGGACTTCACCGCAGCCGTTCGCGAGCGCGCGCTCGGCGACGAGGTGAGCCGGGCGCTGAACCCAGCGCAGCAGGTGGTGCAGATCGTCAACGAGGAACTCATCGGCATCCTCGGCGGCCAGCAGCGACGCCTGACGTTCGCCAAGAACCCGCCGACCGTGATCATGCTGGCGGGTCTGCAGGGCTCGGGGAAGACCACGTTCGCCGGAAAGCTCGCCCATTCCCTCGAGGAGGAGGGGCACACACCCCTGCTCGTAGCCGCGGACCTGCAGCGCCCGAATGCAGTCACCCAGTTGCAGGTGGTCGCGGAACGCGCGGGTGCGGACGTGTACGCGCCTGAGCCGGGCAACGGTGTCGGCGACCCGGTGCGAGTGGCACGCGACGGCGTGGAACATGCGCGCAGGCACCAGCACGACGTGGTGATCATCGACACCGCCGGCCGGCTAGGAGTCGACGCGGACATGATGCGCCAGGCCGCTGACATCCGGGCGGCCACCTCCCCGGACGAGGTGCTGTTCGTGATCGACGCAATGACCGGCCAGGATGCGGTCGCCACCGCCACGGCGTTCCAGCGTGGCGTGGACTTCACGGCCGTGGTGCTGACCAAGCTCGACGGCGACGCGCGCGGGGGCGCGGCGCTCTCGGTCGCATCGGTGACCGGCCGCCCCATCGTCTACGCCTCGACAGGTGAGGGACTCGACGACCTGGAACCGTTCCGCCCGGACCGGATGGCGGGCCGCATCCTCGACCTCGGCGACATCCTCACCCTCATCGAACAGGCGCAGCGCGCGTTCGACGAGGAGGAGGCGCTGAAGGTGGCGGAGAAGATCGCCACCGAGCAGTTCACCCTGGAGGACTTCCTCGACCAGCTCCAGCAGATGAAGAAGATGGGCTCCATGAAGAAAATGCTCGGCATGCTGCCGGGCATGGGCCAGCTGCGTCAGCAGCTGGACGACTTCGATGAGCGCGAGATCGACCGCACCGAGGCGATCATCCGCTCCATGACCCCTGGGGAGCGACGCAATCCGAAGATCCTCAACGGTTCGCGGCGGCTGCGGATCGCCCGTGGAGCGGGCATGACCGTCACCGATGTCAACCAGCTCGTGCAGAGATTCGACCAGGCGTCGAAGATGATGAAGACCGTCGCCCGGGGCGGGATGCCCGCCGTTCCCGGGATGGGCTCGGTGGGGCGCCCTGGGGCATCCAGCAAGCGCGGCAAGCAGCCCAAGGCGAAGGGCTCGCGCTCGGGAAATCCCGCCCGCCGTGCCGCGGAGAACGCGGGGCTGGCCGAGGCCACTCCGGCGCCCGACGGCTCCGCCTTCGGCGCGGGACCGGCGCCGAAGGCGCCGGACCTCGCCGAGATCCAGAAGCTGCTGCGAGGACGCTGACCCGCCTCAGGCGGACCCGTCCCACCGCACCGGGCCGGCGCGGAACTCGTCGACGAGGTGCCGCACCACGGCCCGCAAGTCGCCCTGGGCGTTCTCCGCCACCGCGATCTGGCGCGCATAGCTCGCCCCGCCCCGAAGGATGCGGTCGATCCCGCCCAGCTCCTCAGACGCGCCGAGGTCGGCCGCCACCGGCTCGAGCGCGGTGATCGTGCGACGGATGTGATCCACGACGGGGGCCGTCGACCCGTCCGCTCCGACGATGACCTCGGCATCCAGCCCGTATCGTGCGGCGCGCCACTTGTTCTCGCGGATGAACCAGGGCTGCAGTCCCGGCAGGGGTTCGCCGCGGTCCAGGCGGCGCGAGAACCCCTCCACCAATGCCTGGATCATCGCAGCGACCGCGGCCAACTCCGGCAGCGTCGACATGCCGTCGCAGGCCCGCACCTCGATCGTGCCCCACCGGGGGGCGGGTCGGATGTCCCACCGGACCTCGGTGGCGTCGGCCATCACGCCCGTGCGCACCATGTCATCCACATAGCGCTCGAAACCCGGCCAATCCGGCAGAGGCCACGGCAGACCCGCCGTCGGCAGCTGCTGGAACACCAACGCTCGGTTGGACGCGTACCCCGTTCGCTCACCCGCCCAGAACGGACTGGACGCGGACAGGGCCTGCAGATGGGGGAGGAAGCAGCTGAGGGCGCCGACCAGCGGCATCACCTTGCGCACGTCCTCCACGCCAACATGCACGTGGATGCCCCAGATCATCATGTTCCGGCCCCACCATTGCGTGCGGTCCACGAGCGTCCGGTATCGGGTTCGGTCGGTGATCTGCTGGTCGTACCAGCGTGCGAACGGATGACTGCCTGCACACAGCAGGTCCACCGCGCGCGGGTCGGTCTGCTCGCGGACAGCAGCGATGGCCGCGGCCACGTCGTCCACCGCCTCGGGCACCGTGATCCCGACCCCGCTGGTGACCTCGACCGTGTTCGTCAGCAGCTCTCCCGTGACGGTGAACCGGCTATCCGGGTGCCGCTCGCGAACGCCGGCGATCACCTCGGGCGCGCGCGACACCAGGTCGCCCGACTCGCGATCGGTGAGCATGAGCTCCCACTCCAGACCGACAGTCGATCGATCCGACGAGGCGAAGGGGATCGTCACTGTGCCAGTGTCGCACCGGTGGGCGCGACCACCGTCCCGCGAGCATCGGTTCGCGGCGCCGGCGCTGATCTGGCAGAATAGAGGGTCGGATCACGCCCCACCCTCTCGCGGGGGAGTGCTCCGATCCGCAGAGCTTCCGCCGGATGCCTCCCCGCGCCCGTGCGTCCAGTTCACCGTCCACTCATTCAGGAGAATCGTGGCTGTCAAGATCCGTCTCAAGCGCCTGGGGAAGATCCGCGCGCCCTACTACCGCATCGTCGTCGCCGACTCGCGCACCAAGCGCGACGGCCGCGTGATCGAAGAGATCGGGAAGTACCACCCGACCGAGGACCCGTCCGTCATCGAGGTCGACTCGGACCGCGCGCAGTACTGGCTGGGCGTGGGTGCCCAGCCGACCGAGCAGGTTCGTGCCCTCTTGAAGCTCACAGGCGACTGGGGCCGGTTCACGGGCGACCCGAATGCGGTGAGCACCGTGCGGCTGGCCGAACCGAAGCCCGGTTTCCAGGTGAACGCAACCAAGACGTCCGTGGTACGACCGGCCACGGCGCCGGCGGCACCGGTCCGCGCCGCCGATCAGGCCGGGGACGCCGAAGCCTGATGCCCGACCTCGCGGCCGCCCTCGAGTACCTGGTGCGGGGCATCGTAGACCACCCCGACCAGGTGCGGGTCGCGGCGCCCGCCTCCGCGCGGGGCGAGGTGCTTGAGGTGCACGTGCACCCGGACGATCGGGGTCGCGTGATCGGGCGGGGCGGGCGTACCGCGCGTGCGATCCGCACCGTGATCGCCGCGGTCGCGTCCGGCCGCCGCGTGCGCGTCGACGTCGCCGACGAGTGATGGCTGCGCCGCCGGCGGGAACGCCGCGTTCGCGCGCGCCCCGTCCCGGCCGGACCCAGGTCCGGGTGGGACGGCTCGTGAAGGCGCACGGGCTGAAGGGTGCTCTCAAGCTGGAGCTGTACACCGACGAACCCGATAGCCGCTTCCGGCCCGGTGCCACGTTCACTCTCCAGGTCCCGGACTCGTCGCCGTGGTTCGGCAAGACCGTCACGGTCCGGGAGTTCAAGTGGATGAACTCGCATCCCGTGGTCTTCCTGGCCGGCGTGGAGGACCGGGAAGCCGCCGAGAGCTTGGTGCGGGCGATCCTGTGGATCGAGGCGGACGATGCGGCCACAGAGCCGGACACGTGGTATGACCATCAGTTGGTCGGCCTCGAGGTGATCCGGGAGGGAGCCGCGGTTGGACGGGTAACGCGGGTCGACCACATGCCATCTCAGGATCTGTTGGTGGTCGCTCATGCGGGGCGTGAGGTGCTGGTGCCGTTCGTCCGGGCATTGGTACCCGTGGTCGACCCGGCTGCGGGGCGAGTGGTCGTCACGCCTCCCCCCGGACTGTTCGAGGAGGTTGCGGACATGGACGACGCCCCATTGCCGGTCAACGGCGGCGCGTCGGACGAGGTCGGCTGAGATGCGTGCCGACGTCATCACGATCTTCCCGACCTACTTCGACCCCCTCGAGCTGTCGGTGTTGGGCAGAGCTCGCGCCGCCGGTGTCCTCGACCTGCACGTGCACGACCTGCGGGCGTGGACTCACGACCGGCACCGCACCATCGACGACACGCCGTACGGGGGAGGTGCCGGCATGGTGATGCGTCCGGAGCCGTGGGGGGAGGCGCTGGACGCGGTCGTCGGCGCAGCCGAGGAGCCGGCCCTGATCGTGTTCCCCACCCCGGCGGGGGATCTGTTCCGGCAGGACACCGCCCGTTCCTGGTCCGACCGGAAACGCATCGTGTTCGCGTGCGGCCGCTACGAGGGCATCGATGACCGGGTGATGCAGTATGCGGCCTCGCTCGGCGAGGTGCGTGAGGTGAGCATCGGGGACTATGTCCTGGCCGGCGGGGAGGTCGCCGCGTTGACCATGATCGAAGCGGTCGGGCGGCTTCTTCCCGGAGTCCTGGGCAACCCGGACAGTCTGGTGGAGGAGTCCCACGAGAACGGCCTGCTGGAGTACCCCGCGTTCACGAAGCCGCCGCGCTGGCGAGGGTACGACGTGCCGCCCGTGCTCCTCAGCGGAGATCACGCTGCCATCGCGTCGTGGCGGCGACGTCAGCAGGAGGAGCGCACCCGCGCCCGGCGACCCGATCTGCTGGCGCCCTCAGACCAGGTGTGACCGGTCGGTCAGGATGATCGGGTCGTCCTCGGTGATGGCGATCGTGTGCTCGGAGTGGGCTCCGCGCGACCCGTCGGCGCTGCGCAGCGTCCAGCCGTCGGCATCTGTCACCAACTGATCCGTGGTCTGCAGCAGCCACGGCTCGATGGCGATCACGAGCCCGGGCCGTAAGGGGTATCCGCGGCCCGCGCGGCCGTCGTTGGGCACGTGAGGGTCGCCGTGCATGACGCGGCCGACGCCGTGGCCGCCGAACTCCGTGTTGATCGCGTAGCCCGCGCTGTGACACACGTCGGCGATCGCCGCGGAGACGTCACCGACACGATTGCCCGGCCGTGCGGCCGCGATCGCCGCGGCCAGTGCCCGCTCGGTCGTCTCGATGAGCCGGAGATCCTCGGGGCGAGGCGCACCCACCACGAAGGAGACGGCGGAGTCAGCCACCCATCCACCGATCGCCGCGGCGAAATCCAGCGTCACCAGGTCGCCGTCGCGCAGTGTGTAGTCGAAGGGTCGACCGTGCAGCACGGCGTCGTTGATCGAGGTGCAGATCACCTTGCCGAACGGGTACGCCCCGAACGATGGGTGGTAGTCCAGGTATGACGAGGTGGCGCCCGCTCGCCGGATGAGGGCGTGAGCGCGCTCGTCGATGGCGAGAAGGTTCGTGCCGACCGTCGTCTCCCGTTGCAGGGTCGCCAGAACCTCCGCGACGAAGCGGCCCGCCGGACGCATCCGCTCGATCTCGTCCGGTGTCCGCAGTTCGATCATCGTGCTCCTTCGTCGCGTCCGATTCTCCCACTCGTAAGGTGCAGGATGCGGGGGCCGGCGCCACCCGGGGCACCTGAGTGATTCCGGTGAGACCGCCGCAGGACCGGTGACGCGGCGCCCTGGGGACGTAGCATCGGCGCATGGGACTCCGCAGGGCGCTGTACCGGTGGTCGATCCCCGCAGCCTTCCTCCTGCCCTTGTGGCTCATCGCCGGGTGGATCATCACCGGGGCCGGTGCGGGTGCCCTTTCCTTGATCCTGGTCCTGGGCGTTCCCGCGGTATTCGTCGGTCAGATGCTCGTCGTCCTTCTGATGCGGTTGCGGCCCAGCGTGCGTGCTTCCCGCGCCGCATCCTGGTGGGACACGGGCGGGATGGCGACGTGGCACCTGCTGGTGATCGCCGTGGGACTGTTCGACACGCGGTGGTGGGCGGCGGTCTTCGTGGTAGCGCTGGTCGCGGGGGTCGGCCTGGTCTGGCTGGAGGTGTGGCAGCTCGGACGGGAGTGGAGCACCCGGTGGTCCGCGACCATCGCCGCAGCCGGTCGCGTCCGGCCTGGGCGCCCTGCCCCCGACGGCGGTCCGGTGTTCGTGGTTGAGGAGCGGCGTCCGGGCTGACGGTCATGCCTATCCCGCCGCCTGTGGCAGAATGGATCATTGTGCCCGGGCCGGTTCTGCCGCAGGGGGGCGGATCCGATGGCGATCACAGCCGGCGCACACTCTCTGACGAACCCATCGCGCTGCCGACCTGCGGCGACAGCTGGAGGACACCACCATGCAGATCCTCGATTCCGTGGACGCGGCGGCACTGCGTTCGGACATCCCCGCCTTCGCACCCGGCGACACCGTCAAGGTGCACGTGAACATCACCGAAGGCAATCGCTCCCGCGTCCAGGTCTTCCAGGGAGTGGTCATCGGACGCTCGGGCGACGGCGTACGCGAGACCTTCACGGTCCGCAAGATCAGCTTCCAGGTCGGCGTGGAGCGCACCTTCCCCGTGCACTCGCCGATCATCGACCACATCGAGGTCGTCACCCGCGGCGACGTGCGCCGCGCGAAGCTGTACTACCTGCGCGCCTTGCGCGGCAAGAAGGCCAAGATCAAGGAGAAGCGCGACCGCTGACGCGCCACCCGGGCTCCGGAGCCGAGCTTCGGGGCCCGTCGCACGCACCTGTCGGCGACAGTGTGCGACCCTAGGGTCTGCCCCCTCTTCACTCGTACGAAGGGCTGCCATGCTCGCCGACGCCGCCGACGCGCCTGCAGCCCGTCGCGATCGTCGGGTCCCGGGCCGAGGCCGGGTGCTGACCTTCGTGCGCGACGTCATCGTCGTCGTGCTGGTCGCGCTGCTGGTTGCCTTCCTGGTGAAGACCTTCCTGGTGCGTGCTTTCTACATTCCGTCGGCATCCATGGAGGACACCCTCATGGAGCAGGACCGCATCCTCGTCGACGAGCTGACACCGCGGTTCAGCGGGTATGCACGCGGGGACGTGGTGGTCTTCCGCGACCCCGGCGGCTGGCTGCCACCAACGGCGCCGGCCGCGCCCGCCAACCCGCTGGCGGGCGCGCTGGATGCCCTGCTGTCCGCGGTGGGTCTGTCGACCTCCGACAGCGACGATCACCTCATCAAGCGCATCATCGGTCTTCCCGGAGATCGTGTCGCGTGCTGCAACGATCTGGGCCAAGTCACGGTCAACGGCACGCCCGTGGACGAGAGCGGCTACGTCACCCTTCCCGAGGTCGGCGCCCCCGCTTCGGCGATCCCGTTCGACGTGGTCGTCCCGGACGGAGCGCTGTGGGTGATGGGCGATAACCGCTACCGTTCCCGCGACTCCCGGTACAACCAGGACCAGCCCGGTGGCGGGTTCGTGCCCCTGGACAACGTCGTCGGAAGAGCGTTCGTGATCACCTGGCCGCTCGCGCGGTTCGCACTGATCCCCTCCCCGTCCGCCGCGTTCGCCGGCGTCCCCGATCCGGAGGTCCCGGTGCCGTGACCGTGGTCGACCCCACCGTGCGACTGGAACGCAGGCTGCTTCGGGAGCATGCCGCGGTCATCTCGCTCGACGAGGTGGGGCGCGGAGCCGTCGCGGGTCCGGTCGCCGTGGGTGTCACGGTGCTCTCGGCCGTGGGCGCCCGGCGCCGCATTCCCGAGGGGTTGCGCGACTCGAAGACCGTCCCCGCCGCGCATCGCCCCGCGGTTGCAGTGCGCGCCCGGGATTGGGTGGATGCGAGCGCGGTCGGCTGGGCCGGCGCCGACGAGATCGACGCGATGGGGATCATGCGGGCGCTCGGCGTGGCGGCGCACCGAGCTTTGGCGTGCCTGCGGGAGGAGGGTGCGATTCCTCCCGACGCGATCATCGTCCTGGACGGCAACGTCGACTACATCACCCCGGTCTCGCCGCCTCCGGCGCCCGTCCTCACCCGCGTCGCCGCCGACCGGGACTGCGCTGGAACCGCCGCAGCGTCGGTGATCGCGAAGACGCAGCGGGACGCGCTGATGGTCGCCCTGGCGCCTGACTTCCCGCCGTACGCGTGGGAGCGCAACAAGGGATACGCCAGCGCCGAGCACCGGCGGGCGATCGGACGTATCGGGCTCAGCGTTCACCATCGGGCGTCCTGGGCGCTCCTCCCCGGAGGGCCCGACTGCTGACCGGCATCCGTTCGTCCGGGCGCCTAGAATGGGAGCCACCATGGATGACGACGTCTTCGAGGACTACGACCGAGAACTCGAACTCGCGCTGTACCGCGAATATCGCGACGTCGTCTCCCAGTTCCAGTACGTGATCGAGACCGAGCGCCGCTTCTACCTGGCCAACGACGTCACCGTCGTTCGCCGCGACACCGAGCACGATTTCTACTTCGAGATCACGATGAGCGACGTGTGGGTCTGGGACATCTACCGTGCTGACCGCTTCGTCAAGTCGGTGCGTGTGCTGACATTCAAGGATGTGAACGTCGAGGAGCTCTCGCGGCGCGATTTCCAGCTGCCGGAGGAGCTCTCGCTCGACAACTGATCCCGGCGGCTCCTCCCCAGGGAATCCGCCGGCGGTGTGGATCGACGGATGCCGCGTCCCGATCCCGGCGGCGCGGGCCGACCGCGACCCTGGGGACATGGGTGCGAAGGATCTGCTCGGGCGTCACGGTGAGGACGCGGCGGCGCTGCTGCTGGTTCGCGAAGGTCTGACCCTGGTGGACCGCAACTGGCGGTGCGGTGAGGGAGAACTGGACATCGTCGCACTCGACGGCATGGAACTGGTGGTGGTTGAGGTCAAGACCCGCAGCAGCGAGCTGTACGGTCACCCCCTCGAAGCGGTCGACGGCCCAAAGCGCCGTCGACTGCTGCGGCTCGCCGCCGCCTGGGCGCGGGAGCATCCCGACCACGTGCGGGGCCGCCGCTTGCGGGTCGACGCGATCGCCGTCACCGGGCGGTCCCCCGAGACGTTCGTGCTGGAGCACCTGCGGGACGTGCAGTGAGCGTCGCCCGCACCTGGTCGGTCGCGCTGTCCGGACTGGCGGGTGCGATGGTGGAGGTGGAGGCCGACCTCAGCCAGCAGTTGCCCGACTTCCGCATCATCGGTCTCGGGGACCGCGCCCTGGCGGAGGCGGTGCAGCGAGTCCACAACGCGTGCGCGAACTCCGGGCTCCCGCTCCCGCGCCGGCGGCTCACCGTCAACCTCTCGCCAGCGAGTCTGCCCAAACACGGATCCGCCTTCGACCTCGCCGTGGCCGTAGCTGCACTGGCGGCCGGGTCGGTCCTTCCCGCCCACGCGATCCGAGACATCGTGCACCTGGGCGAGTTGGGGCTCGACGGACGATTGCGCCCGGTCAGCGGCGTGCTGCCATCCGTGCTCGCCGCCCTCCGCGCCGGGCACGATCGATTCGTCGTGCCCGCGGCCAACGTCGCCGAAGCGCGTCTGGTGGCCGGCGCCACGGTGACCGGCGCCGCCACGCTCGCCGAGGTCGCCCGTGCCCACGGCGCGGACATCGGCATCCCCGCCTTCGCCGACGACCCTCCCGAAGGCTTCCCGGCTGCCATGGCCGCGGCCGACGGCCCGCCGCTTGACCTCGCCGACGTGGTGGGGCAGGCGCATGCGGTGGACGCGCTGCTGGTCGCGGCGGCCGGCGGACATCATCTGCTGATGACCGGACCGCCCGGCGCCGGCAAGACGATGCTGGCGCGCAGGCTTCCCGGCATCCTGCCCGACCTCGACGAAGCGGCTGCGCTGACGGTTGCGTCGATCAGGTCGCTGGCGGGCGAGCCGGTCACGGCACTGTCGCGGCTTCCCCCCTGGGAGGCGCCGCACCACAGCGCGAGCACCGCGTCCCTCGTCGGCGGCGGATCCCGCCTGATCCGGCCCGGGGCGATCGCGCGCGCCGGGGAGGGTGTGCTGTTCCTCGACGAGGCGGCTGAGTTCTCCACGGCGGCGTTGGACTCTCTGCGTCAACCGCTGGAGGAGGGCGCGATCGAGATCCATCGGGCAGGGATGTCCGCCCGATTCCCGGCGCGGTTCCAACTTGTGCTGGCCACGAATCCGTGTCCCTGCGGCAATCACGGCGTCGTCGGCGCGTCGTGCGAGTGCCCGCCGCAGGCCATCCGCCGGTACCGCGGCAGGCTGTCCGGACCGCTGCTGGATCGGATCGATCTCGAGGTGCCCATGCGGCGGGTGTCCGTGGTGCCGGACGCCGCCGCCACGCCCAGGCTGAGCACGGCGGTGGCGCGGGAGAGGGTGCTCGCAGCGCGCGCGAACGCCGCCGAACGGCTCACGGCGACGCCGTGGCGGTTGAACGCGCAGGTCGAGGGTCGATGGTTGCGGGAGGGGGCGGCCAGACCCGCTCCGGCGGTGCGGCGGCCGTTGGATGCGGCGCTGGAGCACGGCCGACTCACGCTGCGCGGCTATGACCGCGTGCTGCGTGTCGCGTGGACACTGGCGGACCTCGCCGGGCGCACCCGCCTGGACGAGACCGATATCGGTAGGGCGCTGTTTCTGAAGAAGGGGGTACCGGCATGAACCGGGAGAACCGACTCGTGCATGCCGCGGTCACCGCGGCGGGCTGGGGCGCGGCGCATCCCGACGACGCGTGGTCCCGTGCTGCCGCCGTCGTCTGGAGCTGTCTCATCGAACCGGGCGACGCGATCGCCGGGGCGCTGGTGGCCCGTCATGGCGCGGAGGACGCTTGCGCGGCGCTGACCGACGAGACGTCACTCGTCGCGGCGGCGGCCGCGGCAGGGGTCTCCGACGACGTGGCGCGGGCGGCGTACCGCCGGTGGGAGCCGCGCATGCGCCCCGAGGCGGTCACCGCTGCCGTCTCCCGTGCGAAGCATGTCGGCGCCACCGTTGTGATCCCGTCCGACCCCGACTGGCCGGCCGCGCTGGACGACCTCGCGCTGCACGCGCCGCCGTGCCTATGGGTACGGGGGGATGCTGGACTGCTCGCCGCTGATGCGGTCGCCATCGTCGGGGCTCGGGCCGCATCAGGCTACGGGGAGCATGTGGCCGCGGAACTGTGCGCCGGCGCGGCCGACCATGGCTTGACCGTGGTCTCCGGGGCCGCCTATGGAATCGACGGCGCTGCCCACCGCGCGGCGATGTCGGCCGGCGGCACGACGATCGCGTTCCTGGCCGGCGGCTGCGATCGTCCCTATCCGGCAGGTCACACCGACCTGATCGAGACCATTGTCTCGACGGGTGCCGTGGTCAGCGAGGTTCCGTGCGGGTCAGCGCCCACCAAATGGCGATTCCTGCAGCGCAATCGTCTGATCGCGGCCGCGACGATGGGGACGGTGGTGGTCGAAGCCGGCGTCCGCAGCGGGTCGCTGAATACCGCCGGGCACGCCGCGGCACTGGGTCGCCCGCTCGGCGCTGTCCCGGGTCCGGTCACCAGCGCGAGCTCGGCCGGATGCCACCGCCTGCTGCGCGAATACGACGCACAATGCGTCACATGCACGGCCGACCTGGTCGAACTCGTGGGTGGGTCGGTGCCGGATCTCGGCGGCGCAGCCGGACAGCGCACCGATGATCGTGTCCGGCTCCTCGATGCGATGAGTTTCCGGTCCGCGCGGTCCGTCTCGGATATCGCCGAGCGCAGCGGCATGGCCGTCGAGTCCGTCCACGCCATGCTGGGCCTGCTGGCTCTGGACGATCAGGTGCTGCCGGTAGAGGGCGGGTGGCGACGGATTCCCCGGTGAGGGGGTTGGGGCGCGGAGTCCTCGGGGCGTCGTTGCCGGGGGGACGGCCTCGGGGCGCATCCTGGACGCGTGCTGCTCATTGACGCGGTGGAGCGCTGGCTCGTCGAACTCGACACCGTGCGTCGGCTCGCGCCCGCCACCATCCGCGGGTACCGGGCGGACCTGGCCGACCTGGCACGACGGCTGGGGCGGACCACGGCGCTGGAGCGCGTCGACCTTGAAGACCTGCGCGACTGGCTGTGGGACTGCGCCCGTCGCGGAAACGCGCGGGCCACCCTGGCTCGGCGCGTGGCATCGGCGCGGGCATTCTTCTCCTGGGCGACGGAAGCCGGTCTCATCGGTGTCGACCCCGCTCTACGGCTCACCGCTCCCCGGCGCGATCGAACGCTTCCCACCGTGGCGCCGGCCGATACGATCGCCGACGTGCTCGCGCGGCAGGCCGAAGCCGCCGCATCGGGCGACCCCGTCGCGGTGCGCGATCACGCCGTTCTGGAGCTGCTCTACGCATCCGGCATGCGGGTGTCCGAGTTGTGCGGTCTCGGACCCGATGACGTGGACGAGTTCGCCCGGACAGCCAGGGTGGTCGGAAAGGGCGACAAGGAGCGGGTCGTGCCGTTCGGGGCTCCGGCGGCGCGTGCGGTCGCCGCATACCGGTCCGGCGCCCGTCCTGCACTACGCCGCCGCGCCCGAGACGGCCGCGGCGAGGATCGATTCTTCCTGGGTGCCCGGGGCGGACCCCTCGGTCCCCGAGCCGTGTACCGCCTCGTCTCACTGCGGGTCGGGGGCGCTCTCCAGACCCCGGCAACCGGCCCTCACGCGCTGCGTCACTCCGCCGCGACCCACATGCTCGACGGGGGTGCGGACCTGCGTGCGGTGCAGGAGATGCTCGGCCACTCGAGCCTCGGCACCACGCAGATCTACACCCACGTCACCGCAGCTCGTCTGAGCGCGGTCTATCGGCAGGCGCACCCGCGGGCATGAGCGCCACCGGCTCCTGGCAGCACGGCAGCAGCACCGCGCGTGGCACGCCATCCAGAAGCAGCATCGGATTGATGTACTCGCCGTCGCGCCGGACACCCAGATGCACTGCACCCGGCGTGGTGTGGCCTCCGGTCGCGAGGGTCCCGACCGCCTCGCCGCGGCGGACCGGCGCGCCGACGCCGTGATCGCTCCGAACCGGCTCGAGCGTCGTGACCAGACCGCCGCCATGGTCGATCGTGACGACCGCGCGTCCCGCGACCATGCCCGAGAACGCGATCACGCCCGCCGCAGGCGCCCGGACCTCGCCATCCGCGCCGACCACGTCGACGCCCCGATGGCCGGGCCCGTACGGATGAGGCGGGCGGATGAATTCCTGCACGAGCTGCGGGGCCGTGACCGGCCACAGCCAGACGGGGCTGGTCGAGATGCGCTCGCGGGGTTCCGGACCCGGCGGCGCGACGGCGGCAGCGGCTGCCATGAGGAGCAGGACCACCGACCGGACGGCTCGTGAATGTGTCATCCGTCCATGTTCGGGATGCCGCGGTCCCGGGAGAGCGCCATCCGCATGCCCGGGCGACGTACGGGCGCGATGGAATCGCTGGGGAGGAAGAAGAAGGAGAGTCAGCGGGGGGATGAAGAGGGGGAGTCGACGGGGAGAGGGTGTGCACTGGTACACTGGGTACGCGCCCCGCTGTGCGGGGTGACTTCGCGCGCCCGCCGCACTCGGGACATCTCGGAACGGCCGCGCCCTCCACCGGTCTCGCCTGGCGAGCGGAGGGTCCAAGGGCGCCAGGGCCTCGCCATCCGGGCGGGGCGATCAACCGAAAGAGCTAGAGGAGTACGGTCATGGCCGTCGTCACGATGCGTCAGCTGCTGGACAGCGGCGTTCATTTCGGGCACCAGACCCGCCGGTGGAACCCGAAGGTGAAGAGGTTCATCCTCACCGAACGCAGCGGCATCCACATCATCGATCTGCAGCAGTCGCTGTCGCACATCGATCGGGCGTACGAGTTCGTGCGGGAGACCGTCGCCCACGGGGGAACCATCCTGTTCGTGGGCACCAAGAAGCAGGCCCAAGAGGTCATCGCCGAGCAGGCGACCCGGGTCGGGCAGCCGTACGTGAACCAGCGGTGGCTCGGGGGTCTGCTGACCAACTTCGTGACGGTCAGCAAGCGACTGGCCCGGATGAAGGAGCTGGAGGAGCTGGACTACGACGATCCGGCGGCCAGCGGCCTGACGAAGAAGGAACTGCTCCTGAAGAAGCGCGAGCTCGACAAGCTCCACAAGTCGCTGGGCGGCATCCGCAACCTCACCAGGACGCCGTCGGCGATCTGGGTCGTGGACGCCAAGCGCGAGCACCTCGCCGTGGACGAGGCGATGAAACTCGGCATCCCGATCGTGGGCATCCTCGACACCAACGCCGACCCCGACGAGTTCCAGTACCCCATTCCCGGTAATGACGATGCGATCCGTTCGGTGTCGCTGCTGACCCGCGTGATCGCGGACGCGGCCGCTGAAGGACTCATTCAGCGCCACCAGCCGGCCGCCGAGTCAGCGGAGACCGAGCCACTCGCGGAGTGGGAGCGGGAACTGCTCGAGCAGGCGGTCCCGGCGCCCGAGTCGACTGCCGATGCGTCCGAGCCGGCTGCCGATGCGTCCGAGCCCGCGACCGGGGAGCAGACGGTCCCGGAGGCGGAGCCCGCGACCGAGGAGCAGACGGTCCCGGGGCCGGAGACTGCGACCGAGGAGCCGGTCGCTGCTGACGCCGGCGAGCACTGACCAACCCGTACCTCTCGGATCATTCGCCCCGGATAAGGAGGCGCCCACACATGGCAAACTTCACCATCTCTGACATCAAGGCTCTGCGCGAGCAGCTCGGCACCGGCATGGTCGACACCAAGAAGGCTCTCGAGGAGGCCGACGGCAACGTCGACAGGGCCGTGGAGATCCTGCGCCTGAAGGGTGCGAAGGGCAACGCGAAACGCGCGGACCGCTCCACCAGCGAGGGCCTGGTCGTCGCTCGCGGCGATGGCGCGACGGTCACGCTGATCGAATTGGCCTGCGAGACCGACTTCGTCGCGAAGAACGAGCGCTTCATCGCCCTGGCCGAGCGTGTGGCAGATGCGGCGGCCGCGGTGCGCGCCGACTCCGTCGACGCCGCGCTGGCCGCCGACGCGGGGGGCATCACCGTGGCGCAACTGATCGCCGATGAGGCCGCCATCATCGGCGAGAAGGTGGAGCTGCGCCGCGTCCGCACGGTGGCCGGCGACCACGTGGAGGTCTATCTGCACAAGACCAGCACCGACCTGCCGCCACAGATCGGTGTCGCCCTGGTCTACTCGGGGGAGGACGCCGCGACCGCGCGCAGCATCGCGCAGCACATCTCGTTCGCCAACCCCACCTACCTGTCCCGTGCGGACGTCCCCGAGGCGGACGTGGAACGGGAACGGCAGATCGTGACCGAGATCTCCCGCAACGAAGGCAAGCCGGATGCGGCGCTGCCCAAGATCGTCGAGGGGCGCCTGAACGCGTACTTCAAGCAGGTCGCGCTGCTGGATCAGGAGTACGCGAAGGACAACAAGCTCACCGTGGCGACCGTCGCGCGGGATGCGGGGTTGACGCTCGTCGACTTCGTCCGATTCAAAGTCGGCGCGTGACGGGTGCGGCTCCGCATGGTCGACGTGCGGGGCCATCGTGCTCTCGATGGAGCGTCGAGGGGGGAGGGGTCGCTCGATGGATGAACCGACGGGTCGTCGGCGAGTTCTGCTGAAGCTGTCCGGCGAGGCATTCGGGGGCGGCAGCCTCGGCGTCAACCCGGACGTCGTGGGCCGGATCGCTCGAGACATTGCGGCGGCCGTGGACCGGGTGGAAGTGGCGATCGTCGTCGGCGGAGGCAACTTCTTCCGCGGGGCGGAACTGAGCCAGCGTGGTATGGACCGCGGACGCGCTGACTACATGGGCATGCTCGGCACGATGATGAATGCGCTGGCGCTGCAGGACTTCCTCGAGCAGGCGGGAGCAGTCACCCGCGTACAGTCCGCCATTGAGATGACCCAGGTTGCGGAGCCCTACATTCCGCGCCGAGCGCAGCGGCACCTCGAGAAGGGCCGCGTCGTGATCTTCGGGGCAGGAGCGGGCCTTCCCTACTTCTCCACCGACACGGTCGCGGCCCAACGGGCGCTGGAGATCGGCGCCGATGAGGTGCTCGTGGCCAAGAACGGCGTCGACGGCGTGTACACCGCCGATCCGAATACTGACGCGCACGCGGTACGGCTGGACACGATCACCTACAACGACGCACTGCTCCGGGGGCTGAAGGTGGTGGACTCGACCGCATTCAGTCTCTGCATGGACAACGGCATGGTGATGCGCGTGTTCGGCATGGAGGGTGAGGGAGCGGTGACCCGTGCGCTGCTGGGCGAAGAGATCGGAACCCTGGTCACGGTGTGACCGGACCGGCGACGGGCTCACCGGTAGACTCGGGTCCACGGCAGCGAGAGGAGAGCGCGTGATCGCCGACGTGATCAGCGAAGCCGCGGCCCGGATGGATCGCGCGGTGGAGGCGGCCAAGGAGGATTTTGCGACGGTGCGCACGGGGCGCGCTAACCCGCAGCTGTTCCAGCGGATCGCCGTCGACTATTACGGCACCGCGACGCCGCTCGCCCAGCTCGCCTCCCTGAACAATCCGGAGGCGCGCACGCTCGTCATCACCCCGTACGACAAGTCGGCGCTGAAGGCGATCGAGCAGGCTGTCCGCGACATGCCGAACCTCGGAGCGAACCCCACCAACGACGGCACGATCATCCGCGTGACGTTGCCGGAGCTGACGCAGGAGCGTCGGCGGGAGTTCGTGAAGCTGGTGCGCGCCAAGGCGGAGGAAGCGAAGGTGCACGTGCGAGCTATCCGCCGCCGGTCGAAGGACGACCTGGATGTGCTCAAGAGCGAGTTCGGCGAAGACGAGCTCGCGCGCGCCGAGAAGGAGCTCGAAGGGATCACGCGCGCGCACGTCGACGCGATCGACGAAGCGCTCAAGCGCAAGGAAGCCGAATTGCTCGAGGTGTGACCCGATGAGCGAGCCTCCCCGAGAACCCGCAACCGAGCCGCCGCCGCACGCCGACGAGCCGCACCGGGACTCGGCCGACCCCGCGATCCGATTCCAGGAGCAGGTCCGAGCCGCCCGCGCCGACCTCGAGAATCACGTCGCGAACGCGCGCGCCGAATTCGACCAAGCCAACGCGCGCATCAAGGAACGCACCGGGCGCGACTTGATCCTGGCTATCCTGATCGGCGTAGCGATCGGGGTGGTTGTGGTCGCGTCGTTGATCTTCTCGACGTGGCCGTTCGCCCTGTTCGCGCTGGCCGTGACCCTCCTCGGGGTGTTCGAGTTCTCCCGGGCGCTGCAGGCGGCCGGCCGGCGGGTGGACGTGATTCCGCAACTCCTCGGGGCGGCGCTCATCCTCGTCGCCGCGTACCTGCTGGACGGCTGGCTGCACTGGGTGAGCGTCATCGTCGCGGTCGCGCTCGTGGTCGTATGGCGTCTCCTGTCACAGATGACCGCACGTGACGGCAGGGCGTACACCGCAGTGGTGGACGACGTGCTGATCGGGGGCTTCATCCCGATCTATGTCCCCTTCCTCGCATCCTTCGCACTGCTGCTGCTGCGCCGCCCGGACGGTGAGTGGTGGGTGCTCGCCTTCCTCGCCGTCGTCGTGGCCGCGGACACGGCCGCGTACGGCACGGGCCTTCTGCTGGGACGTCACAAGATGGCGCCGCACGTCAGTCCGGGCAAGACGTGGGAGGGGCTGGCCGGTGCGGCGGTAGCGGCCCTCGGGAGCGGCGTCCTGCTGGCATGGCTCATGCTCGGGCTGCCCTGGTGGACCGGCCTCGTGCTGGGTGTGGCCGTCTTCGGGACCGCTACGGTGGGAGATCTCGGCGAGTCGCTCATCAAGCGGGACCTGGGGATTAAGGACATGAGTTCCTGGCTCCCCGGTCACGGCGGAGTGCTCGACCGCCTGGACTCCATCCTGCCGTCTGCGGCGACCGCTCTCGCACTGTCGTATCTCCTGGCGCCGTGGGCGGTGAGATGACCGGTCCGGTCCCGACACAGACCGACGAGGAATCGCCGTTCCCCCGCGTGGCCCGACGGGAGCGCGGATACGATCCCACCACTGTCGACGCCTTCCTCCGCCGCGCCCGTGCCGCATTCGAGGGCGTCCCCGATGCCGAACCTCTCGGATCCGACGACGTCCGCCGGGTCGCGTTCCCCCTGCGCCGGGGAGGATACGCGGTTGCGGAGGTGGATGCGGCGCTCACACGCCTGGAGGATGCGTTCGCGCGGGCCGAGCGCGCGGCCGCGCTCGCGGAGGGCGGCGCGCGCCGCTGGGTGGGTCAGCAGCGGGACCTCGCGCAGGAGGTCCTTGACCGCCTCGTTCGTCCGCGCGGACGCCGCTTCGACCGCGTCGGCATCGGGCATTTCGGGTATCGGGTGGACGAGGTCGACCTCGTGGCGGACCGGGTGGCCGCCTACCTGTCCACCGGGGAGCCGATCGGTGTGGACCAGGTGCGGGACGTCGCGTTCCGGATGCAGCGGCGAGGGTACCGGGAGCAGCAGGTCGACGCGGTGCTGGACGCGGTGGTGGGCGTGATCCTCGCGATCGGCTGAGCGGGTCCCTCGTGGTGCGACACCGAGCGCCGGGTAGGATCGTGCGCATTGTGACTTCCGGTGACGAGATCTCTCCCCCCGCGATCACCCGGCGGCAGTTGGCGACCGCCGCCCCGACTCGGTCTCGGCCGCGCCGGCGGCGGCGCGGTCTGGCGGGAGCGGCGGCTGTTGCGGCCATGGCCCTGGCCGGCGCGTCCGTGGCATCCGCGGGGCTGGCTCTCGCCGGCCCCGCATCCGCGCAGACCCCCGACTCTGACGGTGTACGCGGCGACCGCCGTCGACTCCCAGACATTCACGGCGGGTTCCGCGGCGGCGGCGGACTTCGGCCGCGGCAACTACACCGCTGTCGCCAAGCCGAAGCCGGTCCCGCCCCCCGCGCCGGTATCGAGTTCCTCATCGAGCTCGTCATGGGCGCCGCCGTTCGTGTCCCCCGACCCGGGGTCGGCGCAGGCGATCGCGTACGACATGGTCCGGGCGCGCGGGTGGGGCGACGACCAGTTCTCGTGTCTGGTCGCCCTGTGGAACCGTGAGTCGGGCTGGCGCGTGAACGCGTACAACGAGGGCAGCGGCGCGTACGGCATCCCGCAGGCGCTTCCCGGCAGCAAGATGGCCAGCGCCGGCGACGACTGGGCTACCAGCGCTGCGACACAGATCACGTGGGGTCTGGGCTACATCTCCGGCCGGTACGGCACCCCCTGCGGCGCGTGGGATCACTCCAACTCCTCGGGATGGTACTGAGCGTGGGCCGGCGCGGCCGCGCATCCCGGCCGCCCGAGCCCGCGCCCCTGCGGTTGCCGCTGGCCGGGTGGCAGCGCACGGACCGCAAGGGCGGCGCGGAATGGACCGTGCAGCCGGTGACCGAGGACCGCGCGGCCAAGACGTACCTGTGTCCGGGGTGCGGCCGGCAGATCGCGCAGCGGACGGCGCACGTCGTGGTCTGGCGGGCCGACGACGTGCGCGGCGAGGAGGCGGCGATCGCGGATCGTCGCCACTGGCACACACGCTGCTGGACGGTGAGCTGAGGTGGAGATCCGGGGCGCGGTGGTGTTGCCGGCGCGGCGTGAGGACGTGGAGCTTCTCACTCCGGACGGGCTCACCCTGGTCGGCGAGTTGGCCGTGCCCGAGGAGCGACCCCCGGCAGCCACGGCGGTGATGCTGCACCCGCTGCCCACCCACGGCGGTTCGATGGATTCGCACCTGATCCGCAAGGCCGCCGCGCGGCTGCCGGCGCTGGCGGATCTGGCGGTGCTGCGCTTCAACACGCGCGGCACATCATCGCCGCGCGGCACCAGTCAGGGCCGGTTCGATCGCGGCGACGCGGAGCGCGGCGACGTGGCCGCCGCGATGGCCCTGGTCGCCGAGCGCGCTCTGCCCCGCCCGTGGCTGGTGGGGTGGTCTTTCGGGACGGAACTGGCACTGCGCTACGGCCCCTTGCACCCGATCGAGGGGGCGGTCCTGATCTCCCCGCCGTTGCGGCGCACCAGCCCCGAGGAACTGCGCGTGTGGGCGACCGATTCACGGAGTCTGGTGGCACTGATTCCCGAGTTTGACGACTATTTGCGCCCGGCGGAGGCGGTAGAGCGGTTCGCGGTGGTTCCGCACGCGCGGGTGATCCCGGTCGCGGGCGCCAAGCATCTGTTCGTGGGGGAGACCTATACGCGCCGGGTGCTCTCCGAGATCGTCGCCGCACTCCGGCCGGACGCGGGGCCGCTGCCGGTCGAATGGGATGAGGTCAACGCGCGTTCTGACGCGGGATGAGAACCTGTCGGTAGATGATCAGGATGCTGGCCGCCACCGGGATCGCCACCAGGGCCCCCAGCAGGCCGAGCAGTGAGCCGCCCGCCAGCGCCGCGATGACCACGATGGCTCCCGGCACGGATACGGCCCGGTTCATGATCCTCGGGGAGATCACGTACGCCTCCAGCTGCATGTACACGAGGTAGTAGATCGCGGCCACCAGCGCAGTCGTCGGCGAACCGAGGCCGGGGATCAGGCAGATCAGCACGATGATGGTCGACCCGGTCAGCGTTCCCACCAGGGGGATCAGCGAGAAGAAGAATGCGATCACGGCGAGTACGGCCGGGAACGGTGCCTGGATGATGGTCAGGAAGATGGCGCTCAGGATCCCGTTGATCAGACCCATCGCCACCTGCCCCATGACGTAGTAGCCCACCGAGTCGGTGATCTGCTCAGACAGCTCGATGAAGCGCGCCCGCCGCGAGGCCGGCACCAGACTGTAGACGGCCGCCTTCAATGACGGCGTGGATGCCGTGAAGTAGATGGTCAGGATGAGCACGATGAAGGCTCCGGTCAGGCCTGACAGGATGGAGGCGCCGACGGCGAGAACGCCCTCGCCGATCGAGCCGAAGTCCAGGGACTGCAGCCACCCGTCCACGAACCCGAACACGTCATCCACGTTGAGGTCCGGGAAGGTGGCGCTCAGCCAGCCACGCAACTCCGACTGCCACGTGTTCTTCTGGACGATCTCCGTGACGGTCTCGACGAGTTGGCTGATCTGCCCGGCGATCAGCGGCACGACCATCAGCATCACACCGGCGAACAGCGCGAGCAGCAGGAGAATCGTGATCAGCACGGCAGCCCAGCGCGGCAGTCGGCGCCGTTCCATCCAGGAGATGATCGGGTCCAGTCCGAGCGAGAGGAACAGCGCGGTTCCCACGTACAGCAGGATGGTGGACAGGGTGGTCACGCTGTTGATGAGCAGCATCCCCAGTCCCACGCCGAGTGTGGCGATGAATGCGACGCGGAACGGATTGTGTACCTTCATGGGATCCTCGCTCGCCGATGGGTGGTGCGGTCAGGATATGTTCCCGCCCGCCGCAGATGGCGGGCCACCCTCTCTCGGAGCGTGCACAGGTCGCGCTCGCTAGTCTGATACGTCGGATCGGGACCGGCCCGTAGGCCGGCCGACTCGGAAGGATGTGCTGGTGCGCTTCATATGGTCTGTGGCTGCGTTCGTGCTGGCGGCGGTTCTGATCGGGACCGGCGTCGCGCAGCGCACCCTGTTCCAGGGGCCCGAGTCCCAGAGCGTCGACATCGCGCTCACCGGTGATGCGCCGTACGCGGTGATCGACGGCGACGTGCTGCGGGCCCACCCCGGGGCGCAGACCGTGCGCGCATCCGATCCGAACGGCGTCGTCATCGCTTACGGCCGCACCGACGACGTCACGGCGTGGCTCGAGGGCCAGGAGTACGCGCGGGTATCCGCTGCCCCGGATGGCACCGCCGCCGTCGATGACAGTGCGGCAGACGGCCCCTCGCCGTCCGGGTCACCGGCACCGGTTCGCACACCGGTGGGCTCCGACCTGTGGCTCGGCGAGTACAGCGACCCCGCGGCGGTCTCGGCGACAGTGCAGCTTCCGGACGGCATGAGCGTGCTGGTAGCGTCCGACGGTGCCGCCCCGGCGCCGCGCACGATCACCGTCACCTGGCCCATCATCCAGCGCACCCCCTGGGCAGGACCACTGATCGTTGCCGGCTCGGTCGTGCTGGCGGTCGGGATCGTGTTGTACATCCTGGCGATCCGCCACTCCCGCCGTTCCCGGGGCCCACGCCGGAAGGCGCCGCCGCCATTGCCGGATACGCAGCCCATCGACGTGGCGGGCGCAGCGGACGCCGCGCTGCCGGCCTCTCCCACCCGTCGATCGCTCGGCGCCCGCGGGCGGGTTTCGATCCTGGCAGCGGCGCTGGCACTGCCGGTGGCGATATCCGGATGCACCGCGGAAGCCTGGCCGGAACCGGCGCCGCCTTCGTCGCCGTCCCCCACGCCGACCATCGTGGATGCCGCAGATCATCGGGCACCGGTCGTCAGCGCCGCGCAAGCGGAGCGCATTCTCGAGCGTGTGGCGGAGACGGTCGCAGCCGCGGATGCCGCGCGCGATCCGTCGCTGGCGGAGACGCGACTGGACGGTGCCGCCCTCGCGCAGCGGCGCACGAACTACACGCTGCGAGGAACCCTGCCGGACTACGCCGCGTCGGCGCCGATCCCTACCGGACCTCTCGAGATCACACTGCCGCAGGCGTTCGAAGGCTGGCCGCGTACGTTCCTGGCGGTCGCCGATGAGGACACCGCCTCAACGGTCATGATGTTGACGCAGGCGGATCCGTGGTCGCCGTACAAGCTGCGGTACTCCGCGGATCTGGTTGCCGCGACCGAGCTTCCCGAGCTCGCACCCGCCTACATCGGCGCTCCTCAGGTGCCGCCGGACTTCCCGTTCCTGGTGCTGGCGCCTGACGCTCTGGCTCCCGCCTACGCAGATGTCCTGGCCCGTGGAGCTGCGAGTCCCTACGCGGACATGTTCGACGAGCGTTCTGACGCGTTCCAGGCCGGTGTTGCCGCAGACCGGCAGCGACGGCTGGACGAGTTCAACGCCACCGCCTCGCAGACGGGCACGCTCGAGTTCGGGTCCACGGCCGGGCCCGAGACGCCGCTGGGCCTGGCTACGCTAGAGAGCGGCGCGATCGTCGCGGTCACGGTTCACGAGACCGATACCGTCCGACCGGCCAACGGGGACGTGGTGATCAAGTTCGACACGAACCCGACCGTGCAGGCGCTCACCGGCGCATCCGAGTCGCAGAGCGGGGTGACGACGACGTTCGTGGACCAGTTGTTCTTCTACGTACCGGCCGAAGGATCCAGTGACCGGATTCGGCTGCTCGGCTACTCCACCAGCATCCTCGACGCGAAGGTGATCTGATGCCCGAACGCACGCCCGGCGCTGTCTTGCGCGGTGCCGTCGACCTGTCCCCGCTGCGGAATCGTCCCGCGCAGTCGGCTGGCCCGGTCCCGGAGGGGGGCGCGGGCGGCGGGAACCTGGTCGTGGACGTCACCGACCAGACGTTCCCGCAGATCCTGGCGCTCTCACGCACGGTACCCGTGGTGGTGGACCTGTGGGCGGAATGGTGCGGGCCCTGCAAGCAGCTGAGCCCGGTGCTGGAGAAGGTCGTGCGCGAGCTCGGTGGCCGACTGGTGCTGGCGAAGGTCGATGTGGACGCCAACCCCCAGCTGGCGCAGGCATTCCGGGCGCAGTCGATCCCCATGGTGGTGGCGCTGCTGGCCGAGCAGGCCGTGCCGCTTTTCACCGGGGCGGTGCCGGAGCAGCAGGTGCGCGATGTGTTCGACCAGCTCCTCCAGCTCGCGGCTCAAAACGGCGTGACGGGCACCGTGTCACCGGAGGGTGCGGCCTCTCAGGAGGAGGAGAGCACGCCACCCCTGCATGCTCAGGCGTTCGCCGCGATCGAGGCTGGGGACTATGACGCGGCCACGGCGGCATTCCGCGCGGCCCTTCAGGCCAACCCGCGAGACGAGGATGCCAAGGCGGGACTTGCGCAGGTCGCACTGCTGGTTCGGGTGCGGGACCTGGATGCCGGACAGGTCCGGGCCGCGGCTGCAGCGCATCCCGACGACATCGATGCCCAGTTCGCCGTCGCCGACCTCGACCTCGTCGGAGGGCACGTCGACGATGCGTTCGAGCGGCTGCTCGATCTGTTCGCCGCCGTGTCGGGGCCGGAGCGCCAGCGGATCCGCGAACGCCTGCTCGAACTGTTCGGGTTGGTTGGGGACGCGGACCCGCGGGCGCTGCGTGCACGCACGCGCCTGGCGTCGATGCTGTTCTGATCTCACGCCGGTCGCGTCAGGGCGCGGAGTGATGCAGCCACAGCACGCCGAGCGGAGGTAGCACGAGGGTGACCATCCCGTCCGCGTCCGCCGTCACCGCTCCCAGATTCCCCACGCCGGACCCGCCGAACTCGATCGCGTCCGAGTTGAGGATCTCCCGCCACACCCCGGCCGCGGGGAGGGTCACCCGGTAGTCGGCGGCCGGTGTTCCGGCGAAGTTGCACAGCACGGCGACGCGGCTGCCGTCGTGGTCTCGGCGGCAGAAGGCCAGGACGTCCGCCCGTGGCTCGGGCGCGCTCAGCATCGCGAACGCGTCGGGATCCCGGTCGCGCGCCCACAGCGCCGGCTGCGCACGGTACGTCCGGTTGAGGGCGGCGACGTACTGCAGCAGTTGGGCGTGGGCTGGTTGGTCGAGCAGCCACCAGTCCAGGCCGCGGGAGGACGACCATTCGGATAGCTGACCGAATTCCTGCCCCATGAACAGCAACTGCTTGCCCGGGTGGGCCCACATGTATCCCAGGAACAGCCGGGTGTTCGCGCGGCGCTGCCACGGATCGCCCGGCATCTTGGCGATCAGGCTGCCCTTGCCGTGCACCACCTCATCGTGGCTGATCGGCAGCACGAAGTTCTCACTGAACGCGTAGACAAAGGAGAACGATAGCTCGTGCTGATGATGGGAGCGATACAGCGGGTCCCGCGCGATGTACACGAGGGAGTCGTTCATCCAGCCCATGTTCCACTTGAAGCCGAAGCCGAGGCCGCCGCCGTCGGTCGGAGCGGTCACGCCGGCGAAACTGGTGGACTCCTCGGCGATCATCGTCACGCCGGGGAACCTCTTGTAGACCGTCGCGTTCACCTCTTGGAGGAACGAGATCGCCTCCAGATTCTCCCGACCGCCGAACGCATTCGGCTCCCACTCGCCGTCGGGTCGGGAGTAGTCGAGATAGAGCATCGAGGCCACCGCGTCCACGCGCAGGCCGTCGACGTGGAACTGGTCGAACCAGTACAGGGCGTTCGCGACCAGGAAGTTCCGCACCTCGCGGCGCCCGTAGTCGAAGATCAGTGTCCCCCAGTCCCGATGCTCGCCGCGGCGCGGATCGGGGTGCTCGTACAGCGCCTCCCCGTCGAAGCGGGCCAGCGCGAACGCATCCCGCGGGAAGTGACCGGGAACCCAGTCCAGGATGACTCCGATGCCGGCCCGGTGCAGCCGGTCGATGAGGTACCGCAGATCGTCGGGTGCGCCGTATCGGCCGGTCGGGGCGTAGTAGCCGGTGACCTGATACCCCCATGACCCTCCGAAAGGATGCTCGGCCAGCGGCATGAACTCGACGTGCGTGAATCCGTGAGCCACGACATAGTCCACCAGGGGGTCGGCGGCGTCACGGTAGCCGAGATCCGGTCGCCACGACCCGAGGTGGACCTCGTAGATCGACATGGGCTGCGAATGCGGGGTGGAGCGTGCGCGTCGCGCCAGCCATTCCGCATCCTGCCAGTGATGCCGCGCCGTCGTCACCACAGACGCCGTGGCCGGAGGAGTCTCGGCACGCTGCGCCATCGGATCGGCCTTGAGGATCCACGACCCATCGCGGGCGAGGATCTCGAACTTGTACACCGCGCCCTCGGACACGGCGGGGATGAACAGCTCCCACACCCCGCTGGATCCCATCGAGCGCATGGCATGGCCGCGGCCGTCCCACCCGTTGAAGTCGCCGCACACTCGCACGGCGGTGGCATGGGGGGCCCATACTGTGAACGCCGTGCCGGTCGCTCCGGAGTGGGACAGGGGCCGGGCGCCCATCGCCTCCCACAACAGCTCGTGCCGGCCCTGACCGATCAGGTACAGGTCCAGCTCGCCGATCGTGGGCGCGAAGCGGTAGGGGTCGTCGGCGACATGCCGCGTCCCCTGCTCGTAGCCGGCGTCGATCACGTACCCGATGCCCGGCGCCGGGGCGGGGCCCTCCCAGATCCCAGCGTGCAGGTGCCGCAGCTGCGACCGCGATCCGTCGGAGAACCGGGCCGTGACCGTCGCAGCCAGTGGGCGACGGACGCGGACCACCCACCCGTGGGGGCCGGGATGGACGCCGAGTACGGCGTGGGGATCGTGGTGCGAGCCCGCAGCGACCCGGTCCAGCACGTCGCGCTCGGGCTGGTTCACGTCGTCTCCTTCACGTGCAGCACGTGCACCGGTTCGGTGAACGCGTCGAGCCGGACGTAGTTGTGCTCGCCCCACTCCCAGGTCTGTCCGGTGACCAGATCCGTCACCGGGAATCGCTGCCCAGGGCCCACACCCCATACGCTCGTGTCCAGGTGCACGGTCGTCTCCCGCACCGAGTGCGGGTCGAGGTTCGCGACGACGATGATGGTGTCGTCCGCGCCCGTCTCCGAGAGCGCGCCCGGAAGATGCTTGACGTACACGAGGACCGCGTCGTCGTCGCTCCAGTGCACGGTGAGGTTGCGCAGCTGGCGCAGTGCCGGGTGCGCGCGCCGGATCCGGTTCAGGCGTCGCAGATACGGGGCCAGGGAGTCTCCTCGGGCTTCGGCGCCCTCCCAGTCCCGCGGCTTGTACTCGTACTTCTCGTTGTCGATGTTCTCCTCGGATCCGGGCCGGGCCACGTTCTCGTACAGTTCGTACCCGGCATACACCCCGTAGGAGGGAGAGGCCGTCGCCGCGATCGCCGCGCGGATGCGGTAGGCGGGCCGGCCGCCGAACTGCAGGTACTCCGTCAGGATGTCGGGGGTGTTCACGAACAGATTCGGTCGCAGGTAGTCGGCCGTGCCGTGGGAGATGGACAGCAGGAACTGCTCGAGCTCCGGCTTCGTGTTGCGCCAGGTGAAATACGTGTAGCTCTGCTGGAACCCCGCACGCGCCAGCGCCTCCAGGGGCGCGGGGCGGGTGAACGCCTCCGCGAGGAAGATGACCTCCGGGCGTTCCTCACGCACCGTGCGTATCAGCCATTCCCACAGGATGAGAGGTTTGGTGTGCGGGTTGTCCACCCGGAAGATCGTCACCCCCTGGTCGATCCAGTACCGGACGATGCGCAGCACCTCGGCGCGCAGACCCTCCGGGTCGCGGTCGAAGTTCAGCGGGTAGATGTCCTGATACTTCTTGGGTGGATTCTCGGCATACGCGATCGTGCCATCGGGCAGCATGGTGAACCACTCGGGGTGCGCACGCACCCAGGGATGGTCGGGCGAGGCCTGCAGAGCCAGGTCGAGGGCCACCTCGAGGCCCCGTCGTCCCGCGGCCTCCACGAACGCGGCGAAGTCCGCCACCGTGCCCAGATCCGGGTGCACCGCGTCATGACCGCCCGCTTCGGATCCGATCGCCCACGGGGATCCCGGGTCGTGAGGGGATGCCACCAGGGCGTTATTGCGTCCCTTGCGGTGCGTGTGGCCGATCGGATGGATCGGCGGCAAGTAGACGACGTCGAACCCCATGTCGGCCACGCCGGCGAGGCGACGCTGCGCAGTGGCGAAGGTACCGCTGGTGATGCGCCCGTCCGGTCCGACGACCGCCCCCTCCGAGCGAGGGAACATCTCATACCACGCCCCGACTCCGGCGCGCTCGCGTTCCACGTCCAGCCGAAGTCGCTCGCCGACCGTGTCGAGGCTGCGCAGGGGCCGGACCGCGAACGCGTCCGCCACGTCCTGCTCCTGCGCAACCGCGAGCGCGCGGTCGGGGTCCGCAGCGCAGGCGCGGAGCCTGACGGCGGCATCCGCCAGCAGGCTTCTCTCGTCCGCAGGGCGGTCCCATTCGGACGCACCACGATCCAGCAGTCGCGCCCCGGTCTCGCAGACCACGGCGACGTCGATCCCCGCTGCGAGCTTCGTCCGCGCGATCCGCAGCCAGCTGGCCGCATCGTCGGCGAAGGCCTCGAAGCGGAACCCCCAACGCCCCTCCAGCAGCGGCACCACCTCGGTATGCCAGCGGTCCAGCCCTTCTTCAGGCCTCGACATCCGGTGCAGGGACTCCGAACCGTCCGGGGCATACAGATGCAGATGCACCCCGATGAGGTCATGGCCCTCCCGGAACGCCGTGACCTCGAACGGGATGCACTCGCCGCGGTACGCGCTCGGCGGGAATCCCCCGCCGGGAACCTCCGGCCGCGGGTCCATCAGCGGGATGCGGCCGAACACCGTGTCCGGGGAGCGCACGGGGTCGCGCACCGGTCGTAGCGGCAGTTCCGAAGCGCTCCGGAAGGCAGCGCCGGATGGTGGGGACTGCGCCATCACTCGAACCTATCGTGAGAGGCCCGCGGGAGGATGGTGCCGGGGCCGGGGACCCTGCTCGCACGACCGTGGGACAGTGGAAAGGTGACGGTGTACCTGGATCATGCGGCCACCGCGCCGCTCAGGCCCGGGGCGCGGGCGGCATGGCTCGAGGCGGCGGACGTCGTCGGCAACGCGTCATCGATCCACGTGGCCGGACAGAACGCGCGACGTGTGCTGGAGCAATCCCGCGAGACGGTCGCAGCGGCGCTCGGATGCGACCCGCCCGAAGTCGTGTTCACCTCGGGCGGGACCGAATCGGTGAACCTCGCGATCAAGGGCCTCTGGCAGGAACGGGACGGTCGGGACGGCCTCGTCGTTCCCGACGGGGAGCATCACGCCACGATGGAGGCGTCGTCCTGGCTGGCCCGTGCCGCGGGTGCTGTGCTGCGCCCGGTCCCGCTGGACGGGCACGGCGCCATCGACGTCGAGGGCTTCGAGGACGCACTGCCGGGCGCCGCCGCGGCCACCGCCTTGGCGGCCAACAACGAGTCCGGAACGGTCAACGACGTGGCGGCCCTCTGCGATGCCGCCGCCGCGGCGAACGTGCCTCTCCACATTGACGCCGTCGCCGCCTTCGGACGGATCCCCATCGCGTTCCGCGCCCTCCGGGGCGGGGCAGCTGGGATAGGTGGATTGAGCGCGCTGAGCGTGTCCGCGCACAAGATCGGCGGACCCGTCGGCGTGGGCGCGCTGGTCGTGGCGCGCACGGCGCGCTTGAGTGCGCAGCTGCACGGCGGGGGCCAGCAGCGAGGCCTGCGCGCCGGCACGCAGAATGTGGCCGGTGCTGCCGCGTTCGCCGCTGCGGCGACGGAGGCGATAGCCGAACGCGAGTCGGAGGCGCGGCGGCTGGATGCACTGGCGGATCGGATGCTGCGCGGCGTGCTGGCCGCCGTTCCCGGGGCTCGTGCGACGACCCACCCTGACCGGCGCCTGCCGGGTCACCTCCACCTGGTCATCCCCGGCGCTCCCGGTGAGACCGTGCTGTTCCTCCTGGACCGATCCGATGTGGCCGTATCCACGGGATCCGCGTGCCAGGCCGGAGTGGCCGAACCCTCGCACGTGGCGCTCGCGATGGGGCTGAGCGACGCGGACTCCCGCTGCGTGCTCCGAATCAGCATGGGTCGTGAATCCTCCGAAGCCGACGTGACCGCCTTTCTCGAGGCCCTGCCGGACGCCGTCGCGGTCGCCCGCCGCGTCGCGTCCGCCTCCTAGACTGGGCGGATGCGGATCCTGGCGGCGATGAGCGGCGGCGTGGATTCCGCCGTCGCCGCAGCGCGCGCTGCGGACGAGGGGCACGACGTGGTGGGAGTGCACCTGGCCCTCGCGCGCACTCGCGACACGCTGCGAACCGGAAGCCGGGGATGCTGCACCGTCGAGGATGCGCTGGACGCGCGTCGTGCCGCCGACCGGATCGGCATCCCCTTCTATGTCTGGGATTTCTCGGAGCGGTTCCGCGAGGACGTGGTCGAGGACTTCATCGCCGAGTATCGCGCTGGCCGCACACCCAATCCGTGCCTGCGGTGCAACGAGCGCATCAAGTTCGCCGCGCTGCTCGATAGGGCCCTTGAACTGGGTTTCGACGCGCTGTGCACCGGGCATTACGCCCACCTGGTCGACGGCCCCCGCGGGCGGGAGCTGCATCGTGCCAGCGATGAGGCGAAGGACCAGTCCTATGTTCTCGGAGTACTCACCGCGCCGCAGCTGGCCCACGCGTATTTCCCGCTCGGCCGCACGCCCTCCAAGGCGTTCGTCCGCGCGGAGGCCGCGCGGCGAGGTTTGACGGTCGCGGCGAAGCCGGACAGTCACGACATCTGTTTCATCCCCGACGGCGATACGCGCGGGTGGTTGGCTGATCATCTGCAGCGCGAGCCGGGGCCGATCCTGGACCGGTCCGGCGCGGTGGTGGGGGAACACGACGGTGCCGAGGGGTACACCGTCGGGCAGCGTCGAGGACTGCGTCTCGGAACGCCGGCGCCCGATGGCCGCCCGCGATTCGTCCTGGACGTGCGGCCGGTGAGCAACACGATCGTGGTGGGCTCTCGCGACGACCTGGCCGTGGCGGCCCTCGTCGGTGACCATGTCTCGTGGACGGGCACCCCGCCCGAGCCCGGAGCGCTGCGCTGCCACGTGCAGGTGCGCGCGCACGCCGAGCCGGTCCCGGGGGTTCTGCGTGTGGACGGCGGCCGCGCCGAGGTGCTCCTGGATGCGCCGCTGGACGCCGTAGCTCCCGGGCAGAGCGCCGTGATCTACGTAGGGACGCAGGTGATCGGCCAGTTCGCCGTCGCCCGCACCCAGCCCAGCGCCGCCGCACCGGACACCGTCGCAGCGCGCTCCTAAACTGGCGGCGTGGCCCAGGACGCACCCGACCGGTCGGCGGACATCGAGGCCGCCATGCCCCTGGACCAGGCCCGCGCACTCGCCGAGACACTGACCGAGAACATCCTCCGCGCCCGGGACGCGTACTACGGATCGGATGCGGTCCTGGTCGACGACGCGACGTACGACGACTGGATGCGACGGCTCGAGGAGGTGGAGCGGGCCTTCCCCGAACTGCAGGGGCAGGACTCTCCCACCCGGAATGTGGGGGCCGCATCCGGCACGTTGTTCGCCCCCGTCGAGCACGCCGAACGGATGCTGAGCCTGGACAACGTCTTCAGCCTGGACGAGTTCGCGGCGTGGGCCGCGCGCATCCCCCGCGACGCCCAGGGGGCGGCACGACTGCTGTGCGAGTTGAAGATCGACGGGCTCGCGCTCTCGCTGCGATACCGCGACGGTTCCCTGGTCAGCGCCGCCACCCGCGGCGACGGACGGGTCGGGGAGGATGTGACCGAGAATGTGCGGCTCATCCCCAGCATCCCCACTCGGCTGCGCGGCCCCGCGATCCCCTCACTGATCGAGATCCGCGGGGAGGTGTTCTTCACTCTGGCGGACTTCGAAGCGCTCAACGCCGCGCAGGCTCGGATCGGGGACCGGGTGTTCGCGAACCCGCGCAACGCCGCCAGCGGATCCCTACGGCAGAAGCGGGAGGGGAAATCGGGACCGGCGCTGCGGGCGATGGCCGACCGCCTGGCCCGTCTCCGGTTCACCGTGCACGGGTTCGGCGCGTGGAACCAGCCCCCGATCGCGCGCCAGAGCGAGGCGTACGAACGCTTCGCGGAATGGGGCCTTCCGACAAGCGAGCACTATCGCGTCGTCCCCGACGCGGAGGCCGCCGCCGAGTACATCGCCGAATTCGGGCGGCGCCGTCACGAGCTCGCGCACGAGATCGACGGCGTTGTCGTGAAGGTGGACGACCTGGATACGCAGCGGATGCTGGGCGCCACCAGCCGCGCGCCGCGATGGGCGATCGCCTACAAGTACCCGCCTGAGCAGGTCAACACCCGTCTGCTCGACATCGTCGTGTCGGTCGGACGCACCGGCCGGGTCACGCCGTTCGCGGTGATGGAACCGGTGCGGGTCGCCGGAAGCGTCGTGCGGCAGGCGACGCTTCACAACCAGGACGTCGTCCGCGCCAAAGGCGTCCTGATCGGCGACACCGTCGTGATCCGCAAGGCCGGCGACGTCATCCCGGAAGTCCTCGGACCTGTCGTGGAGGCGCGCACCGGCCACGAACGCGCGTTCGTGATGCCGACGGCCTGCCCGGAGTGCGGCACCGCCCTCGCGCCGACACGGGCCGGGGACGTGGACCTGCGCTGCCCCAACGCCCGATCCTGCCCGGCGCAGGTGCGCGGTCGGGTCGAGCACATCGGATCCCGAACCGCCCTGGACATCGAAGGCCTGGGCGAGGTGTCGGCTGCCGCACTGACGCAGCCGCTGCAGCCGGTCCGTCCACCGCTGTCCACCGAGGCCGGACTGTTCGACCTGCGCGCCGAGGACCTGTTCCCCGTGGACGTGGTCGTCCGCGATCCGGAGACCGGCATGATCCGGCTCCTGCCCGACGGAACGCCCGACACGCGTTCCCCGTTCCGCCGGCTCCGCAAAGCCCCGCCTCCCGGCACTGCGCCGACTCCGTCGCGCCCGGATCCTCCGTTCGACCCGGACGGTCCGTTCGACGGCGACGAGCGCTTCGTACTGTCGTCGGCCGCCGTGGACCTCCTGGCAGCGATCGCCGCAGCGAAGGATCGGGAACTGTGGCGGTTCCTGGTGGCGCTGAGCATCCGCCACGTCGGTCCTGTCGCCGCACGGGCCCTGGCGGGATGGTTCGGATCGCTGTCGGCCATCAGCTCGGCCTCCCGCGCGGAACTGTCGGCTGTCGAAGGCGTGGGGGAGGTGATCGCGGATGCGATCGTCGGATGGTTCGCCGTCGACTGGCACCGGGAGATCGTCGATCGGTGGGGCCGGGCGGGGGTGAGCTGGCGGATCCCGGGTCACCCCGGGCCCGGTGCTGAGCACCGGTCCGAAGGCGTGCTCGCCGGGGTGACAGTCGTGGCCACCGGCTCCCTGGACGGATACACCCGTGAGGAGGCGGAGGCGGCGATCACCCGGGCGGGAGGACGCGCGGCGGGCAGCGTGTCCCGCAAGACTGACTTTGTCGCGGCCGGGCCGGGAGCCGGGTCCAAGCTCGCCGCCGCCGAGCGCCTGGGCGTGCGGGTGATCGACGCGGAGCAGTTCCGCCTGCTCGTCACCGCCGGGCCCGCCGCCCTCGATCCGCCCAGCAGCCCCGATTTGGAAGATACATAACGAGGTTATAGACTCTCGGGGGTGAGGCCGGAATCGCGTGACGAGGTAGACGAGCTGGCGACGCGGCTGATCGCGCAGGCGGGCCGATTCACGCGGAGCACGTCGCGCGCGGCCGGGCTGACGCACTCGCTCATCGCCATGCGGGTGCTCTCGAACCTCAGTCAGGACGGCGACCTCCGCGTGGGGGAGCTGGCGGCGCGGGAGGCGGTCACGCAGCCGGCGATCACCGCGACCGTGAACCGTCTTGAGGAGGACGGCCTCGTGCAGCGCCGGGCGGACCCCGACGACGCGCGCGCCGCGCTGGTCGCGATGACCGACGCCGGTAGGCGCGAGCTCGCGAGCTTCCGCCGACGGGCCGCCGAGGCCATCCGCCCGGCCCTGACCGCCCTGAGCAGCCCGGAGCGGGAGACTCTCAGCACTGCAGCCGACCTTCTGGACGTCTTGGCCACCGCGGTGAACGCCCGCTGGCCTCGCCCCGACACCCCCGCCAGTACCCACAGGATCGAGGTACCCGAGTCATGAGAGCGGACGCTACCGCCCCCGCGCCATCCATCTTCCGCCAGCCGGTCGCCGTGTGGGCCATCGCCTTCGCCTGTGCGGTGTCGTTCATGGGCATCGGCCTGGTCGACCCGATCCTGCCGGCGATCAGCGCGGAGCTTGACGCGACGCCGTCGCAGACCATGCTGCTGTTCACGAGCTACCTGTTGATCACCGCGTTCGCGATGTTCTTCGCCGGATTCATCTCCAGCCGACTCGGCGTGAAGTGGACGCTGCTGGTGGGCCTGGCCCTGATCGTCGTGTTCGCGGCTCTCGCCGGAGCCTCGGGGACGGTGGACGAGATCATCGGGTTCCGCGCCGGGTGGGGACTGGGCAACGCGCTGTTCATCTCCACCGCGCTGGCCGCGATCGTGGGCGCCGCCAGCGGCGGCAGTGCGCAGGCGATCGTCCTGTACGAGGCCGCGCTGGGCGTCGGAATGGCGCTCGGACCGCTGCTGGGCGGAACGCTCGGGGAGGCGTCCTGGCGTGCCCCGTTCTTCGGAACGGCCGCGCTGATGGCGGTGGCCTTCATCGCGATCATCACCTTGCTCCGAAAGCCCGTGACCCGGCCGGAGAAGATCTCGCTCACGGCTGGATTCACCGCCCTGCGCAGACCCCCCCTGCTGGTGCTGGGGCTGACCGCGCTCTTCTACAACTACGGGTTCTTCACGCTGCTGGCCTACAGCCCGTACCCGCTCCAGGCTGCGGCGGCGCAGCAGGGTCAGGACTTCGGCGCGCACGAGCTGGGTCTCGTGTTCTTCGGCTGGGGCCTCGCGCTGGCGATCACGTCCGTGTTCGGTGCCCCCCTGCTCACCCGCCGCTTCGGTCTGAGGCCCGTACTCTTCGCGATGCTGGCGCTACTGACAGTGACCCTCGCCGTCATGGCGCTGAACACAAGCTCGATGACGGTGCTCGTGGTGGCGATCATCGTCGCCGGGCTCTTCCTGGGCGTGCTCAACACTGCGCTCACCGAAACAGTGATGGAAGCCACCGATCTGCCCCGGACGGTGGCGTCCTCCACGTACTCGGGAACCCGCTTCCTCGGTGGGGCGATCGCGCCGGCCGTGTCAGGTCCCATCGCGGTGTTACTCGGGGTCGCCGCCCCCTATTGGTTCGGCGTGGCGGCACTGGGCGTTTCGATGACGATCCTGCTCGTGGGTGGGAGCGTTCTGGGTCCGGCCCGTCGACCGTCCGTGAGCGCTCTGGAGGAGGCCGAGGCGATCACGGCGGGAGACGAGATCTGACCCGCCTAGACTTGGCGGGTGTCTGAGATCACGCCCGACCTGGTACGCCATCTCGGGGTTCTGGCCCGGATCGACCTGAGCGACGAGGAGGTCACCCTCTTCACCCGGGAGGTCGGAGCGATCGCCGACACCGTCGCGACGGTCTCGCGCGTCGCGACCGCCGACGTGCCGGCCACGAGCCATCCGATCGCCCTGCAGAATGTCGTCCGGCCCGACGTGGTCGGCGACACTCTCGGAAGCGAGCAGGCGCTGCAGAACGCCCCCGAGACCGACGCGGGCCGTTTCCGGGTGGGTCCGATCCTCGGGGAGGAGCAGTGACGGAGATCGTGGCGCTGTCCGCGGCGCAACTCGCGGACGCTCTGGCCGCCCGCGAGTTCTCCAGCGCCGAGGCCACCCAGGCGCACCTGGACCGCATCGCCGGCATCGACGAATCCCTCCACGCCTTCCTCTGCGTCAACGATGCCGCGGTCGCCACAGCCGCCGAGATCGACCGACGCCGCGCCGCGGGTGAACAGCTGCCGGCCCTGGCCGGGGTGCCACTGGCCATCAAGGACGTGCTCGTCACCACGGACATGCCCTCCACCAGCGGGTCCCGCATCCTGGAAGGCTACATGTCGCCCTTTGACGCGACAGTCGTCGCGCGCGCGCGTCGCGCCGGACTCGTGCCTCTGGGGAAGACCAACATGGACGAGTTCGCGATGGGTTCGTCCACGGAGCACTCCGCGTTCGGTCCCACCCGCAACCCGTGGGACACCACGCGCGTCCCCGGCGGGTCCGGCGGGGGGTCCGCCGCGGCTGTGGCCGCTTTCGAAGCGCCCCTCGCTCTCGGGTCGGACACCGGCGGATCCATTCGCCAGCCCGCCCACCTGACCGGCACGGTCGGGATGAAGCCGACCTACGGTGGAGTGAGCCGCTACGGCGCCATCGCACTGGCGTCGAGTCTGGACCAGATCGGCCCGGTCGCGCGAACCGTACTGGATGCCGGCCTGCTGCACGACGTCATCGCCGGCCACGATCCCCGGGATGCCACGTCGCTGACCGACCGGTGGCCGAGCTTCGCTGAAGCGGCGCGAGAGGGGGCGCGGGGGGATGCGCTCGCCGGCCTGCGTGTCGGCGTGGTGCGCCAATTCGAAGGACCCGGGTTCCACCCGGGGGTGCTACAGCGGTTCCGCGAGACGATCGAGACCATGAGCCGGTTGGGTGCTCGCATCGAGGAGGTCGACGCACCGCACTTCGAATACGCGGTCGCGGCGTACTACATCATCCTGCCTGCAGAGGCCTCCAGCAACCTCGCCCGCTACGACTCCGTGCGCTTCGGTCTGCGGGTCACCCCGCATCCCGGAGCGACCGCCGAGGAAGTGATGGCGGCCACCCGCGAGGCCGGTTTCGGCGATGAGGTGAAGCGCCGCATCATCCTCGGCACGTACGTGCTGTCGGCCGGGTACTACGACGCCTACTACGGCTCCGCGCAGAAAGTGCGCACGCTGATCCAGCGCGACTTCGATCGAGCGTTCGCGTCGGTCGACGTGATCGCCACGCCGACGGCGCCGACCACCGCGTTTCGGCTCGGGGAACAGCTGCAGGACCCGCTCCAGATGTATCTGAACGACCTGGCGACGATCCCCGCGAATCTCGCGGGGATTCCCGGCATCAGTGTCCCGGCGGGCCTGTCGCCCGACGACGGGCTTCCGGTGGGGATCCAGTTCCTCGCCCCGGCACGTGCGGACGCGACGCTCTACCGAGTGGGCGCGGCGGTCGA
The DNA here is from genome assembly GCA_963696115.1 of uncultured Actinomycetota bacterium. Taxonomy (GTDB): domain Bacteria; phylum Actinomycetota; class Actinomycetes; order Actinomycetales; family Microbacteriaceae; genus Microbacterium. The sequence goes on along the minus strand of CAVOIT010000008.1, from coordinate 21,514 downwards.
GGCCGCCCTGATCGATTCCTGGGGCGGGCCGCTCCTGGATCGATCGCCCATGAGCGGGCAGGTTCGGGCATGACCGACGAGCTGATGGATTTCGACCGCGCCCTGGAACTGTTCGAACCGGTGCTGGGCCTTGAGGTTCACGTCGAGTTGAACACTCGGACGAAGATGTTCTCGCCCGCCCCCAACTCCTTCGGCCGCGAGCCCAACACCGATCTCGCGCCCGTGGATCTCGGGCTTCCCGGCTCCTTGCCGACGGTCAACGCGCAGGCGGTGGAGCACGCCATCAGCCTGGGGCTGGCCCTGGGCTGTTCGATCGCGCCGTCGAGCCGGTTCGCGCGGAAGAACTACTTCTACCCCGACCTGGGGAAGAACTACCAGATCTCGCAATACGACGAGCCGATCGCCTACGACGGCGCCGTCGAGGTGGACCTGACCGACGGCACCACCGTCACCGTCGCCGTGGAACGGGCGCACATGGAGGAGGATGCCGGAAAGCTCACCCACGTCGGCGGATCGACGGGCCGTATCCACGGCGCGGAATACGCCTTGGTCGACTACAACCGTGCCGGTGTGCCGCTCGTCGAGATCGTGACACGCCCGATCGTGGGCACGGAGCACCGGGCGCCGGAGGTCGCGCGCGCGTACGTGCAGACCATCCGCGAGGTCGTCCTCGCCCTGGGCATATCCGATGCGCGGATGGAGCGCGGGAATCTGCGGTGCGACGCGAACGTGTCGCTGCGCCCGCGCGGTCAGCGCGAGTTCGGAGTGCGCACGGAGACGAAGAACGTGAACTCACTGCGCTCGGTCGAACGGGCCGTGCGATATGAGATTCGTCGGCAGGCGGCCCTGCTGGCCGCGGGAGGTCGCGTGCGTCAGGAGACCCGGCACTGGCACGAGGACACGGGGACGACCTCGCCGGGCAGGACGAAGTCCGACGCGGACGACTACCGGTACTTCCCCGAGCCCGACCTGCTTCCCGTCGTTCCCGCCCCCGAACTCATCGCGCGCTTGCGCTCGGCCCTGCCGGAGCCGCCGACGCAGCGCCGTCGGCGGCTGAAGGAGCTCTGGGGATTCACGGACCTGGAGTTCCAGGCGGTCGTCAACGCCGGCGTTGTGGCCGAGGTGGAGGCGACGATCGCCGCGGGGGCATCCCCGGCAGCGGCCCGCAAATGGTGGACCGGGGAGATCGCGCGGCTCGCGAACGCGCAGGGCGCCGAACCCGCCGACCTGGTTTCGCCGGCGGATGTCGCGGCGCTCCAGGCGCTGGTCGACTCGGGCGCACTCACCGACACGCTGGCGCGCCAGGTGCTGGACGGAGTCGTCGCCGGCCAGGGCGATCCCGAGCAGGTCATGCGCGCACGCGGCCTGACCGTTGTGTCCGATGACGGCGTCCTGATCGCCGCCATCGATGAGGCGCTCGCGGATCAGCCCGACGTGCTGCAGAAGATCCGGGACGGCAAGGTCCAGGCCGCCGGCGCCATCATCGGTGCTGTGATGAAGGCGATGCGCGGTCAGGCGGATGCGGCCCGCGTTCGCGAGCTGATCCTGGCACGCGCGTCGTCCTGACGTCGGATCCCGCCTGGCGTCCGAAGACAGTCAGGTGATTCTCTGCCCCATGCGAGCGCCGAGCGCGGTCGCCGTTGTCGGCGCCGCGGCGGAGAATGGGGACATGGGACGTGGCGACGGGCGCGGCCGGATGGTGTCGGGCCCGAGCGCGGACGACACCGGAGCCGGCATCCTGCATGTGGACATGGATGCGTTCTACGCCTCCGTGGAGACCCTGGACCGTCCCGAGCTGGTCGGGCGGCCTGTGATCGTCGGGGGCGACCGGGCCCGCGGGGTGGTGGCCAGCGCCTCCTACGAGGCGCGGCGCTTCGGTGTGCGCTCGGCGATGCCGATGGCCCGCGCGCGGAGCCTGTGCCCCACGGCCGTGGTGGTGCCCCCGCGCATCGCCCGCTACCGGGAGGTCTCGGAGACCGTGTTCGCCATCTTCCGGGAGTTCACACCCCTGGTGGAGGCGCTCTCGATCGACGAGGCCTTCCTCGAGGTGAGCGGGGCGCGACGTCTGTGGGGCGGCGCCGCAGCTGTCGCCGATCGGTTGCGGCACGCCGTTCGCACCCGTGTGGGCCTTGTCTGCAGCGTCGGAGGTGGCGCGACCAAGCACGTGGCCAAGATCGCATCGGCGCTCAGCAAACCCGACGGCGTGCTGATCGTTCCCGCCGCACAGACCGACTCGTTCCTCGCTCCGCTGCCTGTGCGCGCCGTGTGGGGGGTCGGCCCCCGCGCCGCGCAGGCCCTTGAAGCGCGCGGCGTGCGCACCATCGGCGACCTGCGGGACGCTGCCCCGTCGATCATCGAGCATGCGGTGGGTCTGGCTGCGGCACAGCGCATCCAGGACCTCGCGCGCGGACGGGATCCGCGACCCGTGGCCCCCTCCCGTGTGGAGAAGAGTATCGGCCACGAGGAGACCTTCGAGGTCGACCTCGCGGACGCCGAGCGACTGCGCGGCGAGATCCGGCACCTGGCCGACCGAGTCGGGGGGCGCCTGCGAGCCACGGGAACCGAGGCCGCAGCGGTGACCGTCACAGTGCGGTTCGCCGACTTCCGCACCGTGACGCGCACCGCCCGGCTCCCGTCGCCGACGTCGGTGGGGGAGCGCCTGGGCCGCCACGCTCTCGCCACGTTCGATGGCGTGGAACGCACGCTGCCGGTGCGACTGCTGGGGGTGCGGGCGGAGGGGCTGCGCCCCATCTCCTCCGACACCCTCTGGGACGAGGACGAGCCCTGGCGGCGGGCGGAGGCGGCGATCGACGGGGCGGCCGGACGATTCGGCGCGGGGGCCGTCCGGCGGGCGAGCGGGCTTGTGCGAAACGCCGACCAGTTCCCGGGACCAGGTCGAGCGGATCCGGCGTCCGCGAGGGCGTGACGCGGCAGGCTGGTGCCGGTACCGTGAAGGCATGCCCAATTTCGTGCTTGAACTCGGTCGGCTCGCCGCGTCCGCTGGTGTCAAGGCCGCCTACGGTGACCAGCAAGACGTCGACGGGGTGCGCATCATCCCGGTGGCGATGGTGTGGAACGGGTTCGGTGGCGGCACTGACGATTCCGGCAACGAGGGCGGCGGCGGCGGGGGCTACACGATTCCCGTGGGCGCGTACATCCGCAGCGGCGACGAGCTCCGGTTCGCGCCGAACCCGGTGTCCCTGGCGGCGGTGGCGATCCCTCTGGTGTGGGTTGCCGGGCGCGCCCTGTCCCGCTTGATCCGCGCCCTCAAGCGATGAGCGACGCCGTGGCCGCCGCACTGCGCGCGGCTGCCACGGCCGTCGGACACCAGGTGCGCGGAGCCGCCTCCGCGACACCGGTGATTCTCATCGACGGGCGCAGCGGCGCGGGGAAGACCACCGTCGCGGCCATGGTCTGCCAGGAGTGGGAAGGATGGCTGCCCCCGCAGCGGGTCGCGCTGGATGACCTGTACCCCGGCTGGAGCGGACTGGATGCCGGGGCGCGCATGGCGGCGATGCGGGTGATCCGCCCGCATGCGCACAGACGTTGGGGATCATGGCGACGGTGGGACTGGAACCGGAACAGATACGCCGAATCCCACCCCGTGGACCCGCGCCGGCCCCTGGTGGTGGAAGGCGCCGGGGTGCTGACCGCCGCCACCGACGGATGCTGGGACGTGGCGGTGTGGCTCGACTCGCCCACGCCGGCTCGCCGGGCTCGCGCGCTGACCCGGGATGGGGACCGGTTCGCTCCCCACTGGGAGGCATGGGCCCGCCAGGAGGACGAGCACATCGCTCGCCACAACCCCGCTGCCCGGGCAAGCCTGATCGTCCGCGTACCCTGAGCGCTACGCGGCGTCGTGGGCGCGCACGAGAGCATCCAGCCGGTAGCCAAGCCACTCGTACACGGCGTTCCCGGCGTCGTCGGGGTCGGGCTTCTCCTCGCCCCGAGCCGCAAGCCGGGTCGCCAGCGCCAGGCGCAGCGCGGTGAGGGTTCGCATCCAGGCAGTAGCGCCATCGTGGTCCATGTCGATCGTGCGCGTGCCGCGTCCGCCGTCGGCACGGCCAGGTTCGCGCCCGGCCGCGAGGTCGTCCAGCACGCGGTGGGCGTCCTGCTCGCGGCGGCGAAGCAGGTCGCCCGCCGTCGCCGCTCGGAACGCCGCATCCGCGTCGTGATCGTCGGGATACGCCGACGGCACCAGCGCGTCCGGGAGCACCTCGTCGGGGTCGCGCAGCAGTGCGACGAACTCGTGCAGTAGCGCCCGGAGCTGGCGGATCTCCGCGGGCGCAAGCGTGATCCGGATGAGGTCAGCCGTCACCCCGGCGCCTCGCGCACGGTCGCCCACAGCCCGTACTCGTGCATCACGGAGGCGTGCAGTTCCATGAGTTCCCGCGGCCCGGTCGCCACCACCGCCTGGCCGTCGTGATGGACGGCGAGCATGAGCCGCGTCGCTTCGGCCCGGGAGAACCCGAAGTAGCTGCGAAAGACGTGCACAACGTAGCTCATGAGGTTCACGGGGTCGTTCCAGACCACCGTCTGCCACGCCCCTGATCGGGCCTCGGCGGGACGGCGCAGGTCTTCACGCTTGATCGTGGGTGCGATGCTCACGCCCACCCCAGGTCGCCGAGCCGGGCATCGTCGATGCCGTAGTAGTGCGCGATCTCGTGCACCAGGGTGGTGCGGACCTCCCGCCGGAGTTCGGCCTGATCGTCGCAGGAATGCAGGTGAGGCTCCCGGTAGACGACGATCCTGTCGGGCAGTTCCCCGTACCCGTAGTGGTCACGCTCGGTCACCGCCCAGCCGTCGTACAGCCCGAACGTTCCGAGACTCCCGTCATCCGGGCGATCCTCGACGACGAACGCGACGTTGTCCATCCCGGCCGTCATCGTGTCGGGCAACTCGTCGAGAACCTCCACGACGAGCGCCTCGAATGCCTCGTCATCCATCTCGACCATGCGCATCCCCGGTGACCGTGGGGTGGCTGACGGGACTCGAACCCGCGACCCCCTGGACCACAACCAGGTGCTCTACCGACTGAGCTACAGCCACCATGGCCCCGGTGGCCCGGGACGACCCGTCGATTCTCTCACACGCCATTGACGCCGACTGCCGCCTGCCGCGCCTGGTCCGCGGACGGACCGGGCGCCGGGACGAACACGGCAGAGCGGTAGTAGGCGAGTTCCCGGATGGATTCCCGGATGTCGGCGAGCGCGCGATGGCCGCCGGCTTTGACCGGCGCGTGATGGTAGGCATGCGGGAACCAGCGCTTGGATAGCTCCTTGATGCTCGACACGTCGACGTTGCGGTAGTGGAGCCACGCGTCCAGCTGGGGCATCTGGCGGGCCAGGAACATGCGATCGGTGCCGATCGTGTTGCCGGCCAGGGGTGCGCGACGGGAGACCGGGACGAAGCGGCGGACATACTCGAGCGCGAGCTCCTCAGCGCGGGCGACGGGAACGCCGGCGGGAATCTCGTCCAGCAGACCGCTGTCGCGATGCATGCGCGTGACCACGTCGTTCATGTGATCCCACGCGGCAGCATCCGGTGCGATCACGATCTGGAAGCCGGGATCCACAGGCGTCAGGTCGAAGTCGGTGATGACGATCGCGATCTCGACCAGCTGGTCGATCTCGATGTCGAGTCCGGTCATCTCGCAGTCGATCCACACCAGCCGGTCCGAGTCGGCATCCGTCATCTGTCCTCCTGACATTGGCGCCGGCGGGTTCGGCCGGGGTCTCGCCCCTCCGGGAGGATTCGAACCCCCGACCTGGCGGGTAGAAACCGCTCGCTCTGTCCCCTGAGCTACGGAGGGAAGGGCGTCCCCTACGTTACTGCGCGACCGCGACACACAAGCCGATGTCGTCGGCGGGAAGATCGCCGGGCGTGAGCGCGTTGTCACGCGTGAGGAGAGCGATCGTGAAGACCTTTGTACTGGCGGGTGGCTGCTTCTGGTGTTTGGACGCCGCATATCGTCCCCTGGCGGGCGTGACCGGGGTGGTGTCGGGGTACGTCGGCGGCCACGTGCCGCACCCGACCTATGAGCAGGTGTGCACCGGTCGAACCGGCCATGCCGAGGCGGTTGCCGTGACCTTCGACGCGGATGCGCTGCCGGAGGACATCGTGCTCGACGCGTTCTTCACCATGCACGATCCGCGCCAGCTCAATCGGCAGGGCAACGACATCGGCACCCAGTACCGCAGCGCCATGTTCCCCGCCGACCTGGAGCAGCAGGATCTGTTCGCGGCGGCGCGGGAACGGGCCGAGCAGTGGTGGGGTCCGGGGATCGTCACGACCATCGAGCCGCTGACGGAGTTCTACCCGGCCGAGGACTACCACCAGGACTTCTTCGCGAAGAATCCGACGCAGGGATACTGCCTGGCCGTGGCGGTGCCCAAGGTGGCGAAGGTGCGTCAGCGGTTCTCGCAGTATCTGGCGGGCTGAACCCGCCGGGCGGAGCGTCCGCCCCTCCCCAATCCGGGGTTCGCCGCGACGCCATCCCCACCGCCCGCCACGTGCGATGCCGGGTGGGGAGGCGCGCGAAGCTCGTCCCAGTGCGGTGCGCGGAGGGCACCCGCGCACCGCACCCACCGGCGCGGGCGGCCCGCGCCGGAGCGAGTGGAGGAGGGGCTGGATCATGGGCGAGAGCATCACCATCGTGGGGAACGTGGGCGTGGCGCCCGACCGGCGGGAGATCACCCCGGGGGTGTGGGTCACGAACTTCACCGTCGGGTGCACCACCCGCCGCTACGACAAGCAGGCCGAGGCATGGGTGGACGCGTACACGAACTGGTACCACGTGAGCGCGTACCGTGCACTCAGCGAGCCGGTCTACCAGTCCGTGCACCGGGGTGACCCCGTCATCGTGTCCGGGACGCTCCGAATGCGGTCGTGGGAGACGGATGCGAAGAAGGGCACCACCGCGGAGATCGACGCGGTCGCTGTCGGGCATAACCTCGCCCGCGGCACCGCGGTGTTCACCCGGTCGTCTCGATCCGACGCGAGCGCGCCGGCCGCCGACACGGACCCGGCCGCATGGACGCAGCAGCCCGCGTCCGTACCGTTCTGATCGATGAGCGGATCGTAGACTCGTCTCATGCCCGCCCACCCCGCACCCTTCGTGGGGGCACTCGTGGTGCTCGCGGGCGCTGCGCTCGGGCTGGGCGGCTGCGCCGCACCCGGGAACGACGGGCCACCTACGTCCACCACCATCTCCACCAGTCCCGCCGCCACGCCGACTCCCACGGCGCCGACGCTTGTACCCGGTGGCAGCGCGGCGCAGAATCTTCCCTACTTCACCGCTGTGGTGAACGGCGTGTGGGCAGGCCCCGACCGCCTGGCGGGCCGGTCCTACATCGACGCACTCGTCGCCGGGGGATTCGACAAGGCGGCGATGGAGTTGACCGAGGACGCCACGACGATCGGGAACCCTGCCGACAGCATCCAGTTCGCCGTGCGCCTCGGCTCCGAGTGCCTCATCGGCCAGGCCGGTCCGGGCATGTCGCAGCCGGTCACGATCGCTGCCCCGCCGACCGGAGCGACCTGTCTGCTGGGAGACACCCGCCCCATCGACTGGTGACCGGGTGCGAACAGCGCAGCCGGCTCCGCGGGTAAGCTGGTGCGGTCATGGCTGAGTACATCTATCAGATGGTGCGCGCCCGCAAGGCGGTCGGCGACAAGGTCATTCTCGACGACGTGACCATGGCGTTCCTGCCCGGAGCGAAGATCGGGATGGTCGGCCCGAACGGGGCCGGAAAGTCCACGATTCTGAAGATCATGGCCGGGCTGGACCATCCGTCCAACGGCGAAGCGATCCTGAGCCCCGGCTTCAGTGTCGGCATCCTGCTGCAGGAGCCGGAACTGGACGAGACGGCCACGGTGCTGGAGAACGTGCAGGCCGGGGTCGGTCCCATCCGCGCGAAAGTGGCCCGATACGGAGAGATCTCCGCGCAGATGGCCGAACCCGGGGCCGACATGGACGCCCTGCTCGCCGAGATGGGGGCGCTGCAGGAGGACATCGACGCCGCGGACGCATGGGACCTCGACTCCCAGCTGGAGCAGGCGATGGATGCGCTGCGCACGCCGCCTCCGGACGCGGTCGTGTCGACGTTGTCGGGCGGGGAGAAGCGTCGGGTCGCGCTGACGCAGCTGCTGCTGCGCAAGCCCGACCTTCTGCTCCTGGACGAACCCACCAACCACCTGGACGCGGAGAGTGTCCAATGGCTCGAGCAGCACCTGAAGGCCTACGCCGGTGCCGTGATCGCTGTCACTCACGACCGGTACTTCCTCGATAACGTCGCCCAGTGGATCGCGGAGGTGGACCGTGGTCGGCTGATCGGGTACGAGGGGAACTACTCCACGTATCTGGAGAAGAAGCGGGAACGCCTGGAGGTCCAGGGCAAGAAGGATGCGAAGCTCGCCAAGCGGTTGGCTGACGAGTTGGAGTGGGTGCGCTCCAACGCGAAGGGGCGTCAGGCGAAGTCGAAGGCGCGACTGGCGCGGTACGAGGAGATGGCCGCCGAGGCCGAGCGGACTCGGCGCCTGGATTTCGAGGAGATCCAGATCCCGCCCGGGCCCAGGCTCGGAAGCCTCGTCATCGAGGCGAAGAACCTGCGGAAGGGGTTCGGGGACCGGTCACTCATCGACGGGCTGAGCTTCAGCCTGCCGCCCAACGGGATCGTCGGTGTGATCGGGCCCAACGGCGTCGGGAAGACCACGCTGTTCAAGACGATCGTGGGTCTGGAGCCCCTCGATGGCGGCGAGTTGAAGATCGGCGAGACCGTGGTGATCAGCTACGTCGACCAGACGCGATCCCAGATCGATCCCAACAAGACTCTGTGGGAAGTGGTGTCCGGGGGTCACGACATCATCACCGTCGGGAAGACCGAGATTCCCTCGCGGGCCTACGTTTCCAAGTTCGGCTTCAAGGGCCCGGATCAGCAGAAGAAGGCGGGGGTGCTCTCCGGCGGAGAGCGCAACCGCCTGAACCTCGCGCTGACGCTCACACAGGGGGGCAACCTGCTGCTGCTGGACGAGCCCACCAACGACCTGGATGTCGAGACCCTGCAGTCGCTGGAGAACGCCCTGCTGGAGTTCCCGGGGTGCGCGGTCGTGATCACCCACGACCGGTGGTTCCTGGACCGGATCGCGACCCACATCCTCGCGTACGAAGGGACCGACGAGCACCCCGACCACTGGTACTGGTTCGAGGGGAACTTCCAGGCGTACGAGCAGAACAAGATCGAACGTCTCGGGCCGGACGCGGCCGCGCCGCACCGCTCGACGCATCGCAGGCTGACCCGTGGCTGAGACGAACCCGGAAGCCCGTCTGCACATCCCGATCCGCCTTCGCTGGGGCGACCTGGACGCGTTCAATCACGTCAACAACATCGCCATGCTGCAATTGCTGGAGGAGGCCCGCGTCGCCGCCTTCTGGCTGCCCGACAACGGCGAGCCCGAATTCCCCACCGCGGTGTTGCCCACCAGCGCCGAGACCTTCAACCTCATCGCCCACCAGGAGATCGAATACCTGCGCCCGGTGCCCTACCAGCGAGAGCCGCTCGACGTCCACATGTGGTTCTCGAAGATCGGCGGGTCCAGCGCCGAGGTGTGTTACGAGGTGCACAGCGCGGCTGGCGCCCGCGAGGACATCCTCTACGCGCGCGCGTCCACCATCACCGTGCTCGTGGAGCGTGCCTCCGGTAAGCCGCTGCGTCTCCCGCAGACCGTCCGGGACGCGTGGGGTGCGTACCTGGGCGCGCCGGTGCGCTACACGCGTCGCTGATCACGATCACTCCCGCTCGGGACGGACCCGGAACATCGCCTCCTGACTGACCGAGGCAACCAGGTCGCCGGACCGTGTGTACATCCTGCCGGTCGCCAGGCCTCGACCGCCGCGGGCGTTCGGGGATTCCTGCACGTACAGCAGCCACTCGTCCGTGCGGGCCGGGCGGTGCCACCACAGCGCGTGGTCGAGGCTCGCCAGCAGCACCCGGTCGTCCGAGAAGGACAGCGCGTGCGGGCGAAGGATCGCGCTCTGGAGGGACATGTCGGACAGGTAAGCGATCATCGCTGCGTGGACGAGCGGCTCATCCGGGAGCGGGGCGGCGACCCGCATCCAAACCGCCTGCCGGGGTGCGGTGGATCCGGGCACCGGGATGATCCCCGCCGGACGCACCTCCACTGCGGGATTGCGGAACGCCCGCAGCGCCTTCGGGGATGCGGGATCTCCAGGCGGACGTGTCGGCACCTCCTCCGGCGGCGGGAAATCGTCGGGCATTCGAGCGGCGTGTTCCCGGCCCTCCTCCGCGCCCTGGAACGAGCCGATGGAGGAGAAGATCGGCTTCCCACCCTGGAACGCCTGGGTGCGCCGCGCCGAGAACGATCCGCCGTCGCGGAGCCGATCGACCGAGTACGTGATGCTCTGATCGGGGAATCCGGGACGCAGGAAGTACGCGTGCAGGGAGTGTATGGGCCGGTCCTCCGGGACCGTGCGGGAGGCGGCGACCACGGCCTGCGCGAGCACCTGACCGCCGTAGATCCGTCCGTGCGGCATGGGGTGGGACGCCGCGGTGAAGATGTCCTCGGTGGTCCGCGCATCCGAAGCGCCCAGCAGTACCACGTCCAGCAGTCGCTGCACGGGATCCTGCGTGCCTGATTCGTCGCCGTCGACCATCTGCGGCCCTCCCCGATGCCGGACGCGCCGCAGCGGCGCGGCACCGCTTGATAGCTTAGGCGGATGCCGGTGCTCCTTCGGTTCCCCGCGCCGGCGGGCGCGACCGACCTGCTCACCTTCGCGGGACGGGCCGCGTCGCTGGGCTCGGATGCGGCGATCCGGCTGCAGGCTCGCGGCGGGGTTCTCGCCGTGACCGCGGCCGTGCTCGCCCCCGACACCGCCGGCTCGGCGCCTACGGTGCTCGCGCTGCGCGCGATGCGGGTGGACCCGGATGTGGAGTGCGACCTGCTGGTGGTGGCAGCCGCACTGCGCTCGTCCGCGTCGTCACAGGCCGCCGTGACGCTCCCGGACACCGCCGTGGCGGCGGCATGGGCGGGCCTGAGTCCGCCGCGCAGCGGGTGGCATGAGTCCGGCCGGGTGCGCGCTGCCGCGCTGCAGGCGGCGGCCGCGGCCGGCGCCGGGCAGGTCGCGGCGATGCTTCCCGCTGATCCTGGCGAAGCTCTCGTCCGCGCCGCCCGCGCGGCGGTGTGGGGTGAAGCGGATCCGGATCTGGCAGGACTGCCCCGGGGCGTCGCGTTCGCCGCCCAGCAGCTCGGGTTCGCGCGGGATCCCGACGAGGATGCGGTCATCCGCGAGAACGCGGGCTGGACGCGGGTGTCGCTCCATCGCGGTGACGTGCTGGTGCGGCGCACCGTGCGGCTCGGGTTGACTCCGGTGCGGGGCACCGGCGGCGGCCGGTAGCGCGCTCAGCGTTCCAGAGTGTTGACCATCGCGGTGGCGGCCCGGTCGAGGTAGTCCCACAGCGTCGCCTCCTGCAGGGGCGGCAGCGCGAGCTCCTCGACCGCGGTGCGCATGAGTGCAAGCCAGTGGTCCCGGGCGGCAGGCGTGATCCGGAACGCAGCGTGGCGCATTCGGAGACGGGGATGTCCACGCTGTTCGCTGTACGTGGTGGGTCCGCCCCAGTACTGCTCCAGGAACATGAGCAGGCGCTCCCGTGCGGGGCCCAGATCCGCCTCGGGGTACATCGGGCGCAGCAGTTCGTCCTGTGCGACGCCGGCGTAGAACCGGTCCACAAGGCGCACGAACGTCTCGTGTCCGCCGACCTGGTCGTAAAAGGTCGCCGCCCCCTCATTCCCGGCGCCGCTCATCGCGTCCTCCCCTTCGGGGGCTCGTCGTCCGGGGGCGTTGTGCGCGCCTTCCAGACCGGATCGGTTACCACCATGGTGTTCTGCTGTGCCAGACGGACGCCCATGTCATCCAAAGCCTGTTTCAGGCGGGCGCGCAGTTCGCGGGCGACGTCGTCCTTCGCGCCGGCGCGGGTCTTCATGACCAGGCGCACCACCAGGGCGTCGCCGGACAGGGACTCCAATCCCCAGATCTCCGGCTGCTCCACGATCCGGGGCCGCCATTTCGCGTCGGTGGCGAGGGAGCGTGCCGCCGTGAGCATGCGCTCCTCCACCTGTGACAGATCGATGTCCACCGGGACGGGCAGATCGATGATCACCCGCGACCATCCTTGTGACATGTTCCCGATGCGAGTGATCTCACCGTTGCGCACATACCACAGGGTGCCGTTCACATCGCGGACGTGGGTGACCCGGACGCTGACGAACTCCACCACCCCTGTCGCCGCCCCGACGTCCACGACGTCGCCGATCCCCACCTGATCCTCCGCCACGATGAAGATTCCGTTGAGCACGTCCTTCACGATGTTCTGCGCGCCGAACCCGAGGCCGGCCCCGACGGCGGCTGTCAGCAGCGCCAGGGAGCCCAGCACCGTCGGGTCGATGACGTTGACGATCAAGACGATCGCGACAACGACGATCGCGACGTTGACGATGTTCTGGAGGATCGAGCCGAGCGTACGGGTGCGCTGCACGAGCCGCACCGCTGCCAGCGGCGAACGATCCAGCGCCTGAGTGTCATCAACCTGCGCCTTGTTCTTCGCGCCGGTGACGATTCGCTCGACGGTGCGGCGGATCACCCCGCGGAGGATCCACGCAAGCAGGAATGCGCCGGCGATGATCACCGCGACCACCAGCAGCTTTCCTCCGATGCCGAGGAAGAACTGGCCGACGCCGGCCCAGAATCCCGGATCGGTCATGTCGGGAGGAGCGTCCGTCGTCATCGTCCCGATGGTATCGGGGCTCCCCGGACGAACGCGCAGGACGGCTGCCGGCGATCTCACTCCGCGTCGCGCGCCTGCGCGTCCAGTGCTCGCTCGACCCCGGCGAGGTTCTCGACGACCAGGCGCCGCAGCGCGGGCGGAGCGTCCGGATGCTGCTCCAGCCAGCTCCTGGTCGCGTCGCGCAGGCGCTGATCCGCGAGAGCGGCGGGGTACAGTCCCACCACGAGATAGTGCGCGATCTGGTAGCTGCGCTGCTCCCACACCGGTAGCAGCATCCCGAAGTACGGTTCGACGAACGCGCCCAGCACCGCGGTCCCCGCGGGGTGGACGAACCCTGCTGCCGCGGCGCGCAGCACGGTGTTCGCCAGTTCGTCGCGCTCGACCAGCTGGCGCCATGCCCGGCTCTTCGCCTCGGGCCGGGGGATCGCCGCTCGCGCCTGCGCGGCGAACTCGCCGCCCTTGGCGGTGTTGTCGGCGGCGAGCGCCGCGTCGATCTCGGCCTCGTCGGCTCCTCCGATCGCCGCCAGACCCACCAGCAGCGTCCACGACAGGTCGGCATCCATCTCCAGGCCTTCAAGCCCGGCCCGACCGTCGCGGATGCTGCGCAACGTGTCCGCGTGGCCCGGGGTGGCGGCGCCGGCCAACGCGGTGACGAACTGCAGCTGGGCGTCGCTTCCGGCCACCGCCTGTCGCGCGAGGTCCCACAGCCCGTCGGCGACCCGCTCACGGACCCTGTCCCGCCGCCCGGGCGCGGTGTACGAGTTCGCCGCCAGCTGGAGTTGCCCAAGCGTCGTGCGCAGCGTCGTCGACTCGGTCTCCGCTCCGATGTGGCGCAGCACCAGATCCACGTACTCCGTGGCGGGGGATTCGGCGTCCCGCACCCTGTCCCACGCCTCGCCCCAGACCAGCGACCGCGCCAGGGGGTCCGCAATCGCGGACAGATGCTTTGATGCGGTGTCCTTCGACCGCGCGTCCAGGCGGATCTTCGCGTAGGCCAGGTCGTCATCGTTCAGCAGCACCAGGTCGGGACGGCGCAGCCCGACAACGTCGGTGACGTCGGTGCGGTCACCGTCCACGTCCAGCTCCCAGTGCGCCGTCCGCTCGAGGACCCCGGCGCGCAGGTCGTAGAACCCGATGCCGAGACGATGGGGCCGGATCGTGGGGTGATCGGCCGGCGCTGTCTGAACGATGGAGAACCGGGCGACCGTGCCGTCCGAAGCCTCCTCCACAGCCGCCGACAGCGTGTTCACGCCGGCCGTCTCAAGCCACAGCGTCGACCAGGTCGCAAGGTCCCGACCGCTGGCCTTCTCCAGCATCCTCAGCAGGTCGCCGAGTTCGGTGTTGCCCCACTGGTGGGTGCGGAAATACTCGCCCACTCCGGCGAAGAACGCGTCCACGCCGACCCACGCGACCAGCTGCTTGAGAACGGATGCGCCCTTCGCATAGGTGATGCCGTCGAAATTGACCTGCACATCCTCCAGGTCGCCGATCCGGGCGACGACAGGGTGGGTTGAGGGGAGTTGGTCCTGCCGGTAGGCCCAGCTCTTCTCCGTGGATGCGAACGTGGTCCACGCTCGCGTCCATTCGGTGGCCTCCGCGGTCGCGATCGTGGAGGCCCATTCGGCGAACGACTCGTTGAGCCAGAGATCGTTCCACCACTTCATGGTCACGAGGTCCCCGAACCACATGTGGGCCAACTCATGCAGGATCGTCACGACCCGTCGCTCCCGCACCGCATCCGTCACCCGGCTGCGGAAGACATAGGTCTCCGTGAACGTCACTGCGCCGGCGTTCTCCATCGCCCCGGCATTGAACTCGGGCACGAACATCTGGTCGTACTTCTCGAACGGGTACGGCACGCCGAACCGGGCCTCGTAGTACGCGAAGCCGCGGCGGGTGGTTTCGAACACGTCGTCCGCATCCACGAACGGCCACAGGCTGCGGCGCGCGTACACCCCCAGAGGGATGATCCGTCCGGACGAGCTGGTCAGATCCGAGAATGCGGACTCGTAGGGGCCGGCGATGAGGGCGGTGATGTACGACGAGATCCGCGCCGTCGGCGGGAAGGTCCAGGTCGCGGTCCCGTCATCGTGTCGCTGCGGAACCGGTGTCGGCGCGTTGGAGACGACCGCCCACGTGTCGGGAGCCCGGACGGTGAACGCGAACGTGGCCTTCAGGTCGGGCTGTTCGAACACGGCGAACATGCGCCGGGAATCCGGAACCTCGAACTGGGTGTAGAGGTAGGTCTCGCCGTCGACCGGGTCGACGAACCGGTGCAAGCCTTCGCCGGTGTTCGTGTAGCGGCAGCGCGCGGCCACGACGAGTTCGTTCTGATCGAGCAGACCCGTCAGCGCTATCCGCGAGTCGGAGTACACCGCGTCCGGGTCCAGGGGGGTGCCATTGAGCACGATGTCGTCCACGCCCTCGGCGATCAGGTCGACGAAGCTCTCGGGACCAGATGCGCCGAACCGCAGGACGGTACGGGACTCGAACACCTCCGGCCCACGCGTCAGGTCCAGCGCGATGTGGTAGCTCTGTGCGTCGATCACCGAGCGGCGCTGCTGCGCCTCGTCGCGGGTCAGGTTCTCTCCAGGCACGATTCGCCTCCGCAACTCGGGGTCGGGGATGCGGCCTCGCGCCGCAGGAACGAGCCTACGTCAGCCGCCGCAGCCGCGACCGGGGCGTGGTCACGGAGGTGTCAGGATGAGGAGGTGCCCACCCCATCGCACCCGCCCGACTCGTCTCTCGTCCGCTACGCCTCGCCGGCGGCGGCGTCCGGGTCGCCGTACGTGGAGGCTCCCGTCGCCTACGACGCCGTGATCCTGGCAGGGTTCGGTGGGCCGGAGGGCCAGGACGATGTGATCCCGTTCCTGCGGAACGTGACCCGCGGTCGCGGCATCCCCGACGACCGGCTCGAACAAGTCGCCGGACACTATCGGCACTTCGGCGGGGTCAGCCCGATCAATGAGCACAACCGCGCTCTGCGCGCTGCACTGGCGGGCGAGTTGTCCCGGCGTGGCATCGATATCCCGGTGTACTGGGGAAACCGGAACTGGACGCCATACCTGACGGATGCGGTCAGGGAGGCGGCCGCGAACGGTCACCGGCGCCTGCTGGGCATCGCCACCAGCGCGTACAGCTCCTACTCCAGCTGCCGTCAGTACCGGGAGGATTTCGCCAGGGCTCTGGAGGAGACGGGGCTGGCGGACTCGGTCACGATCGACAAGGTGCGGCAGTTCTTCGACCATCCGGGTTTCGCCGACGCCTTCGTCGGTCCGCTCGCCGATGCGCTCGCGGAGCTGGACGCGGATGGCATCCCCGCCGACCGGGTCCGCGTGCTGTTCACGACGCACAGCATCCCTGTGGACGACGCACGCCGGTCCGGTCCTCGCGACCGGGACTTCGGGGGCGGGGGTGCGTATGCGGCCCAGCATGAGGCCGTCGCCGCCTACGTGATGGGCCGCGCTCGTCAGCGGCGGCCTGGTGCGGAGAGCGTGGAGTGGCGGCTGGTCTACCAGTCCCGCTCCGGTCCCGCCTCGCAGCCCTGGCTGGAGCCGGACATCTGTGACGCCATCGCCGCCGCGCCCGGCGACGGCGTCGAGGCGGTCGTGATCGTACCGATCGGTTTCGTGAGCGATCACATGGAGGTTCTCTGGGATCTGGACATCGAGGCCATGGCGGCCGCGAGGGATGCGGGGGTGCGAGCGGTTCGGATCCCCACGCCCGGAACGGACCCGGGGTATGTCGCGGCGCTAGCGGACCTCATCGAGGAGCGGCTGACCGGTGCACCAGCGGCGTCCCGACCGCACGTGACCGAGTTGGGTCCGTGGTTCGACGTGTGCCGCCCGGGATGCTGCGAGAACGTGCGGGCGGGGTTCCGGCCGGCAGTGGCCGGGGTCGCACCGTGAACCGTGCCACCGCGGGGCTGGCGCGGCGTCCCTAGGATTGCGGTATGCGCATCCACCTCGGCACAGACCACGCCGGCCTGGACTTCTCCACCCGTCTGCAGCACCATCTCGCCGCGCAGGGGCACGAGGTCGTCGACCACGGGCCGCAGGGGTACGACCCGGACGACGACTACCCCGCCTTCTGCATCCGGGCGGCGCAGGCGGTCGCGCGCGATCAGGCAGCGGGGGTGGACACTCTCGGCGTGGTCTTCGGAGGCTCCGGCAACGGCGAGCAGATCTCCGCGAACAAGGTGCGCGGCATCCGGGCCGCCCTGGTGTGGAACCTGGCGACGGCGGAGCTCGCGCGTCAGCACAACGATGCCAACGTCGTCGCCGTCGGGGCCCGGCAGCATACGTTCGAGGAGGCGGCCGCGTTCATCGACCGGTTCATCCAGACCCCGTTCTCCGGGGAGGAGCGCCACGTCCGCCGGATCGAGCAGATCGCGGCGTTCGAGGCCGACGGCACGGTGGTCGAACCCGGGGAAGGGATCGACCCGACCGGTCCGGGGTCGTCGAGTAACGGGATCTGATGCCCGAGGGCCACTCCGTTCACCGCATCGCCCGGCAGTTCGAGCGCAACTTCGTCGGCCGAGCCGTCCGCGCGTCTAGCCCGCAGGGCCGCTTCGCCGACGGGGCAGCCGTCCTCGACGGCCACACCCTCGAGGAGGTGGTGGCCTCGGGGAAGCAGATGTTCCTCGGCTTCGACATCGACCTCTGGGTGCGCGTGCACCTGGGGATGTACGGCGCGTGGGATTTCTCCGGGGAGATCCTCGTGGACGCCACGATTGCGGCGTCGCGCGGCCGGATGGGTCAGACGAATCAGCGCGGAACCGTGATCGACGCTGCGGGGGAGGACTCCCTCAGCTCGATGGGCGCACCGCGCCGGGCCCGCGGGCATGTGCGGATGGGCGAGGAGACCACCGGCGAGGCTGAGCCCGAGCAGTGGCCGCCGCCGCCGGTGGGACAGGTGCGGCTGCGGCTGCTCACCGACCGCACCTGTGCGGACCTGCGCGGTCCGACCGCGTGCGAGCTCCAGACCCCGCAGGAGATGGCCGCGACCCTCGCCCGTCTCGGGCCCGACCCACTGGTCGGTGACCGCGACGAAGGAGAGCGACGTTTCGTCGCGGCGGCCGGTCGGTCACGGACCCCCATCGCTCTGGTCCTCATGGATCAGTCCGTGATCGGCGGCATCGGAAACGTCTACCGCTGCGAGCTCCTGTTCCGGGCGCGGCTGGATCCGCACCGGAGCGCCCGGGATATCGGGGAGGCGCAGCTGCGGAGCCCTGTGGGAGGACTGGGCGCGGCTGCTGGAGGCCGGGGTCGCGACCGGGCAGATGATGACCATGGACGGTCTGACCCCGGAGCAGTGGCGGCAGGCGATGGCCCATCGGGAGGACCGCCACTGGGTCTACCGCCGGGCGGGACTGCCGTGCCGGGTGTGCGGCACCCCGGTGGCGGCGGAGCAGCTCGGCGGGCGCACCCTGTACTGGTGCCCCGTGTGCCAGGCGTAAGGAGAAGACATGCGGCAGAACCCGAGCTTCGCGGTCACCGACACGATGGAGTTGCGCCGGGTGATCGAGGCGAACCCGTGGGCCACGCTGGCTGCGACCGGTCCGGACGGCGTGGTCGCCTCGCACTACCCGGTTCTTCTATCCGACGATCGCGACGACCTCACCGTGGTCGGTCACGTCGGCAGGCCCGACGACGTGCTCTTGGGTCTGGGGACGTCCGAACTGACCGTGATCGTCCAGGGTCCGCACGGATACATCTCCCCGTCCTGGTATGGTCCCGCGCCCGCAGTGCCGACGTGGAATTTCGTAGCGGTCCACCTGTCCGGCGTGGCCGAGCTGATGACAGACGACGAGAATCTCCGCACGCTCGAGCGTCTGGTGACGCGCTTCGAGTCGCTCCTGCCCGAGCCGCGGCTGATGTGGTCCCCGCCCAACGACCCCGAGTACGTGCGGCGTCTGGCGGCCGGGACCGTCGGCTTCCGTCTAACACCGGCGCGGGTGGTCGCGAAACGGAAACTCAGCCAGAATCGGCCCGCGTCCGACGTGGACCGCATCATCGATCGGCTCGAGGGCGACGGGCCGTTCGCGCAGCCTGCTCTCGCAGCGGAGATGCGGCGGGCGCGGGACGCGCGGCTGACGCCGTGACCGACCGGGGGGACCTGGTCGGCACCATCGCCGGGGTGCGCGTGGCCGGCCCCGGCGCCGACCTACTGCCCGGGTCGGGACCGTGGGACGTGATGCTCCGCCACGGGCTCATCGCCGATATCGCGCCGTCCGGCGCCGTCCGGCATCGGGGCGAGGTGCTGTCCGCGGATGGGGCGTGGCTGGTGCCGGGGCTGTGGGACCACCACGTCCACAGCGCGCAGGCGGCGCTTGCCGCGTCGCGGACCGATCTGTCGGATGCCGCTACCGCCGCCGAGGCGGCCGCCGCCATCGCGCTCGCCGGGCCGGGCTCGGACGGCGCCCGCGTGGGAATCGGGGTCCGGGATGCGCTGTGGCCGGACCGTCCGTCGCTGGAGCTGCTGGATGCCGCCACCGGTCCGGCGCCCGCCTATCTGATCAACGCCGACGTCCACAGCATGTGGCTGAACTCCGCGGCACTCCAACGCGAGCACCTCGACTCCGATGACGGCATGCTCCGCGAGGATCGCGCGTTCGAGGTGAGCCGGCGACTGGCCGCGCGGAACCACCGCGACATCGACGCGCTCCTGGACGAGTGGCTCCGGGCGGCGGCCGCCCGCGGGGTGGTCGGCATCGTCGACCTGGAGATGGCCTGGAACCCTGACCGGTGGCGGCGGCGAGCCGAACGGACGGCCGATCCGGTCCGGGTCCGGTGCGGCATCTACCCCGATGCCTTGGAACGCGCGATCGGCGCGGGGATGCGCACCGGGGATCCCCTGACCCCGGACGGGCAGGTGACGATCGGACCGCTGAAGGTGATCACCGACGGCTCGCTCGGAACCCGATCGGCCGCCTGCTCCCAGCCCTACCCCGGCGGCGGCCGGGGAGAGTTGACGGTTCCGCCGTCGGCACTGCGGGCGCTGCTGGGCGCGGCTGAGGCCGCGGGACTCGAGTGCGCGGTGCACGCCATCGGCGATGTCGCCGTGTCGCACGCGCTGGACGCGTTCGCCGTCACGGGAGCGGAGGGAACGATCGAGCACGCGCAGCTGGTCGCGCACGCCGATCTGGCCCGGTTCGGGCGCAGCGGGATCGATGCGGGCCTGCAACCCACGCACGCTCTGGACGATCGGGATGTCGCGGATCGGGAGTGGGCCGGCCAGACCGCCATGGTCTACCCGTTGCGATCCCTCGCCGACGCGGGCATCGGGCTGCGGTTCGGGTCCGACGCGCCTGTCGCCGCTGCCGACCCCTGGGTGGGGATCGCCGCCGCGGTGCACCGCCGCCGAGCAGGGGAGCCGGCGTGGCATCCAGAACAGGCCGTGGACGCCATGACGGCGCTCGCCGCTTCCGGAGCGGGCGGCACCCGGCACGCGAGCGCGATCGCGGTCGGGGCACCCGCTGATCTCGTGCTGATCGGCGCCGACCCGGTCACCGCGAACGCCGCGCGACTGGCACAGATGCCGGTGCTCGCCACACTCGTGGCCGGGCGACTGACGCACCGGTCCTGACGGTTCGGTCGCCGGGGGCGGCGGCACCCACTACCGTCGAGGGGTGGCATCGTCCGAGACCCCGCTGGCTGTGCCGGTGCAAGGCGGATCCGCTGAGGGCGCCGCATCCGACCGGTTCATCCCGCATGTGCAAGGCCTGCGGGCGATCGCGGTGCTGCTGGTGGTGCTCTATCACTTCTGGCCGGCGCGGCTTCCCGGCGGGTACGTGGGAGTGGACGTGTTCTTCGTCATCTCGGGGTTCCTCATCACCGGGCACCTGATGCGCGAGCTCGAGGGCACCGGCCGTGTCCGGCTCGCGGGATTCTGGGCGCGGCGCGCGCGACGGCTGCTTCCGGCATCCCTGCTCGTCCTGCTGTTCTGCGCGGTCGTTGTCTCGATCCCGTACCTGACGCCGATCTCGGCTCTGCAGCGCGAGGTCTCCGAGATCATCGCATCCACCTTCTATGTGGAGAACTGGTACCTCGCGATCACGTCGGCCGACTACCTCGGTCACACGGGGGATCCCTCGACCGTGCAGCATTACTGGTCACTGTCGCTGGAGGAGCAGTTCTACGCCGTGTGGCCGTTGCTGCTGCTCCTGGCCGGCGCGATCGCTGTCCGGTGGGTAGGAGGGCGACGGCGGACCGTGACCGTCGCCACGATCGCGGTGGTCAGTGCCGCGTCCCTCGCACTGTCGATCATCCTCACCGCCACCGATCCGGCGCCGGCCTACTTCAACACCTTCGGGCGGATGTGGGAGTTCGGTGTGGGCGCCCTGATCGCCCTGGTGCCGCGAGCCCGGGTCCGGCAAGCGGGGCTGAGCTTCCTCCTCGGGTGGGGAGGTGTCGCCGCACTGGCCTATGCGGCGTTCCGCTTCGACGGGAGCACGCCGTTCCCCGGATCCGCGGCGCTCGTGCCGGTTGCGGGAGCCGCTGCCGTCATCGCCGCGGCGAACACCGGGCGGTGGTGGTATCCCACGCGGATCCTGTCGGTGCGGCCGGCCCGGTTCACCGGAGACATCTCCTACTCGCTCTATTTGTGGCACTGGCCGCTGATCGTGATCGCCCCGTTCGTGCCCTTCTGGGGACTCAGCTTCGGGCACCGGGTCGCACTCCTGGTCCTGTGCTTCGTACTGGCGTGGTTGACCA
>CAVOIT010000007.1:0-83504 GCA_963696115.1 uncultured Actinomycetota bacterium | reverse complement strand
GACCTGACCATTTTATGGCGTGAGTCTGAGATATTCAGGACAATGACTGGCCCAATCCAGCAGCAGGCGGGCTCGACATCCTCAAGCGGTGTGATCGTTATCTCAACCGCATCCCGTCTACGGTCTGGCTGCCACAATCGCTGATAGCAAGGAAGGCTGTTTGCCGCTCCGGCTGCTGATAACCTGTACCGCACCCGACCAGTCCGCTCTGCCGCTGCCGCAACCGACGCTACGCCCAGGTTGATAATGCCGCAGTTCCGTTCTTGAAGGCGCATACCCGCTGGCTATACCTTCATCCTGCGCGTACCTGTGGAAATGCCGAAGCGCCAGAAGAGCATCAACATCATCGCGCATGGTGATTTACCGCCGCAGATACGCCGCTGCGCCGCCACTGGCGTTATGCCGCTGTATCAACACGGTGCGCGAATGAGCTGGAACTGGCGATGCCTGCAACAGGATCTTGTCGATCCGGTCATCGACCGCGCCTGCGGCCTGACTCGACGACCGTCTGGTCGATCTGACCATCAATGCCGTCCGTGGCTGCAATTCTGGGCAAGGGCGACACGCGGGATTTGAAGGTGCTGATTGTGAGCATTACAGTCACGCTCTATCGATAAATCGTGGTGATGAGCAGAATGCATCGTCATGGTTATGCGCCATGTCAACACCGTCCGGCTGTCGATCCTGGCACTGGACCGATGCGTCCACGGCACCGGGATCGGGTTTCTGATTGATGAAGCCCGCCGCAGAACCGTGGATGTGACCGCCCGACGACCGCGCGCAGAATGGTGATTACAGTGAAATCCAGCGCCATCAAACTGCGCGTCATTACGTTGCCGTGCCGCTGGGGCCCATCATCGGTGTGGCCGGGCAGTTCATCGAGGTGTCGCGTTCAGGTATCACTGTCGTGCTGCTGAAACCACGACATCACCACGGCTACGAAGTCGCGGGCTGAAACCGATCGCCTTGCCGGGGAGAGGGGATAGGAGGGGTTGCTGGTCAGCCCGCGGCGCCCTTCGCGGCGGCTGCTCAGTGATGGCGTGCACCAGCGTGCATGACGCGGTTGTTCTGCAGCACGGGTCGATGGAGATGTTCACTTGATCGCTGATCAGGTGTGGGTTGTGGCGGACGATGAACTGGATCGCGTGCCGATGAAGTCCGGCGGGCTGCCGCTATGAAGATGATGATGTAGAAGGCATCACGGTGTCGTTGTAGAGCAGAGGGCTGGCGTGCCTGCGGCAAACCAGGCGCGGGCTACCTCGTAGAGCTTCCTGTTCATATTAGACGTACCGGATCGGGTTGTTCGGTGGCCTCGCGCTGCTGCCTCTGCTGGCTCTGCTTGCGCTGCTGCCGAACCGGCGCAGGGCCATCGGCATCGACACGGTGCAGCTGGACTCCTGGAAGACCGCGGCATGACGGCCTCTGACGGCCTCGACTACACCCCGGGCGAGCTTGACCGGCGCGCGAGATTCTACGTCGCCGGGCATCGGGGACTCGTCGGTTCGGCGATCTGGCGCAAGCTCGAGGCATCCGGATTCGAGAACATCGTCGGCAAGACCTCCGCCGAACTCGACCTCAAGAACCGGGACGCAGTGTTCGAGTACATGGGTGAGATCAAGCCCCGGTATATCGTGTTGGCGGCCGCGAAAGTCGGCGGCATCCTCGCCAACAGCACCTACCCGGTGGACTTCCTGAGCGACAACATGCGCATCCAGGTGAACGTGCTCGACGCCGCACTGGCCAACGACGTCGAACGGGTGCTGTTTCTGGGGTCCTCGTGCATCTACCCGAAGTTCGCGGAGCAGCCCATTCGCGAGGACTCGCTGCTCACCGGTCACCTCGAACCCACGAACGACGCCTACGCGATCGCGAAAATCGCCGGCATCCTCCACATCCAGGCGGTGCGCCGCCAATACGGTTTGCCGTGGATCTCGGCGATGCCCACCAACCTGTACGGACCCAACGACAACTTCTCACCCACAGGGTCCCACGTGCTGCCCGCGCTGATCCGCCGCTACGACGAAGCGGTGAAGTCCGGCGCGCCGACCGTGACCAACTGGGGCACGGGCACACCCCGCCGCGAGTTCATGCACGCCGACGACATGGCTGACGCGTGCCTGCACCTGATGGAGCACTACGACGGGCCCGAGCAGGTCAACGTCGGAACCGGATCCGATGTCACCATCCGCGAGATCGCCGAAACCATCGCCGACGTCGTCGGGTTCGACGGCGAGACCCGGTGGGACACCTCGAAGCCCGATGGCACCCCGCAGAAGCTGCTCGACGTCTCTAAGCTCGCCGAAGCCGGCTGGACCGCGAAGATCTCGCTTAGCGAGGGCATCGAACGTACTGTCGCCTGGTACCACGAGCACGTCGACTCGATCCGCCAGTAGTCGCGCGACGGGGTCGATGAGAAGCGGGCACTCGCCGTGCACATCCCCGCCATCAGCGCACCCTAGGCTACGCGCGTGCGCCTTGCTGTCATCGGATGCGGATACCTGGGCGCGGTCCATGCTGCGGCCATGGCATCCATCGGTCATGACGTCGTCGGGGTCGACGTCGACGCGGGCAAGATCGACGCTGCTGTCGCAGGGGCGGGCGCCGTTCTTCGAACCCGGGTTGCAGGAGATCCTCACCGCGGGGCTCGCGTCCGGGCGCCTGCGGTTCACGACCGACATGGCCGAGGCGCAGGGCGCGAAGGTGCACTTCGTCGCCGTCGGCACGCCGCAGCAGCGCGACGGGCACGCCGCCGACCTCACCTACGTGAACGCCGCCGTCGACGCCCTGCTGCCCCACCTCAGCCCGGGCGACGTCGTGGCCGGCAAGTCCACCGTCCCGGTCGGCACCGCGGCCGAGCTCACCCCCCGCATCGAGGCCGCCGGCGCGACGCTGGTGTGGAACCCCGAGTTCCTCCGCGAAGGCTGGGCCGTGCAAGACACGATCGACCCCGACCGGCTCGTCGTCGGCGCGCCCGAGCACGGATGCCGGAGCCGCCGCCGTCAGCATCCTGAAAGACGTGTACGCGCCCGCGGTCGCCAAGGGCACCCCGTTCCTCGTCACCGACCTCGCCACCGCGGAGCTCGTCAAAGTCGCCGCCAACGCGTTCCTGGCGACCAAGATCAGCTTCATCAACGCGATGGCCGAGATCGCCGAGGTGGTCGGCGCCGACGTCACGCAGCTGGCCGACGCGATCGGGCACGACCCGCGCATCGGCCGGCGGTTCCTCGGGGCCGGCATCGGGTTCGGCGGCGGATGCCTGCCCAAAGACATCCGCGCGTTCTCCGCCCGCGCCGAAGAACTCGGGCGCGGCGAATCCGTCGCGTTCCTGCGCCAGATGGACGAGATCAACCTCCGCCGGCGCCAGCGCGCCGTCGACCTCGTCGTCGCCGCTCTCGGCGGCACGGTCTATGAGCGCAACGTCACCGTGCTGGGGGCGGCGTTCAAGCCGTACAGCGACGACGTCCGCGACTCCCCCGCCCTCGAGGTCGCCGTGCGGCTGCGGGGCCTGGGCGCGCACGTGACCGTCACCGACCCCGCCGCGATCGAGAACGCCCGCCGCATCCACCCCCAACTCCACTACGTCGCCGACCGCGACGAAGCCCTCACCGGCGCCGACGCGGTCGTGCTGGTCACCGAATGGGACGAGTACCGGCGCGAACCTCGACCCGAACCACGCCGCCTCCCTCACCCGCGGCCGCGTCATCGTCGACGGCCGCAACGCGCTCGACGCCGCCGCGTGGCGGGCCGCGGGCTGGGAGTACTACGGCATGGGGCGGCCCTAGGAGGCCGTTGAGACCCCCGAGCGTCACCAATCGGGGCTTGGGCGTACTGGACGCGGTATTTCACTGCTGAGTGTTGTGTTAACGCACTAGTGAATAGTGATTTACCGTGGAGGCCGGCACCTGGGCCGGGACGGGACGAGTCGCGACAGTGCCCCTCTGGGGGCTCAGCGTGGCCGAGCGGCTCGGCAGGGGCGGCGAGCCGACCTTCCTCGACCGGGTGCTCGACGACGATCGCGTCGCCGGCGCCGTCGACTTCGCCCGCTCGCAGCTCGTGCCGGGGGACTACCTCGATCTCGCCCTGGCCAGCGGATTCCCCCAAGCTGCGCTGACCGACTCCCCGATCGCCCGTGCGGCCCTGCTCGGGTCATACGTGGACCAGCTCGTGCTGCGCGACGTGGCGGAGATCGGAAGCCGCAATCCCACTCTCCTCAGACGCTACCTGGAAGCCCTGGCCGCGAATAGCGCCGGGGTCGTGACCCAGGCGACGCTCATCCAGGCGGCAGGCGTCAACCGGGCCACCGCCATCGCCTATGAGGACGACCTGACCCGCACCTACACACTTCATGCGGCTCCCCCCTGGCACAGCAATCGGCTCAGCCGTCTGGTGAAACTGCCCAAGCGATACCTGACCGATGCCGCGCTCATCCCGGCAGCGCTCGGACTCGATCGCGATGCGATCATGCGCGACGCGGATCTGTTCGGGCGGATGTTCGACACCTTCGTGGCCGCGCAGCTGCGCATCCAGGCGGGGCTGCGCATCCCCGCCCTACGGCTTCACCACCTCCGAGACCAGGACGGGCGACACGAGATAGACCTGATCATCGAGACACCGCGCGGACTGATCGCTATCGAGGTCAAGGCCACGGCCACCCCAGACCGCGCTGCAGCACGGCACCTGGAATGGCTGGCGGGCGAACTGGGCGACCGGCTTCGGATCAGCATTCTGTTCACCGCAAACCCGCAGCCCGTGCAGCTCGCTGATCGGCTCCTCGCACTGCCGATCAGCGCGCTGTGGGAGGGGGCGTGACGGCGGCGCTGCGCTGAGGCGCAGCCAAGGGGCGCTCCCCCTCGAGCTGGAGAGTTGGAGGACCGCATGAGCGCCACGACCGAATTCGGCCTCACCGGGCGACAAGGGGAAGTCGTCGGACGCCTCGCAGAACCGCGTCCGCGATCGCGACGGCATCCGCGCCGAACGTTTGGACGCTGTCGCGAGCAACCTCGAACGCGTCGACCATGCCGTCGCGAATGGTCGCGACGATCTCGGCGGCTTCGTCGAGCACGACTCCGAAGCGGGTGCCGACGCGGACCAGAGCGCCGAACGAGATTCGGTTGAGCGCGTATTCGCCCTCCACGCTCATCGCGCTGTCAAGGCGCGCGGCGCCGTCCCAGTAGCCCGCGTAGGTCAGCAGGTCATACAGGGGTGCGAGCGCGACCGACCGTCCGTCCAGGAGCAGGGAGTAGTTCTTGGCGTGGGCGTCCGTGCACCCAGCCACCACGTTGAAGACGAACGCACGGTAGAACGCTGCCGCTGCGGCGGTGCGATCCTCGATGCGGGGCAGGGAGGACAGCAACTGCGCGATCTTCGCGATACCCGGGCCCCCATCGTGATGCTGGTACTTCTTCTCGGGCGGCACGCTCAGCGCCTGACACAAGTCCTCTTGATGGCGTCGATGCCAGCGAGCAGGGGTCTGGACGCGGTCGTAGCGCCTGCTCACCAGGACGTGCCAGTTGCCGATCGTGTCGAGCTGCGCGGCCGCCACCTCGCATCCCAGGCTCTCGGCGGCGCGCAGGGTCAGCTGCTCGACCACATCGACGCGGCGGAAGGCGCCGACGACGGGCTTGACGATGTGCGTCGTCGGCATGCTGCCCAGCGGCAGCGACCATGCCCCGTCCGGTTCTCGTGCGAGAGCGATCTTCGGCTGGGCACCCGCAACACTGAACCGCCCCACCGGGCCGGATGCGATGATGCCGTCCCGGTACTCGGCCACGACGCGGTCGAGCATCGCGGCGACCTCGGCAGCCGTCACCGGTGTGGTCTGCTGTTCGCCGGACGCGTCCGTCGCGACCTGACCGGGCGGCAGGATCTGTACCGCCCCGGCGGCGTCCGCGCCCACGTGTTCGAGCAGGGCGAAGGGGTTTGCCGGCGACACGCCGAATCTGCGCCCGAGTGCCCGCAGCGCTTCCTCGCTGTCGGGCAGCAGGCCCTGGAGCCACGGCCGCACGATCCGCGCCTTGTGCGCTGCCGACGCGAGCGGTATCGACAGCGACAGCGGCGTCGCATCCGCACGCGAACGGTAGGCGTCGTCGTAGCGGAACTCGAGGCTGCCCGCCGTGGACTGTGTGAGCGCGCCCGCCAGGGTTCCGTCGAGGAAGACGGCCAACTCGGATGCCGTCACCACCGCACCTCGTGGCTCGAGAGATCGCGCAACGCCACTTCGTGCCCGAGGGCCTGGAAGAGGTCGAAGAGCTTCGCCGCCTCGACGCTCGTCTTGCCGGCCTCGACATCCGCAACGAACGACCGCGACACGTGGGCGGTGGCGGCCAGTTGCGCCTGTGTCCATCCGCGGGTGTCTCGCAGTTCGCGCACCACCGCCGCGGCCTCACGCATCGTCAACACCCCGGCACCCTTCTATCGTCTCGCCGTGTCGTCGCCTGTCGTCGCACAGCTGCTGTAGCCGTACGGCGACATACTAGTGCGTCGCCGTACGGCTACACAAGCGGCCTGTCGCCGTACGGCGACCCACCGAGGGCCGAGGAGAAGTGCGCCGAGGCGGGCGAGGCTGCGGGGCCGTTCGAGGCGCCGAGTCGTAACACCGGATCGCTAGACTGCGGCTCGCCCGGACGGGTCCGTGGCGGAATGGAGGGCGTCATGGGCAGGTCGGGAGCCGCATCGAACCGGTGGGGCCGGCGCGCAGGATCGGCGGCTGCGGCCGCCGCGATCGCGGCGCTGGCCGTGGGCGCGGTCGCGGCCCCGGCATCCGCCGACCCCGCACCGACGCCCGTGGTGCCGGTGACCATCATCTTCTCGGAGGACGGCGGCTACCTGCCGGTGGTCGACGTGAAGATCAACGGCAGCGACACGCTGCGGATGATGCTCGACACGGGCACGAACTTCATGGTCACCTTCCCCGACCGGATCCAGAACCCCACCACCCCGATCGATAACACCGGCATCCCCCAGGGCATCAGCTACGACGGCAGCGCAGCATCCGGCACCATCGCCCTCGGCGCCGTCACCCTCGGCGGCATCACCACTCCGGAACCCGTCGCGTTCCTCGACGCCACCAGCTGCGACCCGCACTGCCTCGGCTACCGGGACGACCTCGACGGGGTCATCGGCATCGGTCAGCGCCTGGCCGACGCCCATAACCAGGGCAACCCCGCCTACGACCTGTTCTCCCCCCTCGAGCAGCTCGGCGAGGGCCTGAACGGCGGGTTCAGCATCGACTTCACCGACCCCGCCGCGGCCACCCTCACCATCGGCACCCCCACAGCCGCTCCCGGCGACATCACCCTGCAGCGGCAGCAGGATGCCGGAAAGGTCTACCCGACCGGGCAGCCGGTGTTCCTCGAGCCCGAGATCTGCTGGACCGTCGCCATCGGCGGCCAGCTCGCCAGCGCGTGCAAGGACACCGTGCTCGACACCGGGCAGAGCACCGGCGAGGTGCACGGCGACCAGTTCCTGCCCGTCGTCGACCCCGCCACCGCCCCGCCCGACCCCGGATCCGGCATCCAGCTCAAGGGCTGGGTGAAGACCGGCGCCGCCGTCACCTGGGGCGCCTCCCCCACCGCACCCACGTTCGGCGGGCTCATCGAACCCGGGGTGCTGCCGTACAGCTACGGCCTGTTCACCGACGGCGGCGGCAAGGGCGATTTCAACGCCGGCAACGGGTTCTACCTGCGCCACCGGGTCGGGTTCGACAACGTGACCGGCGCCGTGCACATCACCCCGCCCGCCGACGCTCCCGACGCCCCCGCCGCCGTCCGCGGCGGCATCGACGGCACCTCCGTCCGCGTGGACTGGGATGCCGCAGCCCTCGCGTCGGCCGCCGGCGCGGGCGGCCCCGGCGGCATGGCCGGGATGCGGCTGGTCGCCGCGGCCGGCGGCGCGCCCACCGCCTACGTCGTGACCGTCTCGCACCGCGACACCGGCGTCCGCGTCGCCGCTCAGACCATGCCCGCCTCCGCCCGGAGTGCCACGTTCGCTGACCTCGCCCCCGGCTCGTACCGCGTGCAGGTCGCCGCCGCCAACGCCACCGCCATCGGCCGTGCCGTCGCCGTCGACGTGGACCTGCCCGACCCGGTGCACCCGCGCCTGGCCGACTCCGGCGCCGCCGCCTGGTGGCCGGCCGGCATGGTCGCCGCGGCCGCGCTCCTGGGCGGAGCCGTCCTCGCCACGCGGGCCCGCGCCCGCCGCATCCGATCCACTTCCCGCATCCGGTGACCCCGACCGCCACCGGAATGCCGTGATGCCGGGAGCCCGGAGCCGCGTATCTGATAATCAGATAGACTGCTGCCGTGCGGACGATATCGGCGACCGAGGCGTCGCGGCACTTCTCAGAGTTGCTGGACGATATCGAGAGTGGCGCGACCGTCACCGTCACGCGCGGCAACCGACCCGTCGCGGAGATCCGCCCCGCCATCCGCCACAGCGGGCACGACCTCTCGGACGCCCTCCACGGCACGCACCCACCGGACGACGACTTCGCGGCGTCCATCGCCGACGCGGTCGCCGGGTTGACCGAGAGCATCGATCCGTGGTCCGCCGCCTGATCCTCGACACCGGTCTGCTCATCGCCTACGAACGCAACGACGTCGACCGCGCCACCCTCCAGGAAGACGACCTCGCCATCGCCGCCATCACGGTCGCGGAGTACCGCACCGGCATCGAACTCGCCGCAACCGTAGAGCGCGCTGCTGAGCGCGCCCGCGCGATCGATGCGATCACCTCGGCGGTCGTCGTGCTCGCCTACACCGCCGCGACCGCCGCACACCACGCGCGACTGATCGCGCACGCGCGCCGGGCGGGTCGACCTCGCGGCGCGCACGACCTCATCATCGCCGCCCACGCCGCCGAGACCGGCCGCACGGTCATCACCCTGGATGCCGCCGCACGATTCAGCGACCTGCCAGGCGTCATCGCGACCGCGCCATGACCCTCCGTCCGCGGCGACGACCGTCGCCGGCCACCGGAATGCCGTGACCCCGGGCCCGCCGCACCGCACCGCACCGCGCTCACGAGCCCCGCTCCTGCCGCGGTGGCTGCGGCGGAGCGCCCTGGCCGCCGGCATCCTCGCCCTGGCCGTCGCGCTCGCGGGCCTGCCGGTCTACGTCTTCCCGCCCGTGGCCCAGGCCACCCCCGCCGACCTCGTGTACGTCATCGGACCGCCGGTGAAGGCCCGCACCGACCTGCAGGACCGCCTGCTCGACGAGGGCCTCGCGCCGCACGGGCTCATCTCCGTCTCCCCGCCCGGTGGCTCGGCGTCGGCATCCGACCTCCCCGCCTGCCGCGACCCGCGCATCACCTGCGCCACCCCCGAGCCGTTCACCACCGCCGGGGAGGCGCTGCTGCTCGATCGGTTCGCCGCGGAGCACGGGGTGGAGCGCACCATCGTCATCACCTACACCCCCCACGTCGCCCGCACCCGCTACATCTTCGACACCTGCTACCCCGGCGAGGTCACCGTGATCGCCGTCGACCCGCACCTGACGCCCTGGGAATGGGTGTACCAGTACGCCTACCAGACCGGCGCTTTCGTCAAGGCCTTCCTCGCGCCCTGCTCCTAAGACCGCACTCCCGGACGCATCCGTTAGGATGACGGCACGCAGAGGGGAGTACTCCCAACGCGACGGACCCGTCACGACGGACCCGCCCCCGGGCGGTCCCGGCCCGTCGGTCCCGGTCTCGGCCGGGGTGGAGGAGACCTGGGCGACGACCTTGCCGGCCGCACCCAGGGAGCACCCATGGACGTCACGCCTCTCGTCTGGATCATCACGATCGCCGTCACGATCGCGTTCTTCGTGTACGAGTTCTTCGCGCACGTGCGCACCCCCCACGAGCCGAGCCTCGGCGAAGCGGCGCGGTGGTCCGCCTTCTACATCGGGCTCGCGCTGCTGTTCGGCGTGGGCGTGGGCCTTCTCTCCGGATGGCAGTACGGCGGCGAGTACCTCGCCGGCTACCTCACCGAGAAAGCGCTGTCGGTCGACAACCTGTTCGTGTTCCTGATGATCATGACCGCGTTCGCGGTGCCCCGCGAGTACCAGCAGAAGGTGCTCATGATCGGCATCGTGATCGCCCTGGTGATGCGCGGAGTGTTCATCGCCGCCGGCGCCGCCCTGATCGAGAACTTCTCGTGGGTGTTCTACCTGTTCGGGGCGCTGCTGCTCGTGCTCGCCTACCGGCAGGTGGCGCCCAACCATGGGGCCGACCCCAGCCAGAACCTGTTCGTCCGAGTCACGCGGCGGCTGTTCCCCGTCACCGACGACTACCACGGCGACCGGCTCACCGTCAGGCTCGGCGGCCGCCGACACCTCACTCCGCTGGCCCTGACCATCGTGGCGATCGGGTTCATCGACCTGCTGTTCGCCCTGGACTCCATCCCCGCCATCTACGGGCTCACCGAGGAGGCCTACCTCGTGTTCACCGCCAACGCGTTCGCGCTGATGGGGCTGCGACAGCTGTACTTCCTCATCGGCGGCCTGCTGGAGCGGCTCGTGTACCTCGCGCAGGGACTCGCTGTGATCCTCGCGTTCATCGGCGTCAAACTCGTGCTGCACGCCCTGCACGTCAACGAAGTGCCGTTCATCAACGGCGGGCAGCCCGTCCCGTGGGCCCCCGAGATCCCGATCTGGTTCTCGTTGCTGTTCATCGCCGGCACACTCGCCATAGCGGCGGTCGCCAGCCTCATCCGCACCCGACGCATCGCCGATCGCAGCGAGGTGCGCTGAATCGGGGTCAGGCCAGCAGCCGCGCGACCCGGGCCACGAGCTCGCGCGGGGAGAACGGCTTGGTGATGAACTCGTCCGCTCCGGCGGCGAGCGCGTGCTCGCGGTCCGATTCCGTCGCGCGCGCCGTCAGCATCAGGATGCGGCCGGTGAACGCGGAGCCGGCGCGTAGCGCCTGGCAGACATCCAGGCCGCTGCGGCCCGGCAGCATCCAGTCCAGGATCACCAGGTCGACGCCGCCGGCCTGCGCCAGTGTCAGACCCTCCTCGCCGTCCGCGGCCACGCGGACGACGTGACCGGCGGCATCCAAACGCATCCGCAGCAGCGCGGCGACGTCGGCATCGTCCTCCACGACCAGGATGGCGGCCATCGCGTTCCCTCCCCCGAATGACGACGCTACCGTGACTCATCGCGGCAGGACCATCCGTTCATCCGCCGGGACCCATCCGATACGGTGCCCTCATGGTGATGTCGCCCTACGGCGAACTGTCGCAGATCGGCGAGGGCGAGCGACGCGAATGGAGCCCGCGCTGGTGGGCGTGGCCTGTCGCCGCGGCGCTGATCTTCGCGCTCGCGGTCGGCGGAGTACTCGCCTCGCCCCGCGAGAACACCGTCGCCGTGTGGTGGCCCGCCGCCGGGCTCTCGGTGCTGTTCGCGCTGCTGAACACGGGACGGCGACGCTGGGCCGTCGTCGCGCTCGTGCTCGTCGTCACCGCGGCCGCGAACGCCGTCGCCGGTCGGCCGGTGCCGCTGAGCCTGGTGTTCGGCGTCGGCAACGCCGCCGAGGTCGCCGTCGTGGCGTCGCTGCTGACCACCGGTCCGGCACGGTTCCGGCTGCGCACCTCGTGGAACGCCCTGCGTTTCATTCTGGCCGCCATCGCCGGCGCCGTGACCCTCGGTCTGATCGCCGCCACCGGCACGGCGCTTCTGGCCGGCGGCGACTTCGCGGGCGTGCTCCTGCAGGCCACCGCCTCGCACGCCGCCGCCGTGCTGCTGGTGGCCCCGTTCGCCCTGCTCCCGGCGTCGGTACCCCGCGGCGTGCCGACGCCGGAGATCATCGTGCAGGCGACGCTGCTGGCAGCATCCGTGTTCATCGTGTTCGCACCGGGTGCACTCATGGTGTTGTCGTTCGTGCCGTTCAGCCTGGTGGTGTGGGCGGCGGTGCGCTTCCCGCCCCCTGTGGTGCTGACCGAGACGCTGCTGACCGGGATCGCCATCCTCGTGCTGGGGCGCGCCGGGGGAGGACCACTCACCAGCACACTCCTGCTGCCTTCCGAACGCACGTTCGCAATGGTGTTGTTCGTCATCGGCCTCGCCGTGGTCGGCCTGCTGCTGACGGCGGCGCGGTCGGAGGTGCGGTCCGCCACGCGCACCGCGACCAACCTGAGTCGGCTGCTGGAAGGCGGGTTCGTCGACACGCAGGTGGGTCTCCTGATCGCCGAGCGCCGCGACGGGCCCGTGCGCATCCTGTGGGCCAACCGCGCTGCCCTCGCCACCCTGGGCGACGAGGTGGGCCCGGACGGGATCTGGCGCGGCGCCGTCGCCGACCGGGCCTTGACCACCGTGATCGACGGCTCGCAAGGCACGTACCGCGTGGCGAGCACGGGCGCCACCATCAGCGTGATCGCCAACCGGATACCCGACGACCGGGACCGGTTCGTCGCGCAATTCGTCGACATCACGGATGCTCTGCGGTCCACGGAGGCTCTGCTCGCGGCGGAACGGGAACGCGCCGCCGCCCTGTCGACGCGGCTGGAGCTGGAGCGTCAGCGGGAGGACTTCCTCGCCACCACCAGCCATGAGCTGCGCACGCCCATCACGAGCATCCTCGGGTACGTCGAGATGCTCGGCGAGTCGCCATTCCTCACCCCCGCCGAGCGTCAGTGGGTCGGCGTGATCGAACGGAACGCGAACCGCCTCGCGTACCTCGTCGAGGACGTGCTGACCCTCACCAGCCTCGCCGCCGACTCCGCGTCGCCCACCCCGGAGCTGCTCGCCGTCACGAGTCTCGTCGACGATGTCATCGCCACGTACCGGCCCACGACGACCACGCGGGAAGTGACCCTCTCCGGGGAGACGGACGGTGACCACACCGTGTGGGCGTCGCCCCGGGATGTCGGCCGCATCCTCACGAACCTGGTGTCCAATGCACTGAAATTCACCCCTGCGGGGGGCACCATCACGATCCGCAGCGCCACCGCGGACGGGCGCACCGCCATCCAGGTGCTGGACACGGGACCGGGGATGCCGCCGGAGGTGCTGGAGCACGCCTTCGACCGCTTCTACCGCAGCCCCGAGGCGGAAGCCCGCAACACCCCCGGCGCGGGGTTGGGACTGGCGATCGTGGCGGAACTGGCCGAGCGCAACGGCGGCACCGTCACGCTCGCCAACCGCAGCCAGGGCGGCTTGCGCGCCACCGTCACGCTGCCGGCGACGGCTCCCCAGCCGGCTACAGGATCGCGTTCAGATAGCTGATCACCGACGCGTAGACCAGCGCCGCCACGCCCAGCGCCAGCAGCGCCACCCCCATGTAGACCAGCAGCCGCGATCGCCCGGGATTGGGATCGCGGATCTCCCCTCGCGCCATGGTCGGAATGGTATCGGAAGGGTACGGGGTCAGCGCACCACCGCGGTGACCGCCGGCAGGTGGGCGACGACCTCCTCGCTGACGGAGCCGAGCAGGAACCGGGCGAAACCGCCGCGGCCGTGCGACCCGACTACCACCAGCACCGCGGTGGATGCCGCCTCCACCACCACCGACGCCGGGTCGCCCTCGCCCACCCGGCCCTCCACGTGCAGGGCCGGGTGCGCGGCCGCCACCCGCTCGACCACGTCGTCCACGACGCCGCGCGTGATCCCTTCCAAGTCGGACAGATACACGTCCGGATACACGCCGAAGTCGCCCGGTATCGCGACCGGCATCCACGCCGAGACCACCGTCAGCGGCTCGCCCAGGCGCTCGGCCTCGACCGCCGCGAACTCGATCGCCGCGTCCGACACGTCCGACCCGTCCACACCGACCACAACGCCGTGGCGAGGCGTGTCGTCGGCGACGCTCGGGACCACCACCACCGGGCAGTGCGCCCCCGCCGCGATGCGGGAACCGTGCTGCCCGCGGCGGTTGTGCGCGTGGGGCTCGCCGCCGATCACGAGCAGCGCAGCATCCGCCGACGCGTCCACGAGCACCGCCGTCGGGTTGCCGGTCTGCACGCGCACCCGCGTCGCCACACCCGAGGCTGCCAGTTCGGCCGCCACCTGCTCGAGCCGCGCGGTCGCCCCCGCCACCGCGTCACTGAGAACACCGTCTTCACCGGCCGCGCCCACGGCGCCACCGATGATCGACATCAGCTCCACCGGCTGGCCCCCGTGCCGCGCCCGGTCGGCGGCCCATTCGATCGCCCGGCGTGATGCCTGCCGATCGGTCACCCCGACGATGATCAGATCGCTCATCCGCGTCCTCCCGTTCGTTGCCGCCAGGCTATCGCTCCCACCGGTAGAGTCCGAAGGTGGCCCCCGACCCGGCTCGCACGGGTTCTGTCGGGCACCGATGACTCTCGCCGCCCTGTGAAACAATCGTGGAGACCGCCCGTTCGCGGTCGGCCGCGGCGCTGCCGCGGGGAGGGGTCGGCTCAATGGACAATCCGCAACCACGTCGAGTCGCGGTCGTCGTGGAGGACGACGCCGACGTGCGCCACCTCGTCGCCGGGGTGCTGGAGCGCATCGGATTCGAGACCGTCACCGCAGCGAACGGCCCCGACGGGGTGGCGGCCGTGCTCGAGCACCACCCGGTGATCACCACCCTCGACGTGAGCATGCCCGGGATCGACGGGTTCGAGGCCGCGCGCCGCATCCGAGAGCAGAGCGACACTCTCATCGTGATGCTGACCGGCCTCGCCGAGGAGGCCGACGTCGTGCTCGGGCTCGGCGCGGGCGCAGACGACTACATCGTGAAGCCGTTCCGGCCGCGCGAGTTCCGCGCCCGGATCGAGGCGCTGCTGCGCCGTCCCCGACTGGCGCCGGACGAGCAGCCGCAGAGCGGGGGCGGCGCCACCGCCGAAGCCGCCGCCTCCGTCGTGCCGATCGGCACAGACGACGGGGCCTGGATCATGCACCGCGACCTGCGCCTGAACCCGGAGACCCGGGTCGTGATGCGCGGCGGCGAGACCCTCGATCTGACCCGAACCGAGTTCGACCTGCTGGCCACACTGATGGAGTCACGTCGGCGGGTGCGGAGCAAGGCCGACCTCACGCTGCTGCTGCGCGGTGACGCCTACGTCACCTCCTACTACGTGGGGGAGTCGGACAAGCGAGCGGTCGAAGCGCACATGACCAACCTGCGCCGCAAGCTCGGCGACCAGCCCACCCATCCGCAGTACATCGAGACGGTGCGGGGCGTGGGCTACCGCTTGACCGGCGAGACGCCGGGTGCGTGAACGCGGAGACACTCCGGGTAACGCGATGACCGCGGATCCGCTGCCGCCCGCCGCGCGCGCCACCGGGCGCGTCGCGGTGTGGGTGCTGGCCGCCCTGCTCGCCGCGGCGGTCGCCGGCGGCGCGTGGGTCGCGGTGCGGGGGATGCTCGCCGTCGGGGAGCTGCGGGAGGCGGAAGCGACCGCGCGCACCCTCACGACGCAGCTCGACGATCCCGCCACGGCCGCCGCCGCGCTCGACGAGGTCGTCGTGCGCACGGGCACCGCCCGCGACCTCACCGGAGACCCGGTGTGGCGGACCGCCGAAACCCTGCCGTGGGCGGGCGACCAGCTGCGGGCCGTGCGCGTCGCGATCGGCGCCACCGACGATCTGGCCGCCGGAGCGCTGCAGCCCCTCGTCGCCACGGGGAGCCTGGATCCCGCGGTGCTCCACCCCGTCGACGGGCGCTTCGACGTGGCCGCCCTGCAGGCCCTGGCCGCGCCCGCCGCAGCCAGCGCCCAGGCGGCCGCCGCCGCCGCGGCATCCGTCGACGCCATCGACGACGACGCACTCCTGGCCCCCGTCGCCGAGCAGATCGGCGCCCTGCGCCAGGTGCTCGGCGACGCCGCGGGCGCCACCGATGCGCTCCATCGCGCCACCGCAGTGCTGCCCGCCGCCCTCGGATCCTCCGGTCCCCGCGACTACCTGGTGGTGTTCC
Source organism: uncultured Actinomycetota bacterium (assembly GCA_963696115.1). GTDB lineage: Bacteria > Actinomycetota > Actinomycetes > Actinomycetales > Microbacteriaceae > Microbacterium. The sequence continues at coordinate 67,649 of CAVOIT010000007.1, read as the reverse complement.
AGAACAACGCCGAATGGCGCTCACTGGGCGGGATCGTGGGCGCGGTCGCCCTGGTGCACACCGATGGCGGCGCGATCACCCTCGCCGCGCAGGGATCCTCCTCCGACTTCACGTCCTACCCCGACTCGGTGCTGGCGCTCAGCGACGAGCAGCGCGCCATCTTCGACACGAAGCCCGGCCGCTGGATCCAGAACGTCACCCAGCTGCCGGCGTTCCCGCAGGCGGCGCCCCTGGCCCGCGAGCTGTGGGCGCGGGAGAGCGGGGGGCGCCCCGTGGACGGCGTGGTCTCCGTCGACCCGGTCGCGCTGTCGTATCTGCTGCGCGCCACCGGTCCGGTGCCGCTCCCCTCCGGCGACACCCTCACCGCGGACTCCGCCGTGCCGCTGCTGCTCAACGAGGTGTACCAGCGGTACGAGAACCCCGCCGACCAGGACGCGTTCTTCCAGCAGGCGGCCGCCGCCGTGTTCGCCGCGCTCGCCTCCGGCACCGGTGACCCGGAGGCGCTGATCGCCGCGCTCGCGCAGGCGGGCGCGGAGCACCGGCTGCTGGTGTGGAGCGCCGACCCGGCCGAGCAGGCGGTGCTCGACGGCACCACTCTGCAGGGAGCGCTGCCGGTCACGGATGCGGACACCACGGGGTTCGGGGTGTACGTGAACGACGGGACCGGGTCGAAGATGGACTACTACGCGGCGTTCGGCGTCGGCGTCGGGTGGTGCCCCGCGGCGGGGACGGCGGCTGAGGCGGCGCTGACCGTGACGATCGCCGCGCGCGCCCCGGCTGACGCGGCATCCCTGCCGGCCTACATCACCGGCGGCGGTGCCTTCGGGGTACCGCCCGGCACCACCCGCACCGTCGCATACCTGTACCTTCCCGCCGGGGCCGAGCTGGTGTCGTCCCAGGAGCTCGGGACCGCGAGCGCGCCCGGGTTCGCGACCGGCACCGACGAGGGCCGGCCCGTGCTGATCTGGACGACCGACCTGGCCCCCGGCGAGCAGGCCACCGCCGCCGTGCGGGTGCGCACCCCGGCCACCGCAGCGCTCACGGTGCGGGCGACGCCCGTGATCCCCGGCAGCGAGATCCCGGTCGAACCGGCCTGCTGACAGGCTGCTCAGCCGGCCAGCGGCTCTGCGGCCTCCTGCTGCGTCGACGCCTGCGGGAACGCGGTCACCAGGATCGGCAGGTGGTCGCTCAGCCCCTGCGGGAGTGTGCGGACGGTGTCGATCTCGAACCCGGCGGAGGTGGCGAAGTCGTAGTGTCCACGGAACAGCCGGTACCGGGTGTAGGTGCGGGAATCGCTCAGGGTCAGCTCGTATCCCTGCTCCCGCACGCTCTGGCCCAGCCGCTCCTTGAACACCGGGTAGTTGTAGTCCCCCACCATGAGCGCCGGCAGCCCGGGGCCAAGCCGCTGCAGCTCCGCGAGCGCCGTGCGGATCTGCTCCCGGCGCAGCGAGTTCATCGCCGTCAACGGCGCGGCGTGGAACGAGGCCACGACGAGCGCACGGCCGGAATCGATCTCATGCAACCGCACGCCCAGCATCCGCTCCTCCGCCGGGCGCAGCACCATGTCGTGCAGCGACTTCTTCAGCGCGATCGTCCGCACGGCGGTGAGGCGGAAGCTGCTCTCCCGGTAGTACACCGCCAGTCCGAGCCTGTTGCGCTGCGTCGCCTCCGCCAGCCGCAGACCGCCCACCTCCCCCGGCAGCGCGCTGGTGTCGGCCTCCTGCAGGCACAGCACGTCCGCCGCATGATGCTCGGCCAGGTCGGCGATCTCACCGGCGGCGCGGTGCTTGCGGAGGTTGTAGGAGATGACCCTCATGTCGGGCCCACGATAGTCCGCGCGGATGAGCGTTCGGTGGACGGTCGCGGAACAACCGCCATCGTCAGTCGTCCCGGTCCCGCCGGGCCCGGGTCTGCTCCGCCCGCGCGGCCAGCAGCGCATCCTCCGGGTAGCCCACCTCCGTCAACGTGAGTCCGCGGGCAGGAAGCACCGCGAAGCCGGTGCCGCGCGCCCCGCCGTCCCGCCCCGCCGCATCGCGCATCGCCACGAGCTGCTCCGCCGCGAGCCGGCCCGCCCCCACCGCCACGCACGCGCCTGCCAGGGCGCGCACCATGCTGTGGCAGAACGCGTCGGCGCGCACCGCGCCCACCACGACCCCGTCCTCGTCCCGGCGCCATCCGAAGTCCAGCAGCGTGCGCACCGTGGTGGCGCCTTCCCGGGGGCGGCAATACGCGGCGAAGTCGTGCAGCCCCAGGAGCGAGCGGGCCGCGGCATCCATCGCCGCCTCATCCAGCCGCCCCCGCACGGTCGTGGTGCGATGCCGTTCCAACGGGTCGTAACCGGTCGCGTCGTCGGCGATGCGGTACTCGTACCGGCGCCACACCGCCGAGAACCGCGCGTCGAAGCCATCCGGGGCGGGGGCGCTGCGGCGCACCGTCACATCCGGGTAGGCCCCCAGCACGCCCCGGATGCGGCCGGCGAGCGCCGCCGCGGCATCCTCGTCCCGGCCCGGGCGGGCCGCGCGGCGCAGCACCTCATCAGGAACATCCAGGTGCGCCACCTGCCCCGCCGCATGCACCCCGGAGTCGGTGCGGCCGGCCACCGTCAGCCGCAGCGGCGCCCCCAGCACCCGCTCGATCGCGTCCTCCAGCACCCCCTGCACCGTCCGCAGCCCGGGCTGACGCGCCCAGCCGCGGAAGTGGGAGCCGTCATAGGCGATGTCCAGCCGGATCCGCATCCGCCCCAGCCTAACCACGCTCCCGCCCCGCGCCCGGCCATCCGCCGGACGTACACTGGAGGCCGCCGCCCGCCCCCTCCCCGCCCCAGGTTCCGATGACGCCCGCCACCACTTCGGTCTCCCCCCGCGCGCGCTACCCGGGGCTCGACGGCCTCCGCGCCCTCGCGGTCGGCGTGGTGATCGTCTACCACGTGTTCCCGCAGCTGCCGGTGCGGGGCGGATTCGTGGGCGTGGACGTGTTCTTCGTGATCAGCGGGTTCCTCATCACCTCGCTGCTGCTGCGCGAGCACGATCGCACCGGCCGCATCCGGCTGACGGGCTTCTGGCAGCGGCGCGCCCGGCGGCTGCTGCCGGCGCTGGCGGTGCTCCTGACGGTGTGCAGCACCGCCGCGTGGTTCGTCGGCGGCGACGTGCTCGTGGGCCTGGGCCGGCAGCTGCTGGGCGCGGCGACGTTCTCGTCCAACTGGCTGATGATCGCGGGCGGTGCCGACTACTTCCAGGCCGGGCAGCCGGAGCTGTTCCGGAACCTCTGGTCGCTCGCGGTGGAGGAGCAGTTCTACGTGCTGTGGCCGCTTCTGCTGCCGCTCCTGCTCCTGATCCCCGGCCGCTGGACCCGCGCCGCCGTCGCGCTTGTGGCCTCCGCCGGTTCAGCGGTGTGGATGGCGGCGCTGGTCGCCGCCGCGGCATCCGGCCCCGCGGGCTCAGCCGACGTGACGCGGGCGTACTACGGCACGGGCACGCACGCGTTCGGCATCCTGCTCGGGGTCGCGCTCGCGTTCGTGCTGCCCGCCGTCACCGACCGTCCTCGCGGGTGGATGCTGCGCCGGGACGTCCGGATCGGGGCGACCGTGGCCGGTGCGGCGGCGCTCGCGACGCTGCTGGCGATGGCGACACTGCCGGAGACTCCCACCCCGCTGACCTTCCCCGGTGCGCTCGCCGGCGCCGCCCTCGCCACCGCCATCGTCATCACCTCAGCCGTCTGGCCGGGAACGCACCTGGGTGCCGGTCTCGACGCACAGCCGCTGCGCTGGGCGGGCGAGCGCTCCTACGCCCTGTACCTGTGGCACTGGCCGCTCCTCGTACTGCTGGCCGGCGGCACGGAGGCCGTGACCTGGCCGGCCGGCCTGGTCGTGCTCGGGCTCACCATCGCCGCAGCGGAACTCTCCTACCGCTGGGTGGAGACCCCCATCCGCCGGCACGGGTTCCGCGGCACCGCGGCCAGGATCGGACACGCCCTCACCGGGTCGGCCCGCGGCCGCACGGTCGCGCTGGCGGGGCTGACAGCATCCGCACTCATGGTGGGCGGCACCTCCGCCGCCGTCGCTGCCGCGCCCGCCCTCTCCAGCGGCGAGGCCGCCGTCGCCGCCGGAGCCGCCGCCCTGCGCGACCAGGCCGCATCCCCGGAACGGACCACCCCCGCTCCGACCGCCGCACCGGGGCCCCCTTCCGCCGCGGACGAGCCGGGTGCCGGGCCCGGGCCGGCGGACCCAGCCAGCGCCGCTGCGGTCGCGGTCCCACCGGTCACGGGCGACCAGGTGACTGCCATCGGCGACTCGGTGATGCTCGCCTCGGCACCGGGCCTGCTGGAACGATTCCCCGGCATCGAGGTCGACGCCACCGTGTCACGATCGATGTATGCTGCTCCCGACATCCTTCGGGACCTCGCGGACGCGGGGCGGCTGCGGCCCTACGTCGTGCTCGCGCTCGGCACGAACGGGCCCATCGATGCCGACACGCTCGCGGAGATCCTGGGCATCATCGGCCCCGACCGTCAACTGGTGCTCGTGACGGCATCCGCCCCACGCTCGTGGATACCCGGGGTCAACGACGAGATCGCCGCCTTCGCCCGATCCCACCGGGACGTGCAGGTCGCCGACTGGGCGGGCGCGATCGCCCCGCACCGGGATCTGCTCGCCGGCGACGAGGTCCACCCCGGGGAGGCGGCGGGGCGGATCTTCGCCGACGTGGTCGGTCAGGCGCTCGCACAAGCGCAGGAGGCTCGGGCACGGGAGCTGGAGTTCGCCGAGCGGCGTGCCGGCGAACTCCAGCTGCGGGCGCGGACCCTGGTCGCCCCGCCCGGGGCCCCTACGGCTCAGTGAGCAGACGCCACGGTGAGCGGTCCTTGTCGGTGATCCCGACCACCGGGCTCTCACCCTGACTGAACCACTTGGCGACGTATGGAGTGCCGTTGTAGAGCACCCGGTCGCCCGCCCGATACACGCCATCCGCGGTCCACTCCGGGTACGTGCCCGGCGGCAGGGTCGGCAGTGTGAACGGCTTGTCGCCCGGCAGCACCGGCCCGACGTACACCCAGGGCGTCTCCTCCGCACTCAGCGTCGGATCATCCGGCTCGGCCCCGCCCTGCGTCCACCACTTCGCGGTGTATACGTTGCCCCGCCAGACCACCTTCACGCCCGAGGAGTACGAGGCGTCCTCCGACCACACCGGATAGGGGCTCTTCGCTGGGTCGTCCGTGGGCTCCGCCGTGGGCCGCTGGGTCACGGTCGGCGTGGCGGTGCTCACCGGGGCCGTGTCCATTCCCTGGGACAGCACTGCGGCGAAGCTCTGTCCGTTCTGCTGCACTCCGCTGCACGAGTCCGACACGACAGTGGTGTCGGGGTAGTTCGGGCCGCAGGTGCGGTCCCGGTTCAGCGACCACATCGACATCCGCCCCAGGCCCCGCCCGGCGGCGAACTCGTTGAGCTGAGCAGCATCCGCCAAAGTGAACACCTCCGTGGCCACATCGTTCTGGCCGATCATCGGAGTCGCGCCGAGCATGCTCCATACGTCCCCCGATGCGGGGACCACCTCGTAGCGGGACAGCAGGCGTGACAGCTGGCCGTGCACGGCGGTGAGCGCATCCTCGGATGCGTCCGCCATGCTCCGCCCTGCCAGGTCGACGCCGTAGTCCATGGTCATCGTGTTCACGCCGGCCAGGTCCACGCCCGCCTCGAGCATCTGCTCCACCGCACCCATCCCCTCATCGGTGAGCCCGTCGGGGGCGACCGGAAGGGTCAGCCACACCGCCAGCGGATGGCCGTCAGCGGCGTATTCCTTCTGCAGCTGCGCGATGGCCGCCGCGCGGCGTTGCCCGGCCGCCTCGTCCGTGAGGTTGCCGTACTCCAGATCGAGATCGATGAACGAACCGTCGTACCGGTCGATCACCGACCGGTACGCGTCGGCGAGTTCCGTCGTGTCGGTGCACGCCACCGCCAGCTCGGTGTTGATGGCGCCGCCGAACGAGACGGCGATGTCATCGCCGCGCTCTCGGATGCGGGCGACCTTGCGGTCCAGGTCGATCTGGGATGCTGCCTCCGCCATTGTGTACGCCGCGCCCCACGACGGCGTGCAGTCGTGCGCGGTGGCGGCGACGACGAACGCGAGCACCACGGTGCTGGGTGCGCCCGAGTCGTTGACCGGAATCTCGGATGCAGCCGCCGCGGTCGCGTCGAAGTAGCCGCCGAACCAGCCGGGACCGGCCGGCCCGCGCTCCGCGGCATCCTGCCGAGCAAGGGTGAGAGGCACGACGATCGCTGTCGCCGCGATCACCAGCACGATCACGATGGTGAGGGCGAGCCGCACCGGGGAAAGCCGCATCCCAGCGTGCCGTGCCGAGGCCATCACTTCCTCGCTCCGACCGGCGCGACCGGACGTCGCCGGTCGCGGTCCTGTCGCCGGCCCCGCCGGGAGCCCCCGCCGGAGGGCGAGGCCGCGTCCAGGGCGGAAGTGGTGCCCGGCGCGGCGGAGCCGTCGTGAAGGGTCCGCCGCCAGTCTTCGCTCTCCGCGGCATCCTCATCACGAGCCGGTGTTGGCGCAGGCACCCACATCCAGTCGGTGAGGCCGAGCCAGACGTCCACGACGGAGTTCTTCAGCCCGATGTACGCCACGATCGCCCACGCGGCGGTGATGCCGTTGAACAGTGAGAACGCGAGTGTGCCCCAGCTGCCGGACACCAGGCTTCGCCATGCCACGAACGCCGAGAACGCGACGATCAGGTAGGGAGCCAGCACGTACAGCAGCGTGGTGGCGGTGCGTCCCGAGACCTTCGGCGTGCGGGCGAAGGGGATCTTCATGCCCGTCATCCCCTGCTGGATGCTCTTGAGCACACCAGCGAGGTTCACCGGCAGAAGGATCAGGTTGAACCCGTAGATGCGCAGCACGTCGAGCCGCTTGTATCCCGCGTAGTGCAGATCGCTGGCCATGGCGAGGAAGTACGGCAACGCGCCGACAAGCACGAGCGGGCTGACCAGCCGGCTGTCGTACGGGTAGACGAGCAGGAACACCAGTCCGAAGCTCGCCCACGCGATCGAGGCCATGTAGTTGGTGCGCAGCAAGAACTCCGCCAGCGGCATCGGCGCGAGCGCCAGCCGGCGGCGGCGTGCTTGGCCGAGCAGTTTCGGGAGGATGAGCAGGCCCCCGTTCGCCCACCGGCGCCGCTGCACCACGAGTGATCCGAAGTCCGGGGGCGTGGCGCTGTAGCTGAGGCGCTCGGGGTAGTTCACCAGCGTCCAGTCGTGATCCCCGAGGTCCACACTGGACTCCGTGTCCTCGATGACGGTGCGGTCCTGCACGTAGCGACGCACCTCGAAGCCGTTCTCCTCCTCGATCTCCAGCAGCTCGTCCAGCGCCTCCATCCGGATGACCGCGTTCGCGCCTACCCAGAAGGTGGCGTGGTGCTTGGTCATCCCCTGGTGCTGGATGTGCTGCAGGTCCGTCGTGGCGCTGGCCAGCCGCTCCAGGCGCGTGGGGGCGCCCCGGTACGAAGAGTAGGGAGTCTGCGCCACCGCGACGCGGGCGTTGTCGGGCTGCTCCAGAAAATGCACCAGACGCAGGCAGTAGTCGCGCAGCAGCATCGAGTCGGCGTCCAGGGTGAGCACGAACTCGGAATTGGGCACGACCAGGTCGGCCTCGGCGGTTCCGACCACCGGCTGCAACAGCAGCCCGTCGGGGGTCGAGTGCTCGCGGAACCGGCCCCCGATCAGGCTCAGGTACGAGTTCAGGTTCATCGCCTTGTTCGCCTCGTGGGACAGCGACGCATAGCGCTTGCGCTCGAACGACGTGAGTTCACATCCGAAAATCCAGGCCAGCCGGCGCTGGAGCTCGTGGATGCGGGTGTCGGGGATGCGGTCGTGCGCGGCTATGGCCGACTCCAGAGCGCCTCGCGTGACCTCGAGGTCATCGGCCAGGCCCAGCAGGACCTGCTCGATGAAGAACACGTCGGTGTGGTCGGCCCGGGGCGCGCGCGCTGCGAGGTCCCGGAGCCAGCGCACCGCTTCGGCGTACTCCGCCGCCACCCGCTCCATCGCCGGTCCCGCGATGGAGCCCTGCACGAGCATCTCGTGCTCGAACGCCAGCTGCCCGTCCCGGAACCGTTCCGCCGGGTCTCGCAGCGCGTCCCCGATCCGAGCTGCGAGGTCGCGCGTGCGCTGCAGCCGCTCCAACACGGCCGGTTCGGTCGGGTTCGGATCGTCATCGATGAGGAGCACCACGCGCAACGCCGGGTACTCCTGCAGCGCCGCCGACCACAGGGTCTTGGCCACCACCTCGGGCTCTTCGGCGTACGAGGGGATCAGCACGGTCATGGGCGGGTGCGCGTCGGAGAAGTGGCGGTCCAGGTCGGCGCGGGCGGCCCGCTTGTGCGTGCGGAACCGCTCGAACGCCGCCTGCCGTGCCATGAGATACATCAGCGCAGAGAACGTCAGGAACGTGACGACGATCAGGTACGACACGGCCTCCACCACCCGCCACGGGGTGTCGAAAGCGCCGGCGAGGATGCGGGTGACGACGATGCTCAGCATGTAGAACGCCCAGACGGCGATCGTCACCCAGATCGCCACGCGACCCCAGACCAGCTTCGCCGAGGAGGGCGGCGTGTGGACGGCTGGCAGCGGCGCCGTCGACCGCTCAGTCCCCCACTGCCGGCGACGGCCGGGGAAGGGCGCCGCATCGGACGCGTCGTTGGGGCGGGTGCCGACGGGCACGTCGGGGGAGATGTCTACGGGCGTTTCGGGTGTCACCCTCCGACGGTACGCAGCCCCCCGTCGCCCGCGCGGGGATCTGCGAGTACCTTCCGCGAACCTTCGCGAATCCTTGAGGACGCGCGAGGATGCACACCAAACGCAAGAAACCCCGCACATCGTGTGCGGGGTTTCTTGCGTTCGGCGTGCTAGCGGGACTCGTCCTCGACGACGGCGTCGGCGGCGGCCTGCTCGGCGGCCCGCCCCTCCTCCGGCGACTCCGCGCCCGCGGCGGCGGCATCCGTCTCGGGCTCGGCGGCCGGAGCGTCCGCCGTCGACTCCTCGGCATCCGGGCCTTCCTGCTCGGCAGCGGACTCCTCGGCCGGCTCCTCCGGCTCGGGCGCCGGGCGCGGCGCGGCATCCGCCTTCTTCGCAGTGCTGCGGTTCTTCTTCACCACGGGCTCCAGCACGAGCTCGATCACCGCCATTGGCGCGTTGTCGCCCTTGCGGTTGCCGATCTTCGTGATGCGCGTGTATCCGCCCTCCCGCTCGGCGACGAGCGGCGCGATCTCGGTGAACAGGACATGCACCACCTCCTTGTCGCCGATCACCGCGAGCACCCGGCGCCGGGCGTGCAGGTCCCCGCGCTTGGCGAACGTGATCAGACGCTCGGCCAGCGGCCGCAGCCGCTTCGCCTTGGTCTCGGTGGTCGTGATGGACCGGTGGGTGAACAGTGCGGCGGCGAGGTTCGCTAGAAGCAGCCGCTCATGAGCCGGGCCGCCGCCGAGACGGGGACCCTTGGTGGGCTTGGGCATGTGTCAGTTCTCCAGGATCGAGGGGTCGGCAGAGGCCGGGTCAGAGGGCGTCGTCGTCGTAGCCGCCGTAGAAGTGCGCGCCGTCGAAACCGGGCACCGAGTCCTTCAGGGACAGCCCCAGCGACTCCAGCTTCTCGCGCACCTCGTCCACCGACTTCTGTCCGAAGTTGCGGATGTTCATCAACTGCGTGTCCGACAGCGCCACCAGTTCCGAGACCGTGTTGATGCCCTCGCGCTTGAGGCAGTTGTAGGAGCGCACCGACAGGTCGAGGTCCTCGATCGGCATGGACAGCTCGCTGGCCATCGCCGTCTCCGCCGGCGCCGGTCCGATCTCGATGCCCTCCGCATCCACATTCAGCTCGCGCGCCAGGCCGAACAGCTCGGTGAGGGTGCGCCCGGCCGAGGCCACGGCATCCCGCGGCTCGATCGCGGGCTTGGTCTCCACGTCCAGCACGAGCTTGTCGAAGTCGGTGCGCTCGCCGGCGCGGGTGGCGTCGACGCGGTAGCTGACCTTCAGCACCGGGGAGTAGATCGAGTCGATCGGGATCTGCCCGGCCTCGGCGTACTCGTTGCGGTTCTGCCCGGCCGAGACGTATCCGCGGCCGCGCTCGATGGTCAACTCCAGCTCGAAGCGGGCGGAATCGTTGAGCGTGGCGATCACGAGCTCCGGGTTGCGCACCTCCACGCCGGCGGGCGCGGAGATGTCGGCGGCCGTGACCTCGCCCGCGCCGGTCTTGCGCAGGTACGCGGTGATCGGCTCATCGCGCTCGCTGGAGACCACCAACCGCTTGATGTTCAGGATGATCTCGGTGACGTCCTCCTTGACACCGGGAATGGTGTCGAACTCGTGCAGGACGCCGTCGATGCGGATGCTGGTGACCGCCGCACCGGGGATGGAGGACAGCAGGCTGCGGCGCAACGCGTTGCCGATCGTGTATCCGAAGCCCGGCTCAAGGGGCTCGATCACGAAGCGACTGCGGTATTCCGCGATCTTCTCCTCGGTCAGAGTGGGACGCTGTGCGATGAGCACGATCTGTTCCTTTCGGCTAAGTGCCCGCTATATGACACTTGCGGTGGCTGGAGATATGGAGTTGTCGGGGGCAACGACCGCCCCCGCCGCGCCCCGACGGGACGCGGCGCGAGGTCAAGGCCGGTTCAGACGCGCCGGCGCTTGGGCGGGCGGCATCCGTTGTGCGCCTGCGGGGTGACGTCCTGGATGCTGCCGACCTCCAGGCCCGCCGACTGCAGCGACCGAATCGCGGTCTCGCGGCCCGAACCGGGGCCCTTCACGAACACGTCGACCTTCTTCACGCCGTGCTCCTGCGCCTGCCGGGCGGCGGACTCCGCCGCCATGCCGGCCGCGTACGGCGTGGACTTGCGGGAGCCCTTGAAGCCCACCCCGCCTGAGGACGCCCAGCTGATCACCGCACCGGCCGGGTCGGTGATGGAGACGATCGTGTTGTTGAACGTCGACTTGATGTGCGCCTGACCGAGCGCGATGTTCTTCTTCTCCTTGCGGCGCGGCTTGCGCGCGGCGGACTTGGCCTGTGCCATGAGTGTCTCTCCTGAATCCCTGGGTGGGCCGCTACTTCCGGCCGGCCTTCTTCTTGCCGGCGACGGTGCGCTTGGGGCCCTTGCGCGTGCGGGCGTTGGTCTTGGTGCGCTGGCCGTGCACGGGAAGGCCCCGGCGGTGGCGCAGACCCTGGTATGACCCGATCTCGACCTTGCGGCGGATGTCGGCGGTCACCTCGCGGCGGAGGTCCCCCTCCACCTTGTAGGTGGTCTCGATGTGGTCGCGCAGCGCCACCAGCTGGTCGTCGCTGAGGTCCTTCACGCGGATGTTCTCATCGATGCCGGTGGCGGCGAGGATCTGGTGGGATCGGGTGCGGCCGATTCCGTAGATGTAGGTGAGGGCGATCACCACGCGCTTGTCGCGCGGGATGTCGACGCCGGCGAGGCGTGCCATGTCGTCTCCTGAGGAGTGTCGTGGAGGTGTGCGACGCTGCCGGTGCCCGGGCCTCCGTCCCGAGGTGTCCCCCGCATCCGTTTCCGCATCCGGGTTCTGGCTGCGCCAGGAGGTGTTCTGTTGTCAGCGGTTGCGGCGGGTCAGCCCTGTCGCTGCTTGTGACGGGGGTTCGACTTGCAGATGACCATGACGCGCCCGTGCCGGCGGATCACCTTGCAGTGCTCGCAGATCGGCTTGACGCTCGGGTTGACCTTCATGCTGTTCCTGTTCGCTGTCTTCGTGCTCGCGGCCGACGCCGCGGGCCGTTACTTTCCGGCCGGTGCTGCTCAGCGGTAGCGGTAGACGATGCGTCCGCGGGTCAGGTCGTAGGGAGAGAGCTCCACAACCACCCGGTCCTCGGGGATGATGCGGATGTAGTTCTGCCGCATCTTCCCGGAGATCGTGGCGAGCACCTTATGCCCGTTGGTGAGTTCGACGCGGAACATTGCGTTCGGCAGCGCCTCCGACACCGTGCCCTCGATCTCGATGACACCGTCTTTCTTTGCCATAGCCTCGCTGACGCTCATGCAGACCGGCCGGTCTGCGCGGATGGGTTTCGGTGCGCGGACACGCCGCAACAGGGCGCAGCGCACCAACGCTCCACTCTACGCCACCCACCCGTTTCTCGCCACCCCGCATCCCCCTCCCTCCCCTTCCCCTTCCCCGCCGCCCTCCCCCTTCCCGACCCGCGAACCCATGTCCTGTTCGCGAGCCCACGTGCTGCTGCGCATGGGTCGGCGAGCACGGGGTGGGTTCGCGGGTCGGATGCTGCGCACTTCGGCATCTGCACAGGGGCGGAGGGGGCGGGAAGGAATGCGCAGGGGGCGGGAAAGAGGGAGGGGCGGGGAGGGCGGCGGGGCACGGTTGGGGGATGCAGGAGCGGGAGGTGCGGGAGGCGCTGCGGTCCCGGGGCCGGCTGTGCGAGGAGTGGGGCGGGGATGCGGCGATAGCTCGCGCCGTGCGGGCCGGCGAGATCCGCCGCATCCACCGCGGCTGGTACGTCGAGGAGGAGTGGTGGCGCCTGGCGCGGTCCGAGGATCGCCACCTCGTCCAGGTCGCGAGCGTGCACGCCTCGCAGCGCATCGGCAGGGCGGTGTTCGTCGGGATCTCAGCCGCGGTGCTGTGGGGGCTGCCGCTGTACCGCATCCGCCCGTCGCGAGTGCACGTCGCCGCGCGGACGCTCGACGGCCGCACCGCCAGCAGCGCCGACGACGTCGCCCGCCACGAATTCGCAATTGCCGCGGATCAGCGCGCCGACCGCCTGGGGATGCTGTGCACGGATCTGGCCCGGACCGTGCTCGACGTGGCGCGGACCACGGGGCTGGAGACGGCGGTCGCCGCTGCCGATGCGGCGTTCCGTCTACGCGCGTGGCGCGACGAGGCCCGGGAGTACGACGACGAGGCGGCGGCCGCATTCCGCCGCGAGCTGGAGGATGCCGCGGCACGAGCGGCCGGATCCCGCGGCATCCGTCAGGCTCGATGGGTGATCGCGTTCGCGGACGGACGGGCGCAGCTGCCGGGCGAGAGTCACAGCCGCATCCTGCTCCACCGCCTGGGCTTCGCCCCGCCGCGGCTGCAGGTGCCCGTCGCGTCCCCGTCCGGGGGCCGGTACCTCGTGGACTTCGGCCTGGACGACGTGGACGCGTGGGGCGAGTTCGACGGCGAGTCGAAGTACCTGATACCCGATCGTGACGGAGTCCGCGATCCGGATGCCGCCTGGCGCGCCGAGAAGCGACGCGAGGACTGGATCCGCGGCACGACGCGTCGTCCGGTGGTGCGCTGGACCAGTGCGGACCTCACCACCGCCGGGCTCGGCGACCGCCTGCGCGCCTTCGGCATCCACCCCCCGCACTGACCCCCTCCCATGCGCATCCTGTCGCCCCTGTCCCTTGCGCACCGCGCGACCCGCGAACCCACCCCGTACTTGCGAACCCATCTCGTGCACGAGGTGGTTCGGCTCGGACGGCATGGGTTCGCGGGTCACGCGCGGCGCGCGCCGGGCGCGGGAGGAGGGGGGTTAGCCGAGGCGGGAGATGATGTCGGTCTGGGGGTTGTAGGTGACTTGGATGAGTTCGCCGTTGACGAGGACGGTGGGAGTGCCGCTGGCGCCGTCCGGGAGCGTGCGGGTCTGGGCGAACCGCACGTACTCGTGGTCCAGGATGGACTGCTCGAGCTCCGGGGTGACGTTGACGCCCGCGTTGCGCGCCACCTGAACGATCTGCTCGTCGGACAAGCCGGGCGTGTTCTCGGCGGGCTGACTGGCGAACATCGCCTGCATGAACGCGTACACGCTGTCGGGGTCGGCCACCGCGATCGAGTACATGGCGGCCGCCGCGCGGCTGGAGAACTCCGTGCCCTGGGAGAGGCGGTCGAGGATGGCGACCGGGGTCACGCGCAGCGTGATGTCGTTCGAGGCGACCAGGCCCTGGATCGTCTCCCCCTCGGCCTGCTCGAATTGGCCGCAGTACGGGCACATGAAGTCGAGGTAGGTCTCGACGGTGTCGGGGCCCTCTCCGAACACGATCGCACCGGTCTCGGCGTCGACGATGGCGGACTGCGGCGTCGGACCGGGGTCGGATGCCACGGAGTTCATCCAGATCACGAGCGCGGCGACGCCGGCGACCACCACGACGACGGCGACGCTGATCCAGATCGCGAACCAGTTCACTCTTCTCTGCGCGGCAGCCATGTCCGTACCTATCCGATCTCGTGGGGGCGGACCCCGAAGGGCGCGAGCCCGGCGGCTCCACCGTCGGGCGCGGTCAGCACCCAGATCCCATCATGGTGCACGGCGACGCTGTGCTCCCAATGAGAGCCGTCACCCCTGTCCGCGGTGGAGACGGTCCACCCGTCCGCGGCGACCACGGTATCCTCGGCGCCGGCGACCACCATCGGCTCGATCGCGAGCACCAGGCCCGGCGCCACCCGCGGCCCCGGGTCGGGCACGCGGTAGTTGAACACGCTGGGCGGCTCGTGCATGGACCGGCCGATGCCGTGGCCGACGTAGTCCCGCAGGATGCCGTAGCCGTGACCTGCCGCGCGGATGCGGTCCTCGATCGCAGCCCCCACCTCCGCCACGTGCGTCGCTCCGGCCAGCGCGGCGATGCCCGCCCACATCGCGTCCTCGGTCACCCGCGCGAGCTCCTGGCGGGCGCGGACCAGCTCCGGCCGGTCCGGGTCGGGCACCACCACGGTGATCGCGCTGTCCCCGTTCCAGCCCCGGTATTGGGCGCCGGCGTCGATGGAGACGATGTCGCCGGCGTGCAGCATCCGATCCCCCGGGATGCCGTGCACCACCTCCTCGTTCACCGACACGCAGGTGGTGTGCCGGTACCCGCGCACCATGCGGAAGTTCGAGCGCGCGCCGCGCGCGGCGATCACCTCCGCCGCCGCGGCATCCAGCTGTGCCGTGGTCACACCGGGGGCGATCAGTGCCCGCGCGCGCTCGAGCGCCGCAGCCGTGATCCGTCCCGGCTCCACCATCGCCCGCAGCTGCGCGGCGGACTTGTAGATCGAGCGCAGCGGCACGGGTCAGGCGGTGATCGGGGTCAGCCCGCGGGCGATCAGGGCGGTCAGGACCCGTTCCGTGATCTCGTCCAGCGATCCCACCCCGTCGATCCGCTCCACGAGGTTCCGCTCCCGGTACACATCGAGGATGGGCGCGGTCTCGGTCTCGTACAGGTGGAGGCGGTGGGAGATCACGTCCTCGGTGTCGTCGGTTCGGCCCTGCTCGGCGGCGCGGCGGATCAGGCGCGCGATCGATTCGTCCCGGGGCACGCTCAGCTCGATCACCGCATCCAGGGCCTCGTCCCGCGAGGCGAGGAACGCGTCCAGATCGGCGACCTGCCCCAGGTTGCGGGGGTAGCCGTCGAGCAGGAATCCGGGCGCGGCGTCATCCTGCGCCAGACGGTCCCGCACGATCGTCGAGGTGAGCTCGTCGGGCACCAGGTCGCCTCGCGCGATGATGCTCTGCACCTGCCGGCCCAGCTCGGTGCCCTGCTGGATGTTGGCGCGGAACACGTCCCCGGTCGAAACCGCGGGCACGCCGAACGTCTCGGCGATCCGGACGCCCTGGGTGCCCTTGCCCGATCCCTGCGGTCCGACGATCAGGAGGCGTGCGGTCATCTCAAGAGCCCTTCGTAATGGCGCTGCTGCAGCTGCGCATCGATCTGCTTGACGGTCTCCAGCCCGACGCCGACCATGATCAGGATGGAGGTGCCGCCGAAGGGGAAGTTCTGGTTGGCGCTGACCGTGGCCAAGGCGATCAGCGGGATCAGCGCGACCAGCCCGAGGTAGATGGAACCGGGCAGGGTGATCCGGGTGAGGACGTAGTCCAGGTACTCCGCGGTGGGGCGTCCGGCGCGGATGCCGGGGATGAAACCGCCGTACTTCTTCATGTTGTCGGCGACGTCGACGGGGTTGAACGTGATCGACACGTAGAAGTAGGTGAACCCCACGATGAGCAGGAAGTAGATCAACCAGTACAGGGGATGCTCGCCGCTGGTGAGGTAGTTCTGGATCCACACCACCCAGCCGGCCAGCTGGCCGTTGGCGTCGGGGGTCTGGTTGAACTGGGCGATCAGTGCGGGGACGTACAGCAGCGACGACGCGAAGATGACCGGAACCACCCCGGCCATGTTCACCTTGATGGGGATGTAGGTGTTGGTGCCGCCGTAGGTGCGCCGCCCCACCATCCGTTTGGCGTACTGGACCGGGATGCGCCGCTGCGATTGCTCCACGAACACCACCAGCGCCACGATCACGATCCCGACCACCAGCACCAGCAGGAACACCTCGAAGCCGCGGGCCTGCCAGATGGACCACATCGCGGCGGGGAACGTCGCGGCGATCGAGGTGAAGATCAGCAGCGACATCCCATTGCCGATCCCGCGTTCGGTGATCAGCTCGGCGAACCACATGATCAGTCCCGTGCCGGCGGTCATGGTGATGATCATGAGCAGCTGAGCCCACCAGGCGTCGTTGGTGAGCAGCTGCTCGCACGCCGGTACGCCGACGTTGCCGAACAGCTGCCCGCTGCGGGCGACGGTCACCAGCGTGGTGGACTGCAGCAGCGCCAGTGCGATGGTGAGGTATCGCGTGTACTGCGTCAGCCGCGTCTGGCCGGCCTGGCCCTCCTTGTAGAGGGTCTCGAAGCGGGGGATCACGACGCGCAGGAGCTGCACGATGATCGTCGCGGTGATGTAGGGCATGACGCCGAGCGCGAAGATCGACAGTTGCAGCAGCGCGCCGCCGGAGAACAGGTTCACCAGCGACAGCAGGCCCTGGGTGTCGGATGCCTGCGCGAGGCACTGCTGGACGTTCGAGAAGTCCACGAACGGCGACGGCACGTGAGCGCCGAGGCGGTACAGCACGATGATGCCGAGCGTGAAGCCGATCTTCCGCCGCAGGTCGGGAGTGCGGAATACGCGCGCGATTGCGCTGAACACGGTGGGGATCCTCCGAATGGGTTCCGCGCGCGCTGCGCGCACAGGCGTCCAGGTTATCCCACCGGCCGCGGCGGCTGTTCGCTCCGCCGGGGCCGCCGGGACGTCTCGGGGGCCGGGGGGAACCCGGCCCCGAGACTCAGTCGGCCTCGAGCGTGCGCACCTCGCCGCCGGCGGCAAGGATCTTCTGCTCGGCGGACCCGGACACCTTGTCGACGACGACGCTCAGCTTCACGCCGATCTCGCCGCCACCGAGCACCTTGACCTTCTCGTTCTTGCGCACCGCACCCTTGGCGACCAGGTCCGCGATCGTGACATCGCCCCCGTCGGGGTACAGCTCGGCGAGCCGGTCCAGGTTCACCACCTGGTACTCCACCCGGAACGGGTTCTTGAACCCGCGCAGCTTCGGGGTGCGCATGTGCAGCGGCATCTGGCCGCCCTCGAAGCCGGGTCGCACGCTGTAGCGGGCCTTGGTGCCCTTCGTGCCGCGTCCGGCGGTCTTCCCCTTGGAGCCCTCGCCGCGGCCGACGCGGGTCTTGGGCGTGTTCGCCCCGGGAACGGGCCGCAGGTGATGCACCTTCAGCACGCCGGGCCGGGTGGCGGCGCGCCGGGATGCCGCGTCGGCTGGCTGCGCCTTGGCAGCCGTGTCCTTCTGGGCCATCAGTCGATCTCCTCCACCTTCACCAGGTGAGCGACGGTCCGCACGTACCCGCGGGTCTGCGCGTCGTCCGGACGGACGACGCAGTCGCCGATCCGCTTGAGACCGAGCGACCGCAGAGTCTCCCGCTGGTTCTGCTTCTCGCTCACCTTCGACTTGATCTGCGTCACTTTCAGCCGGGCAGCCATCAGGCACCCACCTTCTGCGCGCGATGCGCTTCGGCATCGGCCCGGATCAGTCGCGCCGGGGCGACCTGGTCGAACTCCAGGCCGCGCCGAGCCGCGACCTGCCGCGGCTCCTCGAGCTGCTGCAACGCCGCGACCGTCGCGTGGACGATGTTGATCGTGTTGGACGAGCCGAGCGACTTGGAGAGCACGTCGTGGATGCCGGCGCACTCCAGCACCGCACGCACCGGGCCACCCGCGATCACGCCGGTACCGGCGGCCGCCGGCCGCAGCAGCACCACGCCCGCGGCGGCTTCGCCCTGCACAGGATGCGGGATGGTCGACCCGGTGCGGGGCACCCGGAAGAAGTTCCGCTTCGCGTCCTCCACGCCCTTGGAGATCGCCAGTGGCACCTCGCGCGCCTTGCCGTAGCCGACGCCGACCATGCCGTTGCCGTCTCCGACGATCACCAGCGCGGTGAAGCTGAAGCGCCGACCGCCCTTGACGACCTTCGAGACGCGGTTGATGGAGACCACCCGCTCGAGGAACTGGCTGTCGGAGCGGTCCCGCGCATTGCGATCACGGGTGGGGTTGCGCTCCCGGCTGCCACGACGCGGCTCGCGCTCGCGCGCGGTGTCGCCCTCGGTCGTCGTCGAAACGGCATCGGCCGACTCCGGCGCCGCATCCGCCGACTCCGGAGCCGCGTTCGTGTCCTGAATGTTGTCGCTCACAGGTTCAATCCTCCTTCGCGGGCGCCGTCGGCGATCGCCGCGACCCGGCCGGCGTAGCGGTTGCCCCCGCGGTCGAACACCACGTCCGACACTCCAGCGGCTTTCGCCCTTTGGGCCACCAGTTCGCCCACTCGGTGCGCCTTGGCGGTCTTGTCACCGCCGAATCCGCGCAGGTCCGCCTCCAGGGTGGAGGCGGATGCCACGGTGTGGCCCTTGCTGTCGTCGACGAGCTGCACGAACACGTGCCGCGATGAGCGGCTCACGACCAGGCGGGGCCGTTCGGGGGTGCCGACGACCTTCTTGCGCAGCCGGGCGTGACGGCGCGCGCGCGAGTCGGATTTCGACGTCGCAGCCATGTTACTTACCAGCCTTTCCGGCCTTGCGCCGCACGACTTCGCCGGCGTAGCGCACACCCTTGCCCTTGTACGGCTCGGGCTTGCGGATCTTTCGGATGTTGGCGGCCGCCTCACCCACCGCCTGCTTGTCGATCCCGCTGACCGTGAGCTTGGTGTTGCCCTCGACCGTGAGCGTGATGCCCTCGGGCGGGTCGACCAGGACCGGGTGGGAGAAGCCGAGCGCGAACTCGACGGACGCGCCGCGCTGGGCGACGCGATACCCGGTGCCGACAACTTCCAGACCCTTCGTGTAGCCCTGCGTGACGCCGATGACGGAGTTGTTGATCAGGGTGCGGGTCAGGCCGTGCAACGACCGGGACTCCCGCTCGTCGTCGGGGCGGGTCACCAGCACCTGGCCGTCCTGCACGGCGACCTGGATGGGACGGGCGACGGTGACGCCGAGCGTGCCCTTCGGGCCGGTGACGGACACGTCCTGCCCGTCCACCTGCACGGTCACGTCCTGCGGGATGTCGATGGGGAGTCTTCCGATACGGGACATCGCGCGATCACCACACGTAGGCGAGGACTTCCCCGCCCACGCCCTTCTGCTCGGCCTGACGGTCCGTGAGCAGACCGGAGGAGGTGGACAGGATGGCCACGCCCAGGCCGCCGAGCACCGTCGGCAGCTCCGTGGACTTGGCGTAGACGCGCAGGCCGGGCTTCGAAACCCGCTTGATCCCGGAGATCGAGCGCTCCCGGTTGGGGCCGTACTTCAGCGTGAGGGTCAGCGACTGGCCGACGCGGGCATCCGCGACAGACCAGTCGGCGATATAGCCCTCCTGCTTGAGGATCTGCGCGATGTGGGTCTTCAGCTTCGAGCTGGGCAGCGTCACCGCGTCATGGTGCGCCGAGTTGGCGTTGCGCAGCCGGGTCAGCATGTCTGCGACCGGGTCGGTCATCGTCATGTCGTTGTCTTCTCTCTCTCACCAGGTTTCGGACGCTCCGGGAAGGGCGGCCGACCTGTGGTGGTTGCCGGCGGTGCCGGCGGGATCGTCACGCGTCGCCGCGCCGGAATGGGAAGCCAAGGTGTCGCAGCAGCGCGCGGCCCTCGTCGTCGGTGGTGGCCGTGGTCACGACGGTGATGTCGAATCCTCGGACGCGGTCGATGCGGTCCTGGTCGATCTCGTGGAACACGGACTGCTCCGCCAGACCGAACGTGTAGTTCCCGTGGCCGTCGAACTGACGGTCGTCCAAGCCCCGGAAGTCGCGGATGCGCGGCAGCGCGAGCGTGACGAGCCGGTCCAGGAACTCCCAGGCCCGGTCGCCGCGCAGCGTCACATGCGCTCCGATCGGCTGGCCTTCGCGCAGCTTGAACTGGGCGATCGACTTGCGAGCGCGCGTGACGACAGGCTTCTGCCCGGTGATCCGAGTCAGGTCGTCGACGGCGCCCTCGATCACCTTGCTGTCGCGGGCTGCCTCTCCGACGCCGGTGTTGACGACGACCTTCACGAGGCCGGGGATCTGCATGACGTTCGGGTAGCCGAACTCCTCCTGCAGCGCCGCGCGGATCTCGTCCCGGTACTTCTGCTTCAGGCGGGGCTGGTTGGTGCCAGCCTCCGCGGCAGTGACGGTGCTCATCAGAGGTCCTTACCGCTCTTCTTGGCGTAGCGCACCCGAACGGTGCGCCGGGTGCCGTCCTTGACCTGCTCCTCGACCCGGTGACCCACGCGCGTGGGCTTCTTGGTCTGCGGATCGACCAGGGCGACGTTGGAGATGTGGATGGGCGCCTCGAACGTCTCGATGCCGCCGGTGCGGGTGCCGCGCTGGGTCTGCCCGACCCGGTTGTGGCGGGTGACGTAGTTGACGCCTTCGACGATGACGCGATTCTGCTCCCGCAGCACCTGCAGCACCGTGCCCTGCTTGCCGCGGTCGCCGCCGCGCTCCGGCGTGGCGCCGGCGATGACCTGGACCAGGTCACCCTTCTTGATCTTCGCCATGATCAGATGACCTCCGGGGCGAGAGAGACGATCTTCATGAACTTCTTGTCGCGAAGCTCGCGGCCGACGGGTCCGAAGATGCGGGTGCCGCGCGGCTCGCCGTCGTTCTTCAGGATCACTGCGGCGTTCTCGTCGAACTTGATGTAGGAACCGTCCGGGCGCCGCGTCTGCTTGACGGTGCGCACCACCACGGCCTTGACCACGTCGCCCTTCTTGACGTTGCCTCCGGGGATGGCGTCCTTCACGGTGGCGACGATCACGTCGCCCAGGCCCGCGTAACGGCGGTTCGAGCCGCCGAGCACGCGAATGGTCAGCAGCTCCTTGGCGCCGGTGTTGTCGGCCACTTTGAGCCGGGATTCGTTCTGAATCACTGTGTCCTCCTTGGGTTGCCAGCGGCCTCGGGGCTACTTGGCCTTCTCGAGGATCTGAACGAGGCGCCAGCGCTTGGTGGCGCTGAGCGGGCGGGTCTCGTGGATGAGCACGAGGTCGCCGATGCCGGCGGCGTTCTGCTCGTCGTGCACCTTCACCTTGGAGGTGCGGCGCATGACCTTGCCGTAGAGCGGGTGCTTCACACGGTCCTCGACCTCGACCACGATGGTCTTGTCCATCCGGTCGCTGACGACGTAGCCGCGACGGGCCTTGCGGTATCCGCGAGCGCTGACGTCCCGCACGTCGTGCGCGGCGTGCTCGACGGTGTGCTTCTGGGTCTGCGCCATCATTCCGTCTCTTCCTTCGCGGCCGTCGACTCGTCGTCGGCCTTCCTGCTCCGGCCGCGGCGCGGCTTGGCAGCGGTTACGGGGGCTGGGGTCGCCCGGATGCCGAGCTCGCGCTCCCGGATCACCGTGTACAGCCGGGCGATGTCGCGCTTGACCACGCGGATCCGGCCGTGCGTCTCGAGCTGGCCGGTCGCGGACTGGAACCGCAGGTTGAACAGCTCCTCCTTGGCCTTGCGCAACTCGTCACGCAGTCGCTCGTCCTCGAAGGTATCCAGCTCGCTCGGGGCCAGCTGCTTCGTTCCGATCGCCATTACGCGTCGCCCTCCTCGCGCTTGATGATGCGTGCCTTCAGGGGCAGTTTGTGGATCGCCCGGGTGAGCGCCTCACGGGCGAGCTGCTCGTTGACGCCGGCGACCTCGAACAGCACGCGGCCCGGCTTGACGTTCGCGACCCACCACTCCGGGGACCCCTTGCCCGATCCCATGCGGGTCTCGGCGGGCTTCTTGGTCAGCGGGCGGTCGGGGTAGACGTTGATCCACACCTTGCCGCCGCGCTTGATGTGCCGGGTCATGGCGATACGGGCGGACTCGATCTGACGGTTCGTCACGTACGCCGGGGTGAGCGCCTGGATGCCGAACTCGCCGAAGGACACCTTCGTGCCGCCGGTGGCCTGGCCGCTGCGGCCCGGGTGGTGCTGCTTGCGATATTTGACCTTGCGGGGGATGAGCATCAGGCCGTCGCTCCTTCCGTCACCGGGGCGTCGCTGCGTCCGCCGCGGCGGGCGCCGCGGTCGCGCATCGGCTTCTGGGCCGCCTGCTCGCGGGCCAGCTCCTTGTTGGTCAGGTCGCCCTTGTAGATCCACACCTTCACGCCGATCCTGCCGAAGGTGGTCTTGGCCTCGTAGAAGCCGTAGTCGATGTTCGCGCGCAACGTGTGCAGCGGCACCCGGCCCTCGCGATAGAACTCCGACCGGCTCATCTCCGCGCCGCCCAGGCGCCCGGAGACCTGCACGCGCACGCCCTTCGCTCCGGCGCGCTGCGCTCCCTGCAGGCCCTTGCGCATCGCGCGGCGGAACGCCACGCGCGCGGACAGCTGCTCGGCGATGCCCTGAGCCACCAGCTGCGCGTCGGCCTCCGGGTTCTTCACCTCGAGGATGTTCAGCTGAATCTGCTTGCCCGTGAGCTTCTCCAGGTCAGTGCGGATCCGCTCGGCCTCCGCGCCCCGGCGCCCGATCACGATGCCCGGCCGGGCGGTGTGGATGTCGACCCGCACCCGATCGCGGGTGCGCTCGATCTCGATCCGACTCACGCCTGCACGGTCCAGGCTGCTGCGCAGCAGCCTGCGGATGCGGATGTCCTCGGCCACATAGTCGGCGTAACGCTGCCCCGGCTTGGTGGAGTCGGAGAACCAGCGCGACACGTGGTCTGTGGTGATGCCGAGACGGAAGCCGTACGGACTGACCTTCTGTCCCATTACCTGCTCGCCTTCTTGGTGGCACCGGCGGTGGCCGGCTGGTCGTCATCGGGCGTCGCCAGCACGACGGTGATGTGGCTGGTGCGCTTCTTGATCTGGTAGGCGCGCCCCTGGGCGCGCGGCTGGAATCGCTTCAGGGTCGTGCCCTCGTCGACGAACGCGTTCCGCACGTAGAGGTCACGCTCATCCAGGTACTGGTTGTCCTGGTCGGCCTTGACGCGCGCGTTCGCCTTCGCGGAGGCGACCAGCTTGTAGATCGGCTCGCTGGCCGACTGCGGCGCGAACTTCAGGATCGCCAGCGCCTCATCGGCGGGCTTGCCCTTGATCAGGGCGACGACGCGACGGGCCTTCTGAGGGGTGACGCGGATGTGGCGCACGCGTGCGACGGCTTCCACCATGACTTCCTCCTTCGTCTCCGGTCGCCGCGTCAGCGGCGACGGCCCTTCTTGTCGTCCTTCTCGTGGCCGCGGAAGGTGCGGGTCGGGGCGAACTCGCCCAGCTTGTGCCCGACCATCGATTCGGTCACGAACACCGGGATGTGCCTGCGTCCGTCGTGCACCGCGATCGTGTGCCCGAGCATGGCGGGGACGATCATGGATCGGCGCGACCAGGTGCGGATCACGTTCTTGGAGCCGGATTCGTTCTGCGTGACCACCTTGCGGAGCAGGTGCTCGTCGACGAAGGGGCCCTTCTTCAGGCTGCGTGGCATGGCGACTCCTACCTACTTCCGCTTCTTGCCCGCGGTGCGGCGCCGGACGATCAGCGCGTCGCTGGCCTTGTTGGCGTGACGGGTACGACCCTCGGGCTTGCCCCAGGGCGAGACCGGGTGGCGTCCGCCGCTGGTCTTGCCCTCGCCGCCGCCGTGCGGGTGGTCGACGGGGTTCATGGCGACACCACGGACGGTGGGGCGCACTCCCTGCCAGCGCTTGCGACCGGCCTTGCCCCAGTTGATGTTGGACTGTTCGGCGTTGCCGACCTCGCCGACGGTCGCGCGGCAGCGAGCGTCGACGTTGCGGATCTCCCCGGAAGGCAGTCGCAACTGCGCGTACGGGCCGTCCTTGGCGACCAGCCGCACGGCAGCGCCGGCCGAGCGGGCGAGCTTGGCGCCGCCTCCGGGCCGCAGTTCGATCGCGTGGACCACGGTTCCGGTGGGGATGTTGCGCAGCGGCAGGTTGTTGCCGGGCTTGATGTCCGCGGCCGCGCCGGACTCCACCACGTCGCCCTGGCGGAGGCGGTTGGGTGCGAGGATGTAGCGCTTCTCGCCGTCGGCGTAGTGCAGCAGTGCGATGCGCGCGGTGCGGTTCGGGTCGTACTCGATGTGCGCCACCTTCGCGTTCACGCCGTCCTTGTCGTCGCGGCGGAAGTCGATGACGCGGTACTGGCGCTTGTGGCCGCCCCCGATATGACGGGTTGTGATCCGGCCCTGGTTGTTGCGCCCGCCCGTCTTCGGCAGCGGCCGCACCAGGGACTTCTCCGGCGTCGTTCTCGTGATCTCGGCGAAGTCGGCCACCGACGAGCCGCGGCGACCGGGGGTCGTCGGCTTGTACTTGCGAATAGCCATGATGGGTGTCCTCGTCCTGTGGTCAGTTCACCGCGGTGAAGATGTCGATCGTGCCGCTGGTCGAGCGTGACGATCGCGCGTTTGGTGTCCTTGCGCCGGCCCTTGCCGATGCGCGTGCGCTGGGCCTTGCCTGCGCGGTTCATCGTGTTGACGGAGGCGACCTTGACGCCGAAGATCTTCTCGACGGCGAGCTTGATCTCGGTCTTGTTGGCGCGAGGGTCGACGAAGAAGGTGTACTTGCCCTCGTCGATCAGCCCGTAGCTCTTCTCCGACACGACGGGACCCTGGATGACGTCCCGCGGATCCTTGTTCACGGCGGTCATGCCGTCACCTCCTGAGGTGTCTTCGAGGCCACGAACGCCTGGAGGGCGGCGGCCGTGAACACGATGTCGTCGGAGACGAGCACGTCGTAGGCGTTCAGCTGGTCGTAGGACAGGACGTGCACGTACGACAGGTTGCGCACGCTCTTGGCGGCGACATCGTCGGACCGCTCGATCACGACGAGGACGTTGCGCACCGCGCCCAGGCTCGCGAGCAGGGCGGCCGCGGTCTTCGTCGACGGGGCGCCGTCAGCGCCGAAGCCGTCGACCACATGCAGACGGTCGCCGCGCGCCCGGTCGCTGAGCGCGCCGAGCAGGGCCTGGGCGATCATCTTCTTCGGGGTGCGCTGGGCGTAGTCGCGCGGTTTCGGGCCGTGGACGATGCCGCCGCCAGTCATGTGCGGGGCCCGGATGGAGCCCTGCCGGGCGTTGCCGGTGCCCTTCTGCTTGAAGGGCTTGCGCCCGGAGCCCGACACCTCGCCGCGGCGCTTCGTGGAGTGCGTGCCCTGGCGGGCCGCCGCCAGCTGCGCCACCACGACCTGGTGGATGAGCGGGACGTTCGTGTTCGTGTCGAACAGCGCGGCCGGCAGGGACACGGTCCCCGCAGCGCCGCCGCCGGCGGACACGATCGTCAACGCGGAGTCAGCCATGATCTCAGGCTCCCTTCACGGCGGTGCGGACGTAGACGGTGCGGCCCCGGGCGCCGGGAACGGCTCCCTTCACCAGCAGCAGACCCTTCTCGGCGTCGACCGCCTGGACGGTGAGGTTGAGCACCGTGACGCGCTCGCCACCCATCCGCCCCGCCATGCGCATGCCCTTGAAGACGCGGCTCGGCGTCGACGAGGCCCCGATGGAGCCGGGCTTGCGGTGGTTGCGGTGAGCACCGTGGCTGGAGGACACGCCCTGGAAGTTGTGGCGCTTCATCACACCGGCCGTGCCCTTGCCCTTGCTGGTTCCGACGACGTCGACCAGCTGACCGGGCTCGAAGGTGCCGTCGACGGTGAGCTCCTGGCCGAGGGAGTAGTCCGCGGCATCCGCGGTGCGGATCTCCGCCACATAACGGCGGGGCGTCACGCCGGCCGCGTCGAAGTGGCCCTCGAGAGGCTTCGTGACCTTGCGCGGGTCGATGGCGCCCGCGGCGATCTGCACGGCGCTGTAGCCGTCGCGCTCGGGCGTGCGGATCTGGGTGACCACGTTCGGGGTGGCCTGGATCACGGTGACCGGGATCAGTCGGCCCTGCTCGTTCCAGACCTGGGTCATGCCGAGTTTGGTGCCCAGCATTCCGCGCGAGGTCGTGGTGTTGGTGTCGGTCATGAGTGCCTCAGAGCTTGATCTCGATGTTGACGTCGGCGGGCAGGTCCAGCCGCATCAGCGAGTCGACCGCCTTGGGCGTGGGGTCGATGATGTCGATGAGGCGCTTGTGGGTGCGCATCTCGAAGTGCTCGCGGCTGTCCTTGTACTTGTGGGGCGAACGGATCACCACCACGACGTTCTTCTCCGTCGGAAGCGGCACGGGGCCGACCACGGTGGCACCGGCCCGGGTCACGGTGTCCACGATCTTGCGGGCCGACGAGTCGAGACCGGCGTGGTCGTACGACTTCAGGCGAATGCGGATCTTCTGTCCCGCCATGGTCTGCTCACTCTCTCCTTCGCGTCATGCTCCCGCTCGGGGCATCGGACGCACGGGGCACGCGCCCCCGTACTGCTCCGCTCGTGCGGGCATGCTGCACCGCTGTTCTGCTGTCACACCGGCATCCGCCGGCCCCTCCCCGCCGCACGCGCGAAGCGCCCCGCAACGCGTGCGGGGGCGGAGTGAGATGTGGTGTTCTGCTGCCCGCGGCCTAGCGTCCGATGCGATCGATCGCTATGCACTGCCCTGACAGTGATCCGGTCGCACGACGACGGCCACCGGAATGTGGAACCTGATCAGTGTACGTGGCGGACACGCGCCGTGCAAACCCGGGCGTGTCGCGCGGGTTGCCCGCGCACGCGCGAGCCCCCCGGGACGGATCCCGGGGGGCTCGGTCGCTGGGGTCGCGAGGTCTCAGGCCTCCTGGCGCTGACGACGGACCGCGAACACGGTCACCGCCAGTCCGCCGAGAAGCAGGACGCCGCCGCCGATCCAAACGCCCATGAGCGATGCGCTGTCCACACCCGTCGCCGGGAGCGTGGCGCCACCGCCCGCGCCAGCAGCCGCGGCGGTGATCGTCACCGTCGCCGTCGTGCCTGAGGTTGCACCGGTGGCGGCGAGGGTGTAGGTGCCCGAGGCGTTGGAGGGCAGCGTCACGGTCACGCTGGTGGTGCCAGTGGCGCTCGCGGTCTTGGTGGTGGAGGTGCTGCTGACCGCGGTCTTGACCGCCGCCAGCGTGGCGCCGGCTCCGTTCTCACCGGTCAGAGTGAAGGTCACGGACTCGTTGGGGGCGAACCCGGAGAACGGGACCGTCGCGGTGCCCCCGGGGGGGATGGTCACGGTGCCGCCGCCCGGGGCGACAGGTGTGTAGGCGAGCGCCGCGGACGGCGCTGCGATCAGCGCGATCGCCGCGACGGCGATCGCGGCGATCCTGGTGCGAAGGCTCTTCATGAGGGACTCTCCTGGGGCACGATGTGGGACGGACTCGGATGGGCGACGGGAGTGCGTGCGACGCGCCGTCGAGACGTACCCCCGCGCAGCACGCTAACGGACGTTCAGCGCATTCACAAGTTCCTCCCGACAGACACGGCCAGGGTTTACCCTCTCGTAACCTGTCCGGACGCACGAGAGGGGATCGGGGCGGGCCCCGGTCCCCTCTCGTGCGTGAGGCGGACTATTTGATGATCTTCGTGACCGTTCCCGCGCCGACGGTGCGACCGCCCTCGCGGATGGCGAAGCCGAGACCTTCCTCCATCGCGATGGGCTGGATCAGCTCGACCGTCATCGGGACGGTGTCACCGGGCATCACCATCTCCGTGCCCTCGGGCAGGGTGATGACGCCGGTGACGTCGGTGGTCCGGAAGTAGAACTGCGGGCGGTAGTTCGTGTAGAAGGGGTTGTGACGGCCGCCCTCCTCCTTGGAGAGGATGTAGGCCGTGCCCTCGAACTGCGTGTGCGGAGTGACCGTACCGGGTTTGGCGACGACCTGACCGCGCTCGACCTCGTCGCGCTTGGTGCCGCGCAGCAGCAGACCGCAGTTCTCGCCGGCCCACGCCTCGTCGAGCTGCTTGTGGAACATCTCGATCCCCGTGACCGTGGTCTTCTGCGTCGGCCGCAGTCCCACGATCTCCACCTCGGAGTTCAGCGGGAGCGTGCCCCGCTCGGCCCGGCCGGTGACTACGGTGCCGCGGCCGGTGATCGTGAACACGTCCTCGATCGGCATCAGGAACGGCTTGTCGCGGTCGCGCACCGGGTCGGGGATCGACTCGTCGACGGCGTCCATCAGATCCAGGATCGACTGGACCCACTTCGGGTCGCCTTCCAGGGCCTTCAGGCCCGAGACCCGCACGACCGGCGCGTTGTCGCCGTCGAAGCCCTGGCTCGACAGCAGCTCGCGAACCTCGAGTTCGACGAGCTCGAGGATCTCCTCGTCGTCGACCATGTCCGCCTTGTTGAGGGCGACGAGCAGATACGGCACGCCCACCTGCTTGGCCAGCAGAACGTGCTCGCGGGTCTGCGCCATCGGGCCGTCGGTGGCGGCGACGACCAGGATCGCCCCGTCCATCTGAGCGGCACCGGTGATCATGTTCTTGATGTAGTCCGCGTGCCCGGGGGCATCCACGTGGGCGTAGTGCCGCTTGGGCGTCTCGTACTCGACGTGCGAGATGTTGATCGTGATGCCGCGCTGACGCTCCTCGGGGGCCGAGTCGATCGACGCGAAGTCGCGGGGAACGTTGACGGCCGACGGGTACTTCTCGGCGAGCACCTTGGAGATCGCCGCGGTGAGCGTCGTCTTGCCGTGATCGACGTGACCGATCGTTCCGATGTTCACATGCGGCTTGGTCCGCTCGAACTTGGCCTTGGCCACTGGGTCCTCCTCAGGACGGTCGTGTAGTCGCGCCGGGCACTGGTTTGCGACCGGTCGGCTACGGGATGGTTCTCAGTTTAGGGGGAAGGGTGAACGGGTCATGCGGTGGGACTGCCGGGGAGACTACTCGCCCTTGGTCTTCTGCACGATCTCCTCGGCGACGCTGCGCGGCACCTCGGCGTAGCTGTCGAACTCCATCGAGTACACGGCGCGGCCGCTGGTCTTGGACCGCAGGTCGCCGATGTAGCCGAACATCTCGGACAGCGGCACCAGCGCCCGCACCACCTTGACGCCGGCGGCGTCCTCCATGGATTGGATCTGACCGCGGCGGGAATTGAGGTCGCCGATCACGTCGCCCATGTACTCCTCGGGGGTGCGCACTTCAACGGCCATGACCGGCTCCAGCAGCACCGGGCTCGCCTTGCGCGCGGCCTCCTTGAAGCCCATCGAGCCGGCGATCTTGAACGCCATCTCCGAGGAGTCGACCTCGTGGGCGGCGCCATCCATCAGCGTCGCCCTGACACCGACCATCGGATACCCGGCGAGAACGCCCACGTTCATCGCGTCCTGGAACCCGGCGTCCACCGACGGGATGTACTCCCTGGGGATGCGCCCGCCGGTGACCTGGTTCACGAACTCGTAGGTCTTGTCCCCGTCCAGATCCATCGGCTCCAGCTTGAACTGGATCTTCGCGTACTGGCCGGAGCCCCCGGTCTGCTTCTTGTGGGTGTAGTCGTGCCGCTCCACCGCCTTGCGGATCGTCTCACGGTAGGCGACCTGCGGCTTGCCGACGTTCGCCTCGACCTTGAACTCCCGCTTCATGCGGTCGACCAGGATGTCCAGGTGCAGCTCGCCCATGCCCTTGATGACGGTCTGGCCGGTCTCGGAGTTCTGCTCCACCCGGAAGGTGGGGTCCTCCTCGGCGAGCTTCTGGATCGCCAGGCCCAGCTTCTCCTGGTCGGCCTTCGTCTTCGGCTCGATGGCCACCTCGATGACCGGCTCGGGGAAGGTCATCGACTCCAGCACGACCGGGTGATTGGCGTCGGCGAGAGTGTCGCCCGTGGTCGTGTCCTTCAGACCGATCACGGCGTAGATGTGCCCGGCCGTCACGGAGTCGACCGGGTTCTCCTTGTTCGCGTGCATCTGGAAGATCTTGCCGATCCGCTCCTTCTTGCTCTTGGTCGCGTTGACGACCTGCGAGCCGGAGTCCAGATGGCCCGAGTACACCCGGATGTAGGTCAAGCGCCCGAAGAACGGATGGGACACGATCTTGAACGCGAGGGCGGCGAACGGCTCGTCGCGGTCGGCGTGCCGTTCGATCACCTTCTCCTCATCCTTGGGATCGTGAGCTTCGATCGCCGGGATGTCCAGGGGCGAAGGCAGGTAGTCCACGACCGCGTCGAGCATCGGCTGAACGCCGCGGTTCTTGAAAGCGGAGCCGCACAGGACGGGGAACAGCTCCCCCGACACGGTGAGCTTCCGGATGGCGCCCTTGATCTCGGCGACGGTGAGCTCCTCGCCCCCGAAGTACTTCTCCAGCAGCACCTCGTCGCTCTCGGCGACGGTCTCCAGCAGCTTCTCCCGGTACTCGGCCGCGCGGTCGGCGAGGTCCGCTGGGATGTCCTGGATCTCGTACTTCGCACCCATCGTGACGTCGCCCTTGGCGTCGCCGGGCCATACCAGCGCGCGCATCTCGACCAGATCGACCACGCCGACGAAGTCGCTCTCGGCTCCGATCGGAAGCTGCAGCACGAGCGGCTTCGCCTTCAGCCGGTTCACGATGGTGTCGACCGTGAAGTAGAAGTCCGCGCCCAGCTTGTCCATCTTGTTGACGAAGCAGATACGAGGCACGTCGTACTTGTCGGCCTGACGCCACACGGTCTCGGACTGGGGCTCCACGCCCTCCTTGCCGTCGAACACCGCGACCGCACCGTCCAGCACGCGCAGCGACCGCTCCACCTCGACGG
Organism: uncultured Actinomycetota bacterium; assembly: GCA_963696115.1. Classification (GTDB taxonomy): domain Bacteria; phylum Actinomycetota; class Actinomycetes; order Actinomycetales; family Microbacteriaceae; genus Microbacterium. The sequence continues at coordinate 36,773 of CAVOIT010000007.1, read as the reverse complement.
TGAAGTCGACGTGCCCGGGCGTGTCGATGATGTTGATCTGGGTGCCGTTCCAGAAGCAGGTCACCGCGGCGGAGGTGATGGTGATGCCGCGCTCCTGCTCCTGCTCCATCCAGTCGGTGGTCGCGGCGCCGTCGTGGGTCTCGCCGATCTTGTGGTTGACGCCCGTGTAGAACAGGATGCGCTCGGTCGTCGTCGTCTTGCCGGCGTCGATGTGCGCCATGATGCCGATGTTGCGGACCTTCGTGAGGTCGGTGAGCACGTCTTGTGCCACGGGGTCTTCCTTACGTTGAAGAGGGGTGTCGCGGTCGCGCCGGCAGCCGGAGCGGGACCGCTACCACCGGTAGTGCGCGAACGCGCGGTTCGATTCGGCCATCTTGTGGGTGTCCTCACGGCGCTTGACCGCGGCGCCCAGGCCGTTCGACGCGTCGAGGATCTCGTTCTGGAGGCGTTCGGTCATGGTCTTCTCGCGGCGGGCGCGGGCGTAGGAGACCAGCCACCGCAGCGCGAGCGTGTTGGCCCGCGCGGGCTTGACCTCCACCGGCACCTGGTAGGTCGAGCCACCGACGCGGCGGCTCTTGACCTCCAGCGTGGGCCGGACGTTGTCCAGCGCCTTCTTCAGGGTCGCCACCGCGTCCTGGCCGCTCTTGGCCTCGACGCCGCGCAGCGCGCCGTACACGATGGATTCAGCGAGAGACTTCTTGCCGGCCACGAGGATCTTGTTCACCAGCTGCGTGACCACCGGGGCGCCGTACACCGGGTCGTTCACGACGGGGCGGCGGGGCGCGGGTCCTTTGCGAGGCATCGGTTCAGCCCTTCTTCGCGCCGTAGCGGCTGCGCGCCTGCTTGCGGTTCTTCACGGCCTGGGTGTCCAGGGCGCCGCGGACGATCTTGTACCGCACACCCGGGAGGTCCTTGACGCGACCGCCGCGCACCAGCACGAGCGAGTGCTCCTGCAGGTTGTGGCCCTCACCGGGGATGTAGGCGGTCACCTCGGTGCCGTTGCGCAGCTTCACGCGAGCGACCTTGCGCATCGCCGAGTTCGGCTTCTTCGGGGTGGTGGTGTACACGCGGGTGCACACGCCCGCCTGCTGGGGATTCGCCTTCAGGGCCGGGGCCTTGGTCTTGGCGACCTTGGGGCTGCGTCCCTTGCGGACCAGCTGCTGAATGGTCGGCACGTTCTCTCCTCATCGTGCTGCACGGTGACAGCGTTGGTGGTCTCACCACAGATCCGCCCCCGGGCAGGGCGGTGCCTGGCCGATTCGGGTGGATATGCCGTGGGGGTGGGCCTGTTCGCAGGCCTGTCCCGGATGCCGGCGCTCCGGCCGGTGCCCGCGCCGAGGCACGCACAACGGCGCACGGAAACGCACGCCCTCGTATCATACCCGCCCGACGACGGGTGGGGCAAACCTGCTCAGCGGTCCTGGCGATGCATCCGCACCTGCGCATCGCCGAGCAGGAACACGCTCTCGACAGCGAGTGTCGCGCCCGGGCCGATCTCCCGCTCGTCCCCCGCGCCGTCGATGACGACGACGCCGTTCGTGGACCCGAGGTCCGAGATCATCCAGGTCTCCCCCTGTCGGCGCAGCAGGGCGTGCGTCTTGGAGACGGTGCGCGTCGCGTCGGCGATCTCCACGAGCTGGGCGCCCGGCGCCTCGCGCGGCGGAGCGGGGCGCCGTCCGAGGACGACGGTGTCCGCGGTGAGTTCCACCTCGGAGCCATCCGGCAATTCCACGGCCCATCGCGGCCGCCGGCGTGCCGCGATCATGGTGTCCTCGTCGAGGTCATCCGGCGGGGATGCGCGAAACGCCGACACCGCCGCCGCCGCCGCACGCGGTGTTCCGGCAACCGGGGACCCGACGACGGCTGAGACCTCGCCGGAGTCCTCCGGGAATCCCTCGCCCTCCATGGGATAGGGCTCGCGCAGCATCCGTCCCCGCCGCGACGGCTCGGCGGCGGACTCAGCGGGCGTTCCAGCGTCCACCGCCGGCATCCACCAGGAGGTGACCGGCGCGGTGTCATTCGGACGCGCGGCGGGTTCCGCCAGTGGACTGGTGGAGCGGGCGGGCTCGGCGAATGCGGCGGGCTCGCCGAATGCGGCGGGCTCGGCGAATGCGGCGGGCTCGGCGAATGATGCGGCCGGCGGCCGGTCGAAGACCGACCAGCCGAAGTCGGGGGACAGCTCGCGCCATGACTCCTCGTCATCGCGCGGCGGGCGGTTCGCCGGCTCCGGCCGCGGCAGCGGGGCGGCGGGGCCGAATCCGATCACGCTGGCCCACGCCGGAAGCATCACCGCCGCCAGCACCGTCATCCCCGCGCGGTAGCCGAACTCGCCGCCCACGCGGTGGGCGGCCGTGGTCACCGCCGCCCAGAGGAACACCACACCGAACACCGGCAGCAGCAGGAGCAGCACGAGCCAGCCCGACAGACCGCCCAGCCGCAGCAGGATCGACAGGTTGTACAGCGGGATCCACGCGCGCCACGGCGCGACGCCCGCCTTGTCGAACACGGCCGCCAGGGACACGGCGGTCCACACGTAGAGCACCGCGGTGACGGCGAGGACCACCACGACGGGTGCGAGCGGGACCCCGTTCCCAGCCGCGAGCGCCTCCGTCATCGGGGCCCCTCCAGATCATGGCCGTCGAACGGGGCGTCCAGCGCCTGCGCCAGTTCCTCGAGCATCATCGCGATCTGCGGCTCCACGTATTGGGCGACGGCGTGCTGGATCCGCAGGCGATGGTGCAGCAGGATGCCGCACACCTCCCGACCGACCATCGTGGCGTAGTCGTCGGCGAGCGCGACCTCCTGCCGGAGCGCGGCCTTGGCGGCCTCCGACAGCGGAGGCAGCTCCGGTACGTCCGTTTCGGCCTGCGCGGCCATGCCGCTGAGCGTGAAGAGGAACGGGGCCCCGGGCACCGGTTCCGGATCGAGCGGCATCCCGTCGTACTCCGGCTCCAGTCCCTCGGCGGGACGATAGCTACGCGCCCGGTTGCGCGCGGCCTGCTGATCCAGCTCGGCCTGCAGCAGCGGCAGATTGCGCGCCGTGTAGTCCGACACGGCGTGGTCGAGGATGGTCTTCACGCGAGTGGACAGTCCGTGCTGCACGGCGTGCGGAACGTCTGTGCCCAGACCGGCGGCCGACAGCACCGGGGAGCCGAGGCAGCGCCGGCACGGCGCGACCCTCCCCCGGTGGGTCGCCGGCTCCCAGCGAGGCAGCCACCTCAGCCAGGCGTCCACCGCCTGGCTCACCTGGGTCTCGAGCGACCGCTCCACGCGTAACACGGTAGCCGCAGCAGGGGCGCGACGGCGGTATCGGCGGCATCCATCAGGACGGTTCGTCGCGCTCCCACGGCCACCGGGGTCGGGCGGCGCGGGTTCGGGTCAGCCCGACCGCCGCCCAGCCGGCTGCCGCGGCCGATGCTGCGACGACCAGGCCCGGCCATCCGGCGGCGAGGTCCTCGCCCACCGCCAGCGCGACCGCCACGTCGCCGGCAGCGACGGCGGCGGCCACCACGGTCACGAGCACGTAGGCGAGGTAGGAGGCGGCGGCCGCGACCGCCGACGCCCAGTACGAGGGGCGCGGCAGGCGCAGCAGAGGACCGACCGACCCGGCGAAGCCGGCCCCCGCCGCCGCCATCCCGAGCGCGCCGGGGATCGGTCCGAGACCGGTGACGGTGATGACATCGGTGGCGGTGAGCAGGCTCAGCACCCCGAGCGCGGCAATGGCCACCGCGAAGAAGCCGACCGTGGTCAGGGCCAGGGCCAACGCGGGGCTCACCGAACCACCCCGGGGAGCGGAGCCGGTCATACTCGGGCCAGCTGCGGCCCTGCCTCGAGCGTGCGCTCGTACTCGCGCTGAGCGCGCGCGTTGTCCTCGCTCACCCTCCGGCCCCGGGCCGCGACCCATGCTCCGAACCAGACCGTGAGCTCCCGTCCGACGACGAAGGAGAGGATCGCCACCGGTGAGAACAGCTGCGAGTCGATCAGTGCCGCGCCCTGGCGGGCGGTCAGCATCCAGAACGGCGCCTGGAACAGAGTTCCCAGCAGGTAGCCGCCGTACGCGATCAGACCCACGAGCAGGCCCCACACCACCCAGTGACCCCACGCGGCGCGATTCAGGATCGCCCCCAGGAGCCAGAATCCCAGGAAGAAGACCGCCACCGGCATCCAGAACACCCAGGAGCCCAGGATCTGCAACGCCGCCTCGCCGGCGTCGGAGGATGTGACCGCCCCGACCGCGAGACCCCCGCCCAACAGCACTCCGAAGGTGATCGCCGCGTAGGCGAGCGCCGCGACCAGACCGATCAGGCCCGCCGCCGCACGGTTGCCGCGGGGCCTCGGCGGCTCGGGGGCCTGCACGAAGATGGGCTGCGCCGCATACCCGTCGGCATACCCGTCGGCGTCGCCGGGCGGGACCGCCGCCCGCTCCTCGACCACCACGTCCTCCACGACGATGACCTCGGCCGGTTCGGGTTCCGGTCCCCCGTCTCCGGAGTGCACGCCCTCCGGGGCCGCCACCGCGTCGGCCTGGACCGCGCCGGCCTGGACCGTGTCAGCCTGGATCGCGTCGGCCTGGGCCGCTTCGGCCTCGGCCAGACCCTCGTTGACGCGGTCGACGACCGCGTCAAGCTCCGTGCGGTCGTTCGCCGTAACGTCCTCGTCCCGCCGCTCGCCGCCGGGAGTGGTGTTCGGGTCGCTCATCGACTTCCGCTCCTCACGCGAACCCACGTCCGCAGGGCGAGAGTACCGTTTCCGGTCCGCGCGACGCCGCAGGCGCGCGGCCGCTCACTGCGGTCACAGCGACGCGGCCACCCGATCCGTGTAGCGGTCCGGCTTCCACTGCGAGAACTCGGTCGCCAGCCACACGCCCGAGCGGATCACGTGCTCGTGCACCAGTCCGTCGGCGTCGAGGATGCACCGCACGCCCTCACCGAACGCGTCGCACTGGTATCCGGACGCCTCCAGCGCCGCCCGGGCGACGCCGGGGGCCTCGGGTCCCACAGCGGCCACCGTGGTCGCAATGCGGCCGGCGTTCACTCCCTGGAAGACGCACGTGACGCGCACCTCCGGCGCCAAGGCCGCCGTCAACCCGGCGGGCGCGGGCGGCGGCTCGGTGCTCTGGGCGGGGTCTCCCCCGGCTCGCTGCGTGAGCTCCAGCCACATCTGCTCCGGGTACAGTGCGCGGCACGCGGGGGCGGTGGTCGCGATCGGAGGGGCGGCGACGGCCCCGGGTGCGTCCTCGGACCCGGTATCCGAACCCGACCGCAGGATGTCCCCGGCGATGGCCACCCCCGCCGGAATGGCTGGCGCCGCCAGCACCACGAGTCCCGCGATCACGCCGGCGCACAGCACGCCGCCGAACCATGCCGCGGCGCTGCTGCGTCCCCCGATCCGCGCCATGTCATCCCTCCGCTGCTCACGGTATGCGGGAGGCCGCGGAGGATGCCGGCGACGCGCCTGCCGAACGCGGGACGGCCCCCAGGCTTGTCGCCCGGGGGCCGTCTCACAGGCGGCTCAGTGGTAGGCGCCGGGGCTGTAGTCGTCTGTTGAGAAGCTGTCGAAATCGACGTAGCTGAGGTCGGCATCGCTGTACGCGCCGTCGGAGGCGAAGATGCGGTTGGGGTACCGCTCGCTCTTGGCCTCCTCGGTGGCTTCCACCACCACGTTGCGATACTTCGCCAGCCCCGTCCCCGCCGGGATCAGCTTGCCGATGATGACATTCTCCTTCAGACCGACCAGCGGGTCGCTCCTGCCCTCCATCGCCGCCTGGGTGAGAACCCGGGTCGTCTCCTGGAAGGATGCGGCCGACAGCCACGACTCCGTCGCGAGCGACGCCTTCGTGATCCCCATCAGCTCGGGCCGGCCCGAAGCGGGTCGCCTGCCCTCGGCCACGGCAGCCCGGTTCATGTCGATGAACCGGCGGGAGTCGACCAGCTCACCCGGAAGGAAGGTGGTCTCGCCGTGATCGACCACCGTGACCTTGCGCAGCATCTGGCGGACGATCACCTCGATGTGCTTGTCATGGATCGGCACGCCCTGTGAGCGGTACACCCCCTGCACGCCACCGACGAGGTACTTCTGCACCTCCCGAGCGCCCTGCACCCGCATGATCTCCTTCGGGTCGAGCGTGCCCACCTGCAGCGGCTGGCCCACCGTGACATGCTGGCCGTCCTCGACCAGCAGGGTGGCGCGCTTGAGCACCGGGTAGCTCTGCGGCTCGTCGCCGTTGTCAGGGGTCAGGATGATCCGCTTCTGGCGGTCGTTCTCCTCGATGGTGATCCGGCCGTCGGCTTCGGCGATCGGGGACGCGCCCTTGGGGGTGCGGGCCTCGAACAGCTCCTGAACCCGCGGCAGACCCTGGGTGATGTCCTCGGCCGAGGCCGACCCACCGGTGTGGAACGTGCGCATCGTCAGCTGCGTGCCGGGCTCGCCGATCGACTGAGCGGCGATGATGCCGACCGCCTCGCCGATGTCCACCAGCTTGCCGGAGGCCAGCGACCGCCCGTAGCAGCGGGCGCAGACGCCGACGGCGGAGTCGCAGGTGAGCACGGAGCGCACCTTGATCGTCTCGATGCCCGCCTCGACCAGTCGGTCGATGAGCACGTCCCCGACATCCGCTCCCGCCTCGGCGAGAACCGTGCCGTCGGCGCCCAGGACATCCTCCGCCAGGGTGCGCGCGAAGACCGAGTTCTCCACGTTGGCATCCTTGACGAGCACGCCGTCCGCGCCAGGGGCCGCGATCGGCTGCTCCAGGCCCTTCGTGGTGCCGCAATCCTCCTCGCGGATGATGACGTCCTGCGAGACGTCCACCAGACGACGCGTGAGGTATCCGGAGTCCGCGGTGCGCAGCGCCGTGTCCGCCAGGCCTTTGCGAGCGCCGTGGGTCGCGATGAAGTACTCGGCCACGCTCAGACCCTCGCGGTACGAGGAGATGATCGGGCGGGGGATGATCTCACCCTTGGGGTTGTTCACCAGCCCCCGCATGCCCGCGATGTTGCGGATCTGCAGCCAGTTCCCGCGGGCGCCCGAGGACACCATCCGGTTGATGTTGTTGTCGGTCGGGAAGTTGTCCCGCATCGCCTTCTGAACCTCGTCGGTCGCCTCGGTCCAGATGGTGATGAGCTCCTGGCGCCGTTCGGCGTCGGTGATCAGACCGTTCTCGTACTGGCTCTGCACCGTGGCAGCGCGCTGCTCGTGCTCGGCGACGATCTCCGCCTTGTTCGGCGGGGTGAGGATGTCGCTGAGCGCCACGGTGACGCCCGAGCGGGTCGCCCAGTAGAAGCCGGCGTCCTTGATGCGGTCCAGAGAGGCGGCCACCTCGACCTTCGGGTACTCCTCCGCGAGCTTGTTGACGATCTGCGAGAGCTTGCCCTTGTCCGCCTGACCGCGCACGAACGGATACCCCTTGGGCAGCGCGTCGTTGAAGATCGCCTGCCCGAGGGAGGCGTCCACGAGTCCGTGCCGTTCGTACCCGGCGGGCGCCTCGCCCTCCAGGAAGGTCAGTCCCGGGATCCGGATGCGCACCTTCGCCTGCAGGTCGAGTGTTCCTTCGTCCTTGGCGAGGATCGCCTCGCCGACCGAGCCGAACACCCGGCCCTCGCCCCTCGCGCCCTCCTTGAGGGTGGTCAGGTGGTGCAGCCCGATGATCATGTCCTGCGAGGGCAGCGTCACCGGCCGTCCGTCCGAGGGCTTCAGGATGTTGTTGGAGGCGAGCATCAGGATGCGGGCCTCGGCCTGGGCCTCCACGGACAGCGGCAGGTGCACCGCCATCTGGTCCCCGTCGAAGTCGGCGTTGAAGGCGGCGCACACCAGCGGGTGCAGCTGGATGGCCTTGCCCTCCACCAGCTGCGGCTCGAAGGCCTGGATCCCCAGACGGTGGAGCGTGGGCGCACGGTTGAGCAGCACCGGACGCTCGCGGATGATCTCCTCGAGCACGTCCCAGACCTCGGGGCGGGTGCGCTCCACGGCGCGCTTGGCGGCCTTGATGTTCTGGGAGTGCCCCAGGTCGATCAGGCGCTTGATGACGAAGGGCTTGAACAGCTCCAGCGCCATCTGCTTGGGCAGACCGCACTGGTGAAGCTTCAGCTGCGGACCCACGATGATGACCGAACGGCCGGAGTAGTCCACGCGCTTGCCGAGCAGGTTCTGGCGGAACCGGCCCTGCTTGCCCTTGAGCATGTCCGACAGCGACTTCAGCGCCCGGTTGCCGGTTCCGGTGACGGGACGGCCGCGGCGTCCGTTGTCGAACAGCGCGTCCACGGCCTCCTGCAGCATCCGCTTCTCGTTGTTCACGATGATCTCGGGCGCACCCAGATCGATCAGCCGACGCAGCCGGTTGTTGCGGTTGATCACGCGCCGGTAGAGGTCGTTCAAGTCGCTCGTGGCGAACCGGCCGCCGTCCAGCTGCACCATGGGACGCAGCTCGGGCGGGATCACCGGCACCACGTCCAGCACCATGGCAGCCGGGCTCTTGCCGGTGGACAGGAACGAGCTGACCACGCGCAAGCGCTTGATGGCGCGGATCTTCCGCTGACCCTTGCCCTCGGAGATCTGCAGCCGCAGATCCTCCGCTTCCCCGGCCAGGTCGAAGGCCTCGAGCCGGCGCTTGATGGCCTCGGCGCCCATGCGGGCCTCGAAGTACTGGCCGAACCGGTCGACGAGTTCGTTGAAGATCTCGTCCTCCGCCTTGAGAGCGCCGACCTCGAGAGTCCGGAACTCCTCCCAGACCCGCTCCAGCCGGGCGATCTGGTCGTCCGCGCCGCGGCGGATCTGAGCCATCTCCTTCTCGGCGGCGTCCTTGGCCTTCTTCTTCTGATCCGCCTTCGCACCGTCGGCCTCGAGCGCCGTCAACTCCTCCTCGAGAGTCTGCAGCCGGGCCGCGACTCGGGCGTCGCGGCGGTCGCCGAGGGTCTTCATCTCGAGGCGGATGTTGTTCTCATGGGTGGGCAGGTCGCGGTGGCGCGCCTCCTCATCCACGGAGATCACCATGTAGGCGGCGAAGTAGATGACCTTCTCGAGGTCCTTCGGGGCCATGTCGAGCAGATACCCCAGGCGGGAGGGGACGCCCTTGAAGTACCAGATGTGGGTGACCGGGGCGGCCAGTTCGATGTGGCCCATGCGCTCGCGGCGCACCGAGCTCTTGGTGACCTCCACGCCGCAGCGCTCGCAGACGATGCCCTTGAAGCGCACCCGCTTGTACTTGCCGCACGCGCACTCCCAGTCGCGCGAGGGACCGAAGATCTGCTCGCCGAACAGTCCGTCCTTCTCGGGCTTGAGGGTGCGGTAGTTGATGGTCTCGGGCTTCTTCACCTCGCCGTAGGACCAGCGGCGGATGTCATCGGCCGTTGCCAGGCCGATGCGAAGCTCATCGAAGGTTGTTGCGTCGAGCACGAGTTCTCCTGTGTCGGAATTCAGTCGTTGCCTGGCCTGGTTCAGATCTCGTCGATCGACGAGGACTCGAACCGGGTGGAGATGTTGATGCCGAGCTCCTCAGCGGCGCGGAAGGCGTCGTCGTCGGTGTCGCGCAGGTTGACGGGAGTGCCGTCTGCGGCGAGCACCTCGACGTTCAGGCAGAGCGACTGCATCTCCTTCATGAGCACCTTGAAGGACTCGGGGATGCCGGGCTCCTGGATGTTCTCGCCCTTGACGATCGCCTCGTACACCTTCACGCGCCCGAGGATGTCGTCGCTCTTGATGGTCAGCAGCTCCTGCAGGGCGTAGGCCGCACCGTAGGCCTCGAGGGCCCACACCTCCATCTCGCCGAACCGCTGGCCGCCGAACTGCGCCTTACCGCCCAGCGGCTGCTGGGTGATCATCGAGTACGGACCCGTCGAGCGGGCGTGGATCTTGTCGTCCACCAGGTGGTGCAGCTTCAGGATGTACATGTAGCCGACTGAGATCGGCGCCGGGAACGGCTCGCCCGATCGCCCGTCGAACAGGATCGTCTTGCCGCTGGAGTCGATCAGCCGCTCCCCGTCCCTGTTGGGCAGTGTCGAGTCGAGCAGACCCGCGATCTCCTCCTCGAACGCGCCGTCGAACACCGGGGTGGCGACCTTCGTGCCGGGGGCGGCATCGAACGCCTGTGCCGGCAGGCTGTGCGCCCACTCGGGTTTGCCCTCGACGTGCCATCCCTGCTGCGCCACCCAGCCCAGGTGCGTCTCGAGCACCTGGCCGAAGTTCATGCGGCCCGGGATGCCCGAGCGGGTTGAGGATCACGTCCAGCGGCGTGCCGTCGGCGAGGAACGGCATGTCCTCCACCGGCAGGATCTTCGCGATCACGCCCTTGTTGCCGTGCCGTCCGGCGAGCTTGTCGCCCTCGGTGATCTTCCGCTTCTGGGCGATGTAGACCACGACCCGACGGTTGACGCCCGAGCCCAGCTCGTCGTCGCCCTCCTCGGCGTTGAACTCCTTGACCGCGATGACGGTTCCCTGTTCGCCATGAGGGACCTTCAGGGACGTGTCCCGCACCTCGCGGCTCTTCTCGTTGAAGATCGCGCGCAGCAGGCGCTCCTCCGCGCTCAGCTCGGTCTCGCCCTTGGGGGTCACCTTGCCGACCAGGATGTCGCCGGGGCGCACCTCGGCCCCGATGCGGACGATACCGCGCTCGTCGAGGTCCTTCAGCAGGTCCGGGCTGACGTTGGGCAGGTCCCGGGTGATCTCCTCCTTGCCGAGCTTGGTGTCCCGCGCGTCGACCTCGTACTCCTCGATGTGGATCGAGGAGAGCGTGTCGTCCTTCACGAGGTCCTGGCTGAGGATGATGGCGTCCTCGAAGTTGTGACCCTCCCAGGTCATGAAGCCGACGAGCAGGTTCTTGCCGAGCGCCAGCTCACCGTTCTCGGTGGCCGGGCCATCCGCGATCACCTCGCCGACTTCCACCCGGTCGCCCGCGGAGACGATCACGCGCTGGTTGTACGAGGTGCCCTGGTTGGAGCGGTCGAACTTGCGCAGGAAGTACTCCTGCGTGCCGCCCTCGTCCAACTGCACCACGACCACGTCGGCCGAGACCTGAGCGACCACTCCGGCCTTGTCGGCGGTGACGACGTCGCCGGCATCCACGGCGGCGTAGCCCTCCATGCCGGTTCCCACCAGCGGCGACTCGCTGCGCAGCAGCGGCACGGCCTGGCGCTGCATGTTCGCGCCCATCAGGGCGCGGTTCGCGTCGTCGTGCTCCAGGAACGGGATGAGCGAGGTCGCCACCGACACCATCTGGCGCGGGGAGACGTCCATGTACCCGATCTCATCGACGGGGAACAGGTCGACCTCGCCGCCACGGCCGCGGCGGGCCAGCACCCGCTCGGTCACGAACCGGCCCTGGGCGTCGAGCTCGGCGCCGGCCTGGGCGACGATGAAGTCGTCCTCCTCGCTGGCGGTCAGATAGTCGATCCGGTCGGTCACCCGGCCGCCCTCGACACGCCGGTACGGGGTCTCGATGAAGCCGAACGCGTTGATGCGCGCGAAGGAGGCGAGCGACCCGATCAGGCCGATGTTCGGACCCTCCGGGGTCTCGATGGGGCACATCCGGCCGTAGTGCGAGGGGTGCACGTCCCGCACCTCCACGCCCGCCCGCTCGCGCGAGAGACCGCCCGGGCCCAGCGCGGACAGCCGGCGCTTGTGGGTGAGCCCGGCCAGCGGGTTGTTCTGGTCCATGAACTGCGACAGCTGCGAGGTGCCGAAGAACTCCTTGATCGCGGCCACCACCGGGCGCACGTTGATCAGGGTCTGCGGCGTGATCGCCTCGATGTCCTGCGTGGTCATGCGCTCGCGGACCACGCGCTCCATGCGGGACAGACCGGTGCGCACCTGGTTCTGGATGAGCTCTCCCACCGCCCGGATGCGCCGGTTGCCGAAGTTGTCGATGTCGTCCACATCCACCCGGATGTCGGCCGGCCGGCCGCCGCGGATCCCCTCGAAGACGGTGTCGCCGCGGTGCAGCCGCACCAGGTACGTGATGGTGGCGACGATGTCGTCCACCGAGAGCACCGAGTCGCTCAGGGGACGGTCCAGTCCGAGCTTCTGGTTGATCTTGTACCGTCCGACCTTGGCCAGGTCGTACCGCTTGGGCGAGAAGTAGAAGTTGTCCAGCAGCGCTCGCGCCGCCTCGGCCGCGACCTGCTCGCCCGGGCGGAGCTTGCGGTAGATGTCGCGCAGCGCATCCTCCTTGGTGAGGATGGTGTCCTTCGCGAGCGTCTCCTCGATCGACTCGAAACCGGCGAACTGGGCGAGGATGTCCTCGCTGGTCAGCCCGAGAGCCTTCAGGAACACGGTCACGGACTGCTTGCGCTTGCGGTCGATGCGCACGCCCACCTGGTCGCGCTTGTCGATCTCGAACTCCAGCCACGCGCCGCGGCTGGGGATGATGCGGGCGGAGACGATGTCCTTGTCGCTGGTCTTGTCGGGGGTGCGGTCGAAGTACACCCCCGGGGAGCGCACCAGCTGCGAGACGACCACGCGCTCGGTGCCGTTGATGATGAACGTGCCCTTGTCGGTCTGGAGCGGGAAGTCCCCCATGAACACGGTCTGGGTCTTGATCTCACCGGTCTGGTGGTTCATGAACTCGGCCTCGACGTACAGCGGCGCCGCGTACGTCTTGCCGCGCGCCTTGCACTCGGCGATCGAGTACTTCTCCGGCTCGAGGTACGGGTTCGTGAAGCTCAGCTGCATCGTCTCGCTGAGGTCCTCGATGGGAGAGATCTCCTCGAAGATCTCCTCCAGGCCGCTGCGCTCCGGCACGTCCGCGCGTCCGGACGCGCGGCTGCGCTCCACGCGCTCCTTCCACGCGGCGTTGCCGACCAGCCAGTCGAAGGACTCGGTCTGCAGGGCGAGCAGATCCGGGACGGTCAGCGTGTCGGAGATCTTCGCGAACGACAGGCGCGAGGCGGCCCGTCCGTTCTTGGGGGTAGTGGTGGAAGCGGTTGCGTGGGACGCGGCAGCCAAGGGATAAACCTCCATGAGGCCGGTCGGGGCCTATGATCCTGATTCGGAGCGACGTGCTCGACCATCCCCGAAGCGTCCGCGCCGCACGCCGCTATCTGCGGGGGCACGCACGCGCAGCCGACCACCATATGAGGGCAGGGGGATCCGGAGCGCAAATACCTACTGTATGCCCTGTCGGCCGCGATGTCCAGCCGAATCCTTGACGCGTTCCGCGCCGTGCGGTATAAACCCGCGCCGTCACCAGCCCGGTGCGCGGTGGAATCGCACGCGCGTGCCGGGCAGGGCCTGACCCAGCGCATCGCGGTCCCGGCCGACGACGACCGCCACCACCGGGTACCCGCCCGTGACCGGGCCATCGGCCAGGAGCACCACCGGTCGCCCATCCGGAGGGACCTGCACGGCGCCGGGAACCGTCGGCTCGCTGGGGACCTCGTCCCCGCGTGACCGCTCCAGCACCGGGCCGACCAGCCGCATCCCCACCCGATCGCTGTCCGGCGAGACGGTCCACGCGGTCGCGGTGAGCGTGGCCAGCGCCTCGGGGGTGAGGAAGTCCCGCCGCGGTCCGGGAAGGAGCGCGACGTCGACCGGGTCGGGAGCCCAGCCCCAGGGTCCGGCATCCACCGCGGGTACGGGGCCGGCGACATCCGATCCGATCGGCACCATCCCGCCGGGCACGATGGCCGGTCCCAGGCCCGAGAGCGTGTCGGTGGACCGCGACCCGAGGACGGCGGCGGGGCACAGTCCGCCGCGCACCGCCAGGTAGACCCGCGCTCCGCGCTCGGGCCAGCCGATCCGCAGGCGTTCGCCGGCGCGCCAGCGGTGCGCGCGGAACGGCGCCGCGGCACGATCGGCCACGGTGGCGGGAGCCCACGCCCCGGTGAGTGCGAACCATCCGTCGGTGTCGGTGGCCAGGCTCGCCCCGCCCGGCGGGATCTCCAGGCCGGCTGCTGTCTCGGCGTTCCCGACCAGGCGGTTGGCTAGTCGCAAGGCGGCCCGGTCCAGCGCGCCCGATCGCGCCACCCCCAGCCTGGCCCACCCCGGACGGCCCTGGTCCTGCACGGTCGCGCCCCGGGCCTCCTCGATCCGCAGCGCAGGGCTCGGCGGCGGCGACACGGTCCGGACTGGATCGGCCGGTGCCGGCGGCAGCCGTGCCCGGGCGCGCTCCGGCCGGAACCGGACCTCGGCGCCGGGTTCGAGCAGAGCCGGCCGGGCGGCATCCGGGTCGAACAACGGGGCGCGGGTGGTCCCGATCAGGCGCCAGCCGCCAGGGCTGGGTCGGGGGTAGGCGCCGGTGAACTCCGCGGCCAGACCCACCGCCCCAGCCGGCACCCGAGTCCGAGGGGTCTGGCGGCGGGGCACCCGGTACGGCCACTGGTCGCTCACCAGGTATCCGAATCCGGGAGCGAAACCGGTGAAGGCCACCGTCCAGCGAGCCGACGCGTGCCGTGCCACGAGCTCCTCCCGGCTGATCCCGAGTCCTTCGGCGACCGGTTCGAGGTCGGGGCCGTCGTACACGATCGGCAGGTCCACCTCCGCGGCGGCGGCGTCGGCCGGCGTCGCCGGTGCGGACACGATCCACTGGCGCACCCGCTCAAGCGGGATGCGGCCGGACTCGAAGCGGACCAGCACCGTGCGCAGCGCGGGAACGATCTCGGTCACGCCGTCCGGAGGGGATGCCGCCAGAGCCGCCCGCAGTGCCCGGACCGAGGCCGGCCCGTCGGTCTCCACCAGCACCGCCCCCTCGCCCATCGGGAGCAAGCGGGGCGCCGGGCTGTTCACCACGGAGCCCGAAGGACCACGCCGGCGGCCACCAGGGCGTTGCGAACGGCTGCGGCCATGGCGATCGCGTCGGGAGTGTCGCCGTGCAGGCACAGGGATACCGCGTCGGCGGACACCACCGTGCCGTCCACCGCGACCACCTCGCCCTCCAGTGCCAGCCGCACCGCGCGATCGGCGACCTGGGCGACGTCGTGCAGGAGGGCGCCCGGCGCCTGCCGTGGGACGAGACCGCCGTCGGGCCGGTAGCCGCGATCGAGGAAGGCCTCCCGTACGAAAGGCAGGTCGGCGCGGACCGCGGCATCGGCCAGCACGTCGGACATCCCCAAGAGGGCCAGCGGACGCCCGAGCGCCGCGGACTGGTCTGCCACAGCAGCCACCACCGCGTCGGCGACGTCGCGGTCGCGCCCGGCGACGTGGTAGAGCGCGCCGTGCGGCTTCACGTAGCGCACGTCCGCACCGGCGGCCACGAGCGCGGCGGTCTGGGCGCGGACCTGCGCACGGATCTCGGCCGCACTCAGCGGCAGCGCCACGCGCCCGAAACCGCCGGGGTCCGGAAAGGCCGGGTGAGCGCCGACCCGCACCCCGTGCGCCGCCGACAGCGTCGCCGCCGCGCGCATGGAATGCACGTCCCCGGCGTGACCGCCGCACGCGATGCTGGCGCTCGTGATGACCGGGTACATCGCGGCGTCGTCTGCCGTCGGCCGGCCGCCGACGGTCTCGCCCAGATCGGCGTTCAGGTCGATGGCGGGCACCATCTCACGGTAAACCGTCACCGGCCAACGGGCCTGCCCGGCGGCGATACCGTGGAAGGATGGCGCGGGCGTGGCGGGAGCCGGACCGGTCGCCGTCTGCGCGCCTGAGCGACGGACGCACGGCCAGGATCGTGCCGGCCGCCGTGACCGCCGGCTATGAGCTGGAAGTCGCCGGGGTGTCGCAGTCGCACGTGGACCCCGCCGACCCGGCGCACCTGCATTTCGAGTACGTGGCACGGATGGCGGCGGTGATCGACCTGCTCCGGATGCCGGGTCAGCCGCTGCGCGCCGTGCATCTGGGTGCCGGGGCGATGACGATCCCCCGCTATGTGGAGCACACCCGCCCGGGTTCCCTGCAGCTCGTGCTGGAGCGCGAGCCCGCACTGGCAGAACTCGTGGCCGAGCATCTGCCCTTGCCTGCGGGCGCCGACATCCGCGTTCGGATCGCTGATGCGCGCGAGGGCCTGAAGACGCTGCCGGCCGAGCTCGGCGTTCCCGTTCCGGACGGTTCTGATCCGCACGGTCCTGATCCGGACGGCGCCGATCTCATCGTCTCCGACGTGTTCGCCGGCCCGCAGACGCCGGCACACGTGACGACGATCGAGTTCTACCGGGAGGCGGCCGCGCTCCTGGCGGAGGACGGGATGCTGCTGGTGAACGTCGCCGACGGGGGCGGCCTGGCCCATGCCCGCGCCCAGGTCGCGACCGTGCGGGCGGTGCTGGGGCATGTGGCGGTGCTGGCGGAACAGGCGACGCTCGACCGCGGACGCTTCGGGAACGTCGTGGTCGCCGGCTCGGGCACGGCGATGCCGGCCTGGTGGGGCGAGCGGCTGCGCGCGGCCGGACCGCTTCCCGGCGCGGCGCTGCTCGGCGATGACGTCGACCGATTCGTCGGCGGCGCACGGCCGGTCCGTGACGGCGCCGCCTCACCGTCACCACGCCCATGGCTGGCGTCATGGTGATGTCGGCGCCGCGACGTATCGTTCCGGCATGAGCGACCTGCAGCGCATGCGCGCCCGGGGGGAGGTTCTGATCGCCACTCACCTGGGGGAGGGCTGGACGTTCGTGTTCGACGGGGCCACCCGCCGGGCGGGTCTGTGCGACTTCGACCGCCGCCGGATCAGTGTGTCGCGCTACCTCGCCGCCCGCTCCGACGACGAGGCGAACGAGCAGACCCTGCTGCACGAGATCGCGCACGCACTGGCGGGCCCGGGCGCCGGTCACGGTCCGCGCTGGCGGAGGATCGCGGGGGACCTCGGGTACCGCGGCGGCACGACGTACCACGGGGAGACCGCGACGGAGCTCGCCCCGTGGGTCGGACTGTGCCCGGCTGGTCATGTCGTGTACCGGTACCGGCGACCCGTCCGGGCGATGTCCTGCTCCCTGTGCGCCCCCCGTTTCGACGAGCGCCACGCGTTCCGGTGGACGCGCCGCGAGATCACCCCCGCGACACGGCTCGCAGCGATGACGCCCCGGTGATCCCGGATACCGGATGCGACACTGAACCATGAGGATCCTGCTGAAGTTCGTCGTGGACTGCGACGCCGACGCGGCGTGGCGCGCCCTGCACTCCCCGCAGGCGATGGCCGAGTTGTACGGTCCGCTGCTGACGATGGAGGTCGAACCGCGGCCCTCGCGATGGGAGGACGGCGACGACCTGATCGTGCAGGTGCGGGCCGCGGGAAAGGTGCTCGTGGGCTCCCAGCTGATCGCGATCAGCGACCGCGTCGCGCAGGACGGCGACGGCCCGATCCGCATCCTCCGGGACTCCGGCATACCGCTGACCGGTCCGCTCTCGGCCCTCACGGGCTGGGATCATCAGATGGCGGTCAGCCCGGACCCCGACGATCCGACGCGGACGCTGTGGCGCGAGCGCCTGGTGATCAGGGGCCCGGCCGCGCCGGTGCTGTGGCCGCTGCTGTGGGCGACGTGGCAGTGGCGCGCGGTGCGCATCCGTGCCCTGGCTCCCGGCTGGGCTCACGATCCGGGGTCCGACGCCGGCTGAGCCCGATCGCGGGCCTCGCGTCGGGGCTCCGTCAGGGCAGGACGGCGCGGGCTGCCGCGGCCAGCGCGCTGGCGACCGCCGCCGCATCCACCTCGGCCGATCCCGCCGTGACACGCACGTGCGGGCCGGATCCATCGTCGATCACGAACGGGGCGCCGGCCGCGACCGTGATGCCGGCGGAGGCGAGCGAGACCTCGGCGGCACGTTCGTCGACCACGGGCAGCCAGAGGTTGATGCCGTCGGCGGGCGTGGCAGGGATCCCCTCGCGCCGCAGGGCCGCGCTGAGACGTTCGAAGCGGTCCCGGTACGTCAGCCGGGCCGCTGCCACGGTCGCGCGCGCCCGGGGGTCGGTGAGCATCTCGGCAAGCACGGCCTGAAGCAGCCGCGACGTCCACCCGGGTCCGAGCATCCGCCGCGCGACCACGCGCTCCACGATCCGGCGCGGCCCGCCCACAGCGGCGATCCTCAAGTCGGGGCCGTGGGACTTGGAGAAGCCTCGCACGTGCACCACCTGCTGCGGCAGCCAGTGGGCCAGCGTCACGTCCGGCGCCATCGCGATCATGCCCGAATGATCATCCTCGATCACCACGACGCGTTCCGCCCGCCGTGACTCGCGGATCACGCGGGCCAGCAGACGCGCCCGGTGCGCAGACATGGAGGCGCCTGTGGGGTTCTGCGCCCGCGGCTGGAGGATGACGGCGGCGGGTCCGGCGGCCAGGGCGCGCGCCAGCGACGCCGGCTCCACACCCTCCTGGTCCAGACGCAGCGGCACGGCCTCCGCTCCGACAGCCTCGATCAGGTCGAAGAAGTACGGGAACCCCGGGGATTCGACGGCGACCCGATCGCCGTAGCGGACCACCTGATCGAGAGTGCGGGAAATGGCGTCCAGCGCGCCGTCCACGACCGTGATCGCCTCCGCCCGGACCGGCCAGGTGCGTTCGAGGATGGCGTCCAGCTGCGGGAGCACCGGGACGTCGTGATAGCGACCGGTGTCCGCATGCAGGCCGATGCGTTCGAACGCCCGGTCCAGCGAGGGCAGCAGATCGGGATCCGGCGTGCCCCGGGAGAGGTCGAGTCCACCGGTCCCGTCGTGCAACGACAGACCCTTCACGCGAGCGGTCAGCCATTCCCGCCGCGGGGCAGCGACGAAGGTTCCCGCTCTCCCTCGGGAGACGGTCAGACCCGCCGCCGCCAATGCGCCCCACGCGCCGCTGACCGTAGCGGGGCTCACCCCCAACGACGCCGCGAGCTCGCGGACGGTCGGAAGACGGTCTCCCGGGGCGAGCCGGCCGTCGGCGATCCTGCGGGCCAGCGCGCGGGCGATTCCCGCCGGGGACCGATCGGCGAACTCCGCGTCGAGATCCCCCGGGCTCCCGGCCGTAACCATCACGAGATCACGCGAAACCGAAGAGAAATGTTCACGCCCAACAATAACAGAACGTCCCGGCCGGTATGGTCATCGGAAACGGGACCGGCGCGGCGACAGGAGGCGGCGATGACCATGATCCGAGCGGCGATCACGCAGACCACGTGGACCGGGGACAAGGACTCGATGCTGGACAAGCACGAGGGGTTCGCCCGGGATGCGGCGGCTCAGGGCGCGCAGGTCGTGTGCTTCCAGGAGCTGTTCTACGGTCCGTACTTCGGCATCACCCAGGACAAGAAGTACTACCGCTACGCCGAGCCGGCCGACGGCCCCATCGTCCAGCGGTTCGCGGCGCTGGCTCGGGAGCTCGGGACGGTGATGGTGCTCCCGATCTACGAGGAGGCGCAGACCGGCGTGTACTACAACAGCGCGGTGCTGGTCGACGCCGACGGCCGGATCCTGGGCACGTACCGCAAGAACCACATCCCTCACGTGGAGAAGTTCTGGGAGAAGTTCTACTTCCGGCCCGGGAACCTCGGCTACCCGGTGTTCCAGACCGCGGTCGGGCCGGTGGGGATGTACATCTGCTACGACCGCCACTTCCCGGAGGGGTGGCGCGCCCTGGGCTTGAACGGCGCGCACCTGGTGTTCAACCCCAACGCCACCAAACCGGGCCTGTCGGATCGGCTCTGGGAGATCGAGCAGCCAGCCGCCGCGGTCGCCAACGGGTACTTCGTCCTCGCGCCCAACCGGGTCGGCCGCGAGGACAACGAGTACGGCGAGGAGGCCGTCACGTTCTACGGCAAGAGCCAGGTGGTCGATCCCCGCGGCCGGTACGTCGGCGACCTGGGATCAGGCGAGCACGAGGAGGTGCTGGTGCGCGATCTCGACATGGACCTGGTCCGCGAGATGCGCGAGGACTGGCAATTCTACCGGGACCGCCGTCCCGACACCTACGGCGACATCACCGAACCCTGACGCGAAGGAGGCCCCGGATGGCCACGACTCTCATCACCGGCGGCACGGTCGTGAACGCGACCGGCACCGCGAACGCCGACGTGCTGATCGACGGCGAGACGATCGCCGCCGTGCTGGCCCCCGGCTCGACGGTGCTCGGATTCGACATCGCGCGCACGGTCGACACGGTCATCGACGCCACCGGGAAGTACGTCATCCCGGGCGGCGTGGACGCGCACACCCATATGGAGATGCCGTTCGGCGGCACGTTCGCGTCGGACACGTTCGAGACCGGGACCCGGGCGGCGGCGTGGGGCGGCACCACGTCCATCGTCGACTTCGTCGTGCAGTATCCCGACCAGAACGTGCTGGACCAGTACCACCTCTGGCACGAGAAAGCCGCAGGCCACTGCGCCGTCGACTACGGCTTCCACCAGATCCTCTCCGACGTGCAGGACTCCTCGCTGGTGGCCATGGACGAGCTGATCGCGGAGGGGGTCACCAGCTTCAAGCTGTTCATGGCCTACAAGGGCGTTTTCCTGTCCGACGACGGCCAGATCCTCCGCGCCTTCCAGAAGGGGGCGGACACCGGAGCGATGATGATGATGCACGCTGAGAACGGCGCCCTCATCGACGTCCTGGTGCAGCAGGCGCTGGCGAAGGGGAACTCCTCGCCCTATTACCACGGCGTCACCCGGCCCTGGCAGACCGAGGAGGAGGCCACGCACCGGGCGATCATGATCGCCGACCTGACCGGGGCGCCGCTGTACATCGTGCACGTCAGTGCGAAGCAGGCCGTGGCGCAGATCGCGCAGGCTCGCGACCGCGGCATGAATGTCTTCGGCGAGACCTGCCCGGCGTATCTGTACCTGTCCCTCGAGGACCAGCTCGGAGCGGTGAGCGACGAGTGGGGCGACTTCGAGGGCGCGAAGTGGGTGTGCTCGACGCCGCTGAGGGCCCGCGCGGAGGGTCATCAGGACCACATGTGGCAGAGCCTGCGCACGAACGATCTCCAGATGGTCTCCACCGACCACTGCCCGTTCTGCATGAAGGACCAGAAGGAGCTCGGTCGCGGCGATTTCTCGAAGATCCCCAACGGCATCGGATCGGTGGAGCACCGGATGGACCTGATGTACCAGGGCGTCGTCTCCGGGCAGATCACCCTGCCGCGGTGGGTGGAACTGACCAGCACGACTCCTGCCCGGATGTTCGGCATGTACGGCCGGAAAGGGGTCATCCAACCCGGAGCGGACGGTGATGTGGTGGTGTACGACCCCGACGGGCACACCTCGATCGGGATGGGGAAGACCCATCACATGAACATGGACTACTCGGCGTGGGAAGGCTTCGAGATCGACGGTCACGTGGACACCGTGATCTCCCGAGGCTCGGTGCTGGTCGACGGCGGCCAGTACCGCGGCAGTGCCGGTCACGGCCGCTACATCAAGCGCGGCCTGAGCCAGTACCTGTCCTGAAGCGAAGAACGGAGAACCGCGATGGACTTCGGCGTGGTGCTGCAGACCAACCCGCCCGCGGCCCGGACGGTGCAGTTGGCGCAACTGGCGGAGGCCCATGGCTTCAGCCACGTGTGGACCTTCGACTCGCACCTGCTGTGGCAGGAGCCGTATGTGATCCACTCGGCGATCCTCGCCGCGACCCGGCGCGTGATGGTCGGACCGTTCGTCACCAATCCGGCGACGCGCGACTGGACCGTCACCGCGTCCGTGTTCGCCACGCTCAACGAGATGTACGGGAACCGCACCGTCTGCGGCATCGGCCGGGGCGACTCCGCCGTGCGGGTCACCAACGGCGCCCCCACGACGCTGCGGGAACTGCGCGAGGCGATCCACGTCATCCGCGAGCTCGGCAACTCGCGGGCGGTCGAGCACCACGGGGCGACGCTGCGGTTCCCCTGGAGCCACGGATCTCGGCTGGACGTGTGGGTGGCGGCGTACGGGCCGATGGCGCTCAAGCTGGCCGGAGAGGTCGGCGACGGCTTCATCCTGCAGCTGGCGGACGTCGACATCGCCGCGTGGATGATCGGAGCGGTGCGCGAGGCCGCCGCGGCGGCCGGGCGCGACCCGGACAGCCTCGCGTTCTGCGTGGCCGCGCCGATGTACATCGGCGAGGACGGTCCGCACATGCGGGATCAGAGCCGCTGGTTCGGGGGAATGGTCGGAAACCACGTCGCCGACATCGTCGCGAAGTACGGCGCCGACGGCCAGGTCCCCCGCGAGCTCACCGACTACATCGCCGGACGCACGGGCTACGACTACAACAGCCACGGCCGGGCCGACAACGACCACGTCGAGTTCGTGCCCGACGAGATCGTGGATCGGTTCTGCATCCTCGGCACCGCCGAGGACCACATCGCCAAGCTGGAGCGCCTGCGCGACCTCGGCGTGACGCAGTTCGCCGGGTATCTGCAACACGACAACAAGGAGGAGACCCTCCGGGTGTACGGCGAGACCGTCATCCCCGCTCTGGCCGATCGGGTCGCGGCCAAGCGATGACCGGGATTCCGCCCGAAGGGCCCGAGCCCGCCGGCGCGACCGCCACGGTGCGGCCGCGGCGTGGCGGAGCGCGCACGGGTATGGTGCGCGCGGCGGTGCTGGGCGCGACCGGGGTGGTGGTCCTCGCGCTCGCATGGGAGGGATACAAGGCCCTCGCGCCCGCGGACGGGGTGGTGATCGGGGGCGTCACGGTGCTGCCCCGGACGGCGGACATCGCGATGCCGCACCTGTGGGAGATGGTCGCACGCGCACTGGAGCCGGTCACCCGGGCGCCGGGGGCGCCGCCGCTATGGGCGGCCAGCCTCCAGGCGGCGGCGCTCACGCTCGGCATCGCGGCGGTGGGATGGGTGGTGGGCGTGCTCGTCGGGTTCGCGATCGCGACCCTGATGCAGCGGTTCCGTCCCGCGCAGTCCGCCCTGCTGCCGTGGGTCGTGCTCAGCCAGACGGTTCCCCTCATCGCGCTGGCGCCGGTGGTGCGCAACTGGGGAAGTCAGCTGGAGTTCGGCGCTTTCGAGTGGCAGAACTGGATGTCGGTGGCGGTCATAGCCAGCTATCTGGCCTTCTTCCCCGTCGCCGTCGGAGCGCTCGCCGGGCTCGGCTCCCCCGACCGGGCCCATCTCGACCTCATGCGCTCGTACGGAGTCGGGTGGTGGACCTCCTTCCTGCGTCTGCGGCTGCCGGCGAGCGTCCCGTACCTGCTGCCGGCGCTGAGGCTCGCCGCGGCGAACGCGGTGGTCGGCACGGTCGTCGCCGAGGTCTCGATCGGCATGAAGGGGGGCCTGGGCCGGGCGATCGTGGAGTTCGCCGCCAGCGCCAGTTCGGACCCGCCCAAGCAGTGGGCCCCCATCGCCGGCGCCGTCCTCGTCGGCCTGGTGGCCGCCGGTGCCGTTGCGCTCATCGGCGTGGGACTGCGCCGCTACCGCAGATCGGAGACGACCGCATGACCGACGCGACCGTCAGCCCCGCCGTGCTCGTGGAGCACGTGGACAAGGTGTTCCCCGCCGCGGGCAAGGGCCGTGCCGTGCATGCGCTGGACGGCATCGACCTGCGGGTGGAGCCGGGCGAGTTCGTGTCGCTGATCGGACCGAGCGGCTGCGGCAAGTCGACTCTGATGCGGGTGATCGCGGATCTGGATGAACCCACCGTCGGCAGCATCCGTGTGTTCGGCAAGTCCGCGCGGCAGGCCCGACTCGACCAGGACTACGGCATCGCCTTCCAGCAGGCGGGCCTGCTGCCATGGCGCACCGTGCGCCAGAACGTGGAGCTGCCGCTGGAGGTGCACGGCGCCGGAAGGGCGCTCCGGCGCAGCCGGGCCGACGAGCTGCTGGACCTGGTCGGACTGGGTGAATTCGCGGACCGGTTCCCCGACCAGCTCTCCGGCGGCATGCAGCAGCGCGTGGCGATCGCGCGAGCTTTCGCGGAGCAGCCGCGACTGCTGCTCATGGACGAGCCGTTCGGCGCACTGGACGAGATGACCCGCGAGACCATGCAGACGGAACTGGCCCGGATCTGCGCGGAAACCGGTGCGGCGGTGGTCTTCGTGACGCACTCCATCCCGGAGGCGGTGTTCCTCTCCGACCGGATCGTGGTGATGTCACCCCGGCCGGGCCGGATCACCGCGACCCTCGCGACGGGGATCGGGCGGGAGCGCACCGACGCGCTCCGGGAGGACTCGGCCTTCTTCGACCGGGTCAGCGCCGTGCGCGAGGCGCTGCACGGGCAGCCGCGCGGGGCGGTGCCGGGGATGGAATCCCGATGAGCGCGCGGTGGCAGGTGATCCTCTGGCCGGTGCTGTTCGGCCTGGTCGTCGTCGCACTGTGGCAGCTCATGGTCATCGGCCTGCAGATCCGACCCTTCGTCATCCCCAGCCCCGGCGCGATCGGGGCGCAGCTCGGCGAGCGCGCCGAGGTGATCCTGGCTGCGAGCCTGGGCACGGCCCGCAACGCCCTGGTGGGACTGGTGGCCGGCACGGTGCTGGGAACCGTGGGGGCGGTGATCGCGGCGGCGTGGCGCACCGTGGACGAGGCCAGCGCGCCGATCGTGACCGCGCTGTCGGTGATCCCCATCGTGGCGCTGGCCCCCGTGTTCTACGCCATGTTCGGCGCCAACGCGGAGACCGGGCGGCAGATGATCGCGGCGATCGCGGTGTTCACACCCGTGTACATCAACGTGCTGCGCGGACTCCGACAGGTGCGTCCCCTGCACCGGGACCTGATGCGCGCGTACGCGGCATCCCGGGCGCAGATGACGCGGATGGTGACGATCCCCGGGGCCGTGCCGTTCTTCTTCACGGGCCTGCGGATCGCCTCCTCGCTGTCGGTGATCTCCGCACTCGTAGCCGAGTACTTCGGCGGTCCGGTCACGGGCCTGGGCAAGGCGATCACCTCGGCCGTCTCCTCCAGCGACTATCCGCTGGCGTGGGCGTTCGTGGTGGGAGCCATCCTCACCGGGCTCGTCTTCTACGCCGCCACCTACCTGCTCGAGACGGCCGTGATGGCCCGCCGGCGAGCACGATGACCTACCGCGCACCCGCCGGGAGGACACTGCACCACCGCATCACCGCACCCTGACAAGGCACCATCACAAGGAGGAGCACCATGACACACAGCAGACGCATGCTGCTGGGAGCCGGTGCGATCGCGGCGACCGCCGCGATCGCACTCACCGGCTGCTCAGGCAGCTCGGCCCCGGCCGACACCCCAGGCGAGGGCGACCTCATCCCCGTCACCCTGCAGCTGCAGTGGGTGGCGCAGGCACAGTTCGCCGGCTACTACGCCGCACTCGCCGAGGGCTACTACGAGGACGAGGGCCTCGACGTCACGATCCAGGAGGCCGGCACCGACACCGTGCCGATCGACGTGCTCGCCGCCGGCGACGCGGACTTCGCGATCTCGTGGGTGCCGAAGGTGCTCGGCTCGATCGAGCAGGGGACCAACGTCACCGACATCGCCCAGATCTTCGAGCGCAGCGGCACCACGCAGATCTCCTTCGTCGACAAGGGCATCACCACCCCCGCCGACCTGAAGGGGAAGACGGTCGGAAGCTGGGGCTACGGCAACGAGTGGGAGCTGTTCGCCGGCATGCAGCAGGCGGGCATCGACACGTCGTCCGACATCACGCTGGTCCAGCAGGCCTTCGACATGAACGGCTTCCTGGCCGGTGACATCGATGCGGCCCAGGCGATGACCTACAACGAATACGCCCAGGTGCTCGAGACGGTGAACCCGGCGACCGGCCAGCTCTACCAGCCGGAGGACCTGAACGTCATCAACTGGAACGACGTGGGCACCGCCATGCTGCAGGACGCGATCTGGGCCGACACCGACCGCCTGGCCGACGACCCGCAGTACGCCGACGTCGCCGAGAAGTTCGTCAAAGCGTCGATCAAGGGCTGGGTGTTCGCCCGGGACAACCCGGAGGAGGCCGCCCAGATCGTGACCGATGCGGGCTCCACCCTGGGTCAGAGCCACCAGCTGTGGATGACCAACGAGGTCAACAAGCTGATCTGGCCGTCCACCAACGGGATCGGAATGGTCGACGCGGATGCCTGGGCGCAGACGGTCGACATCGCCCTGAACACGAAGAACGACACCGGATCGACGATCATCACCACCGATCCGCCGGCCACCGCGTACTCGAACGACTACGTGACGCAGGCGATCGCCGAACTCGAGGCGGAGGGCGTGGACGTGATGGGCACCGGCTACACCCCCATCACGGTCACCCTGAAGGAGGGCGGAGAGTAGGGTCATCCGGGTGGTCCGCGGCCGCGCCGCGGACCACCCGTTCCCCGCCCCCGCACGCACGATGGAAAGCGGCAGCATGACGATCGACCCGTCTCTCGACACCCGCGCCTACGACCTGGACCGGGCGCACGTCTTCCACTCCTGGTCCGCGCAGGCGGGCTTCGACCCGATCGTGATCGCCGGGGGACTGGGCACGCGACTGTGGGACCACAGCGGGCGCACCTACCTGGACTTCTCCAGCCAGATGGTCAACGTCAACATCGGGCACCAGCACCCCGCGGTCGTGGCCGCCATCCGCGATCAGGCCGACCTGCTGACGACGATCGCGCCGGCCACCGCCAACCTCGCACGCGGCGAGGCCGCCGCGCGGATCGCGGCGCGGGCACCCGAGGGGTTCAGCAAGGTCTTCTTCACCAACGGCGGGGCGGATGCCGTGGAGAACGCGATCCGGCTGGCACGGCTGCACACCGGCCGCGACAAGGTGGTGTCGCGATACCGCTCGTACCACGGCAACACGGGGGCCGCGATCGTCGCCACGGGCGACTGGCGGCGCATCCCGAACGAGTTCGCCCGCGGGCACGTGCACGTCTTCGGGCCCTATCTGTACCGTTCCGAGTTCTGGGCGAACACCCCCGAAGAGGAGTGCGCGCGCGCCCTGCACCACCTGGAGCGGGTCATCCAGGCGGAGGGTCCCGCCAGCATCGCCGCGGTGCTGCTGGAATCCATCCCCGGCACCGCGGGAGTGCTGGTTCCGCCGGCCGGGTACCTGTCCGGGGTGCGCGAGATCTGCGACCGCTACGGCATCCTGCTGATCCTCGACGAGGTGATGGCCGGCTTCGGTCGCGCTGGACGGTGGTTCGCGTTCCAGGACCACGACGTGCGCCCGGACCTGATCACATTCGCCAAGGGCGTCAACTCCGGGTACGTTCCGGTGGGCGGCGTGATCATCTCCGACGAGATCGCCGCCACCTTCGACCATCGGGTCTTCCCGGGGGGCCTGACCTATTCCGGACACCCGTTGGCCGCAGCCTCGATCGTGGCGACGCTGGACGCGATGGAGTCGGAGGGGATCGTGGAGAACGCGCGCCGCATCGGCCAGGACGTGCTCGGACCCGCGCTGCGCGCACTGGCGGAGCGGCACGAGGCCATCGGCGAGGTGCGGGGAGTGGGCGTGTTCTGGGCCCTGGAACTGGTGTCCGACCGTGCCACCCGGGAGCCGCTGCCAGCGGCGACGATGGCCGCCCTGAAGCGGTCGCTCATCGAGGCGGGCCTCATCCCGTTCGTGCAGGACAACCGCATCCACGTCGTGCCGCCGTGCGTGGTCACCGACGACGAAGTCGCCGAGGCCATGGCCCTCTACGACGACGTGTTCACCCGGATGCTGTGACCGGCACTCCACACCGGACGGAAGGAATCACCGTGACCGACTTCGTCGACCACTGGGTGGACGGGCGCCCCTGGACCGGATCCTCGACCCGCACCGCGCCGGTCTACGACCCCGCGCGCGGTGCGGTGCAGCGGGAGGTGCGGCTGGCCGGCTCCGAGGACGTCGCGGTCGCTGTCGCCTCGGCAGCCGCGGCCTGGCCGGCGTGGCGGGACACGTCCATCGCGCGCCGGCAGGCCGTGCTGTTCGCGTTCCGCGAACTGCTGCACGCCCGCTCCGAGGAACTGGCTGAGATCCTCACCGCCGAGCACGGCAAGGTCCTCGCCGACGCGCGCGGAGAGATCGCCCGCGGACTGGAGGTGGTGGACTTCGCGTGCGGATTCGCGCAGCTGACCAAGGGCACCTACTCCGAGAACGTCTCCACCGGAATCGACGTGTACACGCTGCGGCAGCCGCTCGGCGTGGTCGCGGTGATCTCGCCCTTCAACTTCCCCGCGATGGTTCCGATGTGGTTCTTCCCCATCGCGATCGCCGCGGGCAACGCGGTGGTCCTCAAGCCGAGCGAGAAGGACCCCAGCTCCTCACTGTGGCTGGCGCGACTGCTCCAGGAGGCGGGGCTGCCCGATGGCGTGTTCACCGTCGTGAACGGCGACAAGGAAGCGGTGGATGCGCTGCTGGTGCACCCGGAGGTGCGTGCCGTCTCCTTCGTCGGGTCCACCCCGATCGCCCGGTACATCTACCAGACCGCGGCGGCCCACGGCAAACGCGTGCAGGCACTGGGGGGCGCGAAGAACCACATGCTGGTACTGCCGGACGCGGACCTCGACCTGGCGGCGGATGCCGCGGTGAACGCCGGGTTCGGATCGGCCGGCGAGCGGTGCATGGCGATCTCGGTCGTGCTGGCCACCGACCCGGTCGCGGACGCCCTGGTCGATAGGATCGCCGAGCGGATGGCGAGCCTGCGGGTCGGCGACGGCCGGCGCGGCTGCGACATGGGACCGCTCATCACCCGCGAGCACCGGGACCGCGTGGCCGGCTTCATCGACGTGGCCGCCGCGGACGGCGCCCGGGTGGTGGTCGATGGCCGCGGCATCCCCGTCGACGGCGACCCCGGCGGCTTCTGGCTGGGTCCGACCCTCGTGGACCACGTGCCGCTGACCTCGGCTGTGTACTCGGAGGAGATCTTCGGTCCGGTGCTCTCGGTCGTGCGGGTGAGCGGCTACCAGGAGGGCCTGGAGATCATCAACACCGGCCGGTACGGCAACGGCACGGCGATCTTCACGAACGACGGCGGCGCCGCCCGGCGATTCCAGCGGGAGGTGCAGGCCGGCATGATCGGGATCAACGTTCCCATCCCCGTGCCGGTCTCCTATCACTCCTTCGGAGGATGGAAGGCATCCCTGTTCGGGGACGCGAAGGCGTACGGTCCGCACGGCTTCGACTTCTTCACTCAGGAGAAGGCGGTGACGGCCCGCTGGCTGGACCCCTCGCACGGCGGCATCGATCTGGGGTTCCCGCAGAACGGGTGAACCCGTCGCCGGCGCCGGGCGCCGTAGGCTGAGGGCGGTGAGAACGCTGCACGATCCGACGCGGCGCGCATTCGCGTCCGACAACTACGCGGGAGTGCATCCGGAGGTGCTCGCCGCGATCGCCGACGCGAACGGCGGACACCAGGTGTCCTATGGAGCCGACGACTACACCCGCCGGCTCGCCGAGGTCGTCGCGGCCCATGTGGGCGATCCCGTGGAGGTCTACCCGGTCTTCAACGGCACCGGCGCGAACGTGACGGCGTTGCAGTCGATGGTGCCGCGCTGGGGCGCGGTGATCGCCGCGGCCACCGCGCACATCAACGTGGACGAGGGCGGGGCGCCCGAACGCGTGGGCGGGATGAAGCTGCTCACCGTCCCCACCCCGGACGGCAAGCTCACCCCCGATCTCGTCGACCGGGAGGCGTGGGGATGGGGCGATGAGCATCGCGCGCAGCCGCTCGTCGTCGCGATCACACAGTCGACGGAGCTCGGCACCGTGTACACGCCGGAGGAGATCCGCGCGCTCGCCGACCACGCCCACGCCCGCGGGATGCGGCTCTACCTCGACGGAGCGAGGATCGCGAACGCCGCCGCATCCCTGGGTGTGCCGCTGTCGCGGTTCACCCGCGAGGCCGGTGTCGACGTGATGTCGATCGGCGGCACCAAGAACGGGGCGCTGGCCGCAGAGGCGATCGTGGTGCTGGACCCCTCCGCCTCCGAGGGCCTGACCTATCTGCGCAAACTGGACATGCAGCTGGCCTCGAAGATGAGGTTCCTCTCCGCGCAGCTGATCGCGCTGCTGGAGGGAGACCTGTGGCTGCGCAACGCGCATCAAGCCAACGCGATGGCCGCACGCCTGCGCGACGGAATCGCCTCAGGCATCCGGGACGGCACCATCGGCGGGGTGGAGTTCACCCAGCCGACGCAGGCCAACGGCGTCTTCGCGATCGTGCCGCCCGGGGCGGCGGACAGGATCCGGGAGCGGTTCCCGTTCTACGACTGGGACCGGAACCGGGGCGAGGTGCGCTGGATGTGCTCGTTCGACACCGAGCCCGAGGACGTGGACGCGTTCGTCTCGGCCATCGCGGAAGCCTGCCCCGCCTGACCTCAGCCCTCGCGACCGGCGGACTGCGGCGCGGCCTCGTCCCGCGCGCCGGTGTCGCCGGAAGCGTCAGAGACGTCAGACTGCTCCTCGGGCGGGCTCGACAGGTCGGAGTCCAGTCCCTCGGGCCGCATCAACTCCCGCACCTCAGCCATGAACCCGGTCAGCTGCTGCTGCTGCCAGCGCAGGGCGCGGGCGCGGTCCTCAGCATCCCGGAGCACTGCCTGAGAGTGCCCCGTGACGCTGTCGATGATGGTCTGCGCCCTAACCCGCGCCCGGTCCAGCAGCTCCCGGGCGCGCAGGTTCGCGTCCGCCTCGATCTGCTGCGCCTGCGCACGCATCAGCCGGTCGAAGTCGTCCGCCTTCGCGGTGATCCGCTGCGCGTGCGCCAGGGCGGCGGCGACCTGGTCGTTCGCATCCGTCGTGATCCGCTCCGCGTGGGCGACGGCCTGATTGTGGAGCATCAGGAACTCCTGCTGCGCGTCGTCCTGACGGCGCGTCAGCGCCTGCTCGAACTCCAGGGCGCGCAGCCGCTGCTCGCGCACCGCCTCCTCCGCCTCGGCGCGCGCCTGGGAGGTCTCGCGGGCAACGAGGGCTCGCAGCGCCGCGGCGCCCTTCTCCGCCTCCGACCGGATCGCAGCCGCCTCCTGCTCGGCCTGCGCCACCGTCTCCGCCGAGTGCGCCGCGGATCGCTCCAGCTCGGCCTCGTGCGCGGTGCGCTCGGTCTCGATCCGCAACCGGGCCTGCTGCGCGTCGTGCTCAGCGCGTCCGAGGATCGCCTCCACCTCGGCCTGCGCGTCCGCCCGGCGATGCTGGATGTCCTCGGTCGCGGCCTCCAGCAGCCGGTGGGCCTGCGTGGTGGCGTTCTTGATGAGCACCGCCGCCTGCTCCTCGGCGACGTGCAGGACCTCCTCGAACCGCGGATGCGCGGCGGAGTCCTCACCGCCGGCGACCAGCTCCTCGGTGAGGGCCTGCACCTGCTGCTCGGCGTTGGACGCCTTCGCGGTCATCACCGCCAGCTCCGCCCGCAGACGCTCCGCCTCCCCTTCGGCGGCGGTGAGCGCCGCCTCGGCCGCGCGCTGCAGGCCCTCGACTCGCGCGAGCGCCTCGGACTGGGACGCCTGACGAGCGGTCAGGTCAGCGATCGCGGCGTCGACCTCGGACTTGTCGTAGCCGCGGAAGGCGGTGGCGAACGGCGCGCCACCGGCGGAGGCCATCAGAGCGGCCAGAGGCGATTCGTCCTCGGGTGCGGCCTGGTCTCGGTTCGGTTCGGACATGCTGCGAGCCCTTCGTCAGCTGGGGGGAGGAGCCGGCAGCAGCCAGCGTACTCCGCGGGCTCAGCGCAACGCCCCGACGCTGGCCAGCCCCAGCCGCACGAGCGTCCCCCGACCGCCCTCCATCTCCGCCGCCACCGGTTCCGAGGCCGCCTCGCGCGGCGACATCCACGTCACCTCGAGCGCATCCTGACGCGGCTCGCAGGTACCCGTGACCGGCACGATGAACGGCAGGGACACGGCGTGCTGGCGTTCGTCGTGGAAGGGGCTGACTCCCGGCAGCGGGAAGTACTCCGCGACGGTGAACGGCGCCGGCTGGGGCGGCAGCAGCGGGAACGCCATGGGGCCGAGATCGTTCTCGAGATGACGGAACAGCGCGTCGCGAATGGTCTCGCCGTAGCGCACGCGCCCCGAGACGATGGTGCGGGTGATCTCCCCCATCGGTGTCGCCCTCAGCAGCAGGCCCACCTCCGTGACGCTGCCGGTGCCGTCGGTGCGCACCGGGATCGCCTCGACGTAGAGGATCGGCATCCGGCGGCGCACCTGCGCGAGCTCGACATCGCTGAGCCAAGCGGGCGTGGCCGAGTCGGAGGGCAGGGAGCGGCCCAATGCCGCATCCAACGGGTCGATCGCGCCGTCCTCGTCGCCGTGATCTCCCGGATCGGGATCAGGGGTGCGCACTGGCATGGTTCCTGTATACCGCGCGGTCAGCCGGTGGCAGGCGGCCCGTCGACGCCGCCGCGTGTCGCGGATGCCAGGATGGAGCCGTGAGCGAGGTTCCCCCCATCGACGACACCGCCGTGCTGTGGTCGGCAACCGCACCGGAACGGCGCGGACGTCCGCTGCTGCTGATGCTCCACGGCTACGGCAGCAATGAGGCCGACCTGTTCGGGCTCGTGCCCTACCTGCCCCCGGAGTATGCGGTCGCGTCGCTGCGCGCGCCTCTGGCCGCACCGCCCTCGCCGGGATTCTCCTGGTATCCCTTCGACACGGTCCGCTCGCCCCGTGAAGAAGGCGCCACCGCGGCCGCCCGGCGCGTGATCGAATGGCTCGACGCGGCAGCGGCCGATGCGCCCGCGGTGGGCCTGCTCGGCTTCTCGCAGGGCGTGTCCGTGGCGATCCAGGCGCTGCGGCTGCAGCCGGAGCGGTTCGCGTTCACGGTGAACCTCTCCGGAACGTTCGCGGGCGGCAGCATGCCGGGCGATGCCGTCCTCGCCACACGACGTCCGCCGGCGTTCTGGGGTCGCGGCGACAGGGATCAGGTGATCCCGATGGAGATGGTGATCGCCACCGCCGAGTGGCTGCCGCGACACACGTCCTCGACCGCGACGGTGTATCCGGGGCTGACCCACAGCGTGTCCCAGCAGGAGCTGGACGACGTGCGAGCCTTCCTCGCCGACCGTCTCGCCGCCGACTGACCCGCCCAGCGGCGGGGTTCACAGCGCGACGGTCACCAGCCCTTCCTCCAACCGCGCCACGTCCTCGGCGCGGCACACCTGCGTGGCCGGCAGCGCCGCCGTCGCAGAGCCCGCGGCGACCGCCGCCCGAAACGCCCGCGCCGGCGTGTGGCCCTGCGCGAGCCGCAGCACGAACGCTGCCAGGAAGCTGTCGCCGGCGCCGACCGTGCTGAGCACCCGGACGGGCGGGCTGCTCAACCGCAGCGCCTGGTCCTCGGTCACCAGGACCGCGCCCTGCGCGCCCAGCGACAGCGCGACCAGGGCGCACTGCCCGGCGTCGACCAGTTCCCGCGCGGCCGACACCAGTCCGACGTCGTCGCCGACATCGACCCCGGTCAGTTCCCCCAGTTCCCGCCGGCTCGGCTTGATCAGGAACACCCCCGCGTCCAGCGCCGCACGCAGCGCGTCGCCGGCGGCATCCACCACCATCCGCCCGCCGCGCTCAGCCGTCCAGCGCGCGATCCTCCCGTACAGGTCGACCGGCGCTCCGGGCGGGAGGCTGCCGCTGGCGACGACGTATCCACCATCGGGCAGGTGATCGTCGACGGCCGCCAGGAGCGCCTGCCACTCGGGTTCGGACATTTCGGGCCCCTGCAGCACGAACCGGAACTGCCGGCCGGAGCTGGTCTCGTCGACGGTGAAGCTCTCCCGCGTGCTCCCCGCGATAGGCACCACCCGCCCGATCACCCCTTCGCGCTCGAGCAGGCCGCGATACGCCTGCCCGGTGGGGCCGCCCGCTGTGTAGACGGCGACCGATACGCCGCCGAGGCTGCGCACCACGCGGGAGACGTTCACCCCGCCGCCGCCGGGATCCAGCCGCGTCGGGCCGCAGCGCAGCTTGTGCTCGGGTTCCACCCGGTCCACCGAAGTGGACACGTCCAGCGCTGGGTTCGCGGTGACGGTGAGGATCGGCAGGGAGGTGGCCATGCCCTCAGTGTAGGAACGCCGGTGCCCGGTCGCGGCGCGGTCAGGGGGCGGGATCGGCCCGGGACGGCGTCGGTGGGAGCGAGGATGATGGAGCGATGGCCGACGTGCTGGACCTCTTCTCCCCCGCGACGCGGGATTGGTTCCGCGGCGCCTTCGAGCAGCCGACACCCGCGCAGTCCGGCGCGTGGCGCGCGGTGGCCGCCGGCCGGAACGCGCTCGTGGTCGCGCCCACCGGGTCCGGCAAGACCCTCTCCGCGTTCCTGTGGGCCATCGACCGCGTCGTGCGGGAGAAGGATGCTCCCGCACCGGCACCGGCACCGGCGCCGAGCCGTCGCATCCACCGACACCACCCGCATCGTGTACGTCTCCCCGCTCAAGGCGCTGGGCGTGGACGTGGAACGGAACCTGCGGTCGCCGTTGGTCGGCATCGCCCGGTCGGCGCAGCGGCTCGGCCAACCCGTCCCGACGGTGACCGTCGGAGTGCGATCGGGCGATACCACGTCGGCGGATCGCAGACGGCTGATGGCGCAGCCGCCCGACATCCTGATCACCACGCCGGAGTCGCTGTACCTCATGCTCACCGGCCAGGCCGCCCAGACCCTGCGCGGCGTGCACACCGTCATCGTCGACGAGGTGCACGCCGTGGCCGGCACCAAACGAGGCGCGCACCTCGCGCTGAGTCTGGAGCGGCTGGACGCGCTGCTGCCGCAGCGCGCGCAGCGGATCGGGCTGTCGGCGACAGTGCGACCGGCAGACGAGGTGGCACGCTTCCTCGGCGGCAGCGCGCCCGTCGACATCGTCGCCCCCGCCACCGCCCGCACCCTGGATCTGACCGTGATCGTCCCCGTGGAGGACATGACCCGCCTCCCCGCCCCGCCAGGCCCGGTCGATGTCGCGGGCGCACCGATCGACGAGGTGGATCCCGATGGTGACGAGGGGGCCGGGGCCCGCTCCCCGGCCGCGGGATCGATCTGGCCGCACGTGGAGGAGGCGATCGTGGACCGCGTGCTCGCACACCGCTCCACCATCGTGTTCGCCAACTCACGGCGCCTGGCCGAACGGCTGACGGCGCGACTGAACGAGATCTCCGCGACCCGCACCGGAACCGAGGTCCCCGACCCCGCCGGCCGCGCCGCCAACCCGTCGGGCACCACGGCCGGTGCTCCTGCCGTGCTCGCCAAGGCCCACCACGGCTCGGTGTCGAAGGAGCAGCGCGCGCAGGTCGAGGAGGAACTGAAGTCGGGGGCCCTGCGGTGCGTCGTCGCGACCTCCAGTCTCGAGCTCGGGATCGACATGGGGGCGGTCGACCTCGTCATCCAGGTGGAGACCCCGCCGTCCGTGGCGTCGGGACTGCAGCGCGTCGGGCGCGCCGGCCACCAGGTGGGCGAGATCAGCCGCGCCCGGCTGTTCCCCACGCACCGCGGCGACGTGCTGCACGCGGCGGTGGTCGGCGAGCGGATGCTGGCCGGCGAGATCGAGGCGATCCGCGTACCCCGCAACCCTCTGGACGTGCTCGCGCAGCAGACGGTGGCGGCGTGCGCGACCGGCGTGATCGGGGTCGAGGAGTGGTTCGAGACGGTGCGACGGGCGGCCCCGTTCTCAGCGCTCCCGCGCTCCGCGTTCGAGGCGACCCTCGACCTGGTCTCCGGCCGGTACCCGTCCGACGAGTTCGCCGCCCTCCGCCCGCGCGTGGTGTGGGACCGGGACGCGGGCACCCTCACCGGCCGCCCCGGGTCGCAACGGATCGCGGTCACCAGCGGCGGCACCATCCCGGACCGCGGCCTGTTCGGCGTGTTCGTCGCGGGTCAGACCCGCGGCGCGCGGGTCGGCGAGCTGGATGAGGAGATGGTGTACGAGTCGCGCGTCGGCGACACGTTCACCCTGGGCACGACGAGCTGGCGGATCGTGGAGATCACGCACGACCGGGTGAACGTCGTACCCGCGTTCGGCCAGCCGGGCAAGGTGCCCTTCTGGCACGGCGACGCTGTGGGGCGACCCGCAGAGCTCGGGGCGGCGCTCGGGCGTTTCGTCCGCGAGATCGGCGCCGCGTCGCCGGACCGGGCCGCGTCCCGGCTTGCCGCCGCGGGCCTGGACCCGCAGGCGCAGGGAAACCTCCTCGCCTACCTCGCGGAGCAGCGGGAGGCGACCGGCACACTCCCGACCGACCGCACCCTGACCGTGGAACGCGGCCGCGACGAGGTCGGCGACTGGCGCATCATCCTCCATTCCCCGTACGGGATGCCGGTGAACGCGCCATGGGCATTGGCGGTGAACGCCCGGATCCGGGAGACGCTCGGGGTCGACGGCGCCGCCGTCGCCGGCGACGACGGCATCATCGTCCGGGTGCCCGACACGACCGCCGAGCCTCCCGGCGCGGAACTGTTCGTGTTCGACGCGGACGAGCTGGAGCGGATCGTCTCCGACGAGGTCGGGGGGTCGGCCTTGTTCGCCTCCCGCTTCCGCGAGTGCGCCGCGCGGGCGCTGCTGATGCCCCGCACCGATCCCGGCCGGCGGAGCCCCCTGTGGCAGCAGCGGCAGCGATCGGCGCAGCTGCTGGAGGTCGCGCGGCGGCATCCGACATTCCCCATCATCCTGGAGACCCTGCGCGAGGTGCTCCAGGACGTGTACGACCTTCCCGCGCTGGCTGGGGTGGCGCGGGCCATCGCCGAACGCCGGGTCCGGCTCGTCGAGACCGCCCCGGCCCAGCCCTCCCCGTTCGCGCGCGATCTGCTGTTCGGATATGTCGGCGCGTTCATGTATGAGGGCGACTCGCCGCTGGCCGAGCGGCGGGCCGCCGCTCTCGCCGTCGATCCGGCTCTTCTGGCGGAACTGCTCGGCACGGTCGAGATGCGGGAGCTGCTCGACCCGGAGGTGACCGCGACGTTCGCCGCGCAGACGCAACGGCTGGACCCTGGCCGACGCGTGCGCGGCGCGGAAGGCGTCGCCGACCTGTTGCGAACTCTCGGGCCATTGTCGGCCGAGGAGGTCGCCCAGCGCCTTCGGGGCGAGAACGACGGTGGCGCCGCGGCGACAGTGGCGCAGGCGGAACGCG
>CAVOIT010000006.1:0-133129 GCA_963696115.1 uncultured Actinomycetota bacterium | reverse complement strand
AGACGACGCCCACCGACTGACCGCAGCGGCGTTAGCCGTGGCGGGGGCCATGACGTACACTGGATGGTGCAGTTGTCGTCTGCATTCTTCAGCCGCGCCCGGGTTCGGGCGGACCCCCATGAGTTCGGACGCGGCCGGAGTGCGGGCGCCGGAGCCGCGGGGCTCTTAGGGCGGTAGCTCAATTGGCAGAGCAGCGGTCTCCAAAACCGCAGGTTGCAGGTTCGATTCCTGTCCGCCCTGCGCGTCAGCGCACGCTGGCCGTTACGCGATACAGGTGGGTTCATGGTTCAGGAGGCGAAAGGCGAGATCGTCGCCGCCGCCGGCGGCACGCGCGCGAAGAAGCCGAACGTCTTCCAGCGCGTCGTGACGTTCCTGCGCCAGGTCATCGCCGAACTGCGGAAGGTCATCACCCCTACCCGCAGCGAACTGCTGAAGTACACGGGCGTCGTCCTCGGTTTCGTGCTGGTAGTGATGGCCTTCGTTTACGGGCTGGACATCCTGTTCGTGTGGCTGACGACGATCGTCTTCGGCACGCCCGGCGCCTGATGCGCGGCGAAGCCGACCAGAATCCCCAATGAGAGAGAACGCACGTGACTGAGAGATATGTCGACGACGCCGACTGGGCCACCGCAGCCGAGCAGTCCGCTGAGGACGACGAGGCGCAGGAGGGCGAGATCCTGGCCGAGCAGGAGCGCTCCGCGGAGGCCGCCGAGCACACGGCTCTCCACATCGACGAAGACGCCGCGCCGTCTGTGCCGGAGGACGTGGACGTCATCGATCCAGAGGCGGATGCCGTCGTCGATGACGCTCTGGACATCGACGACGCCGCGGAGGCCGAGGCGGCGTTCGAGGCGCTGACCGATGCCGAGGAGGTGGAGCCGGCTGAGGCGGACCCGTACGAGGAGTTCCGGGCGCAGCTGCGGTCGCTTCCGGGCAAGTGGTACGTGGTGCACTCCTACGCGGGCTTCGAGCGCAAGGTGAAGGCGAACATCGAGCAGCGCAAGTCCAGCCTCGAGGTCGAGGACGAGATCTACCAGGTCGAGGTCCCGATGGAGGACGTGGTGGAGATCAAGAACGGCCAGCGCAAGATGGTGACCCGGGTGCGGATCCCCGGCTATGTGCTGGTGCGCATGGACCTCAACGAAGACACCTGGTCGGTCGTGCGGCACACGCCCGGTGTGACGGGGTTCGTCGGGAATGCCCACAGTCCCACACCGCTGCGCTTCGAGGAGGCGTTCGCGATGCTGAAGCCCCTGGTGGAGGTCAAGGAGACCGCGCCCGCCCGGGGCGGCGCCGCCAAGGGCGGACCAGCGGCTGCGCGCTCGATTCCGGCGGAGGTCGACTACGAGGTGGGTGAGACCATCACCATCAAGGAGGGCTCGTTCGCGGGCCTGCCCGGCACCATCAGCGAGATCAAGCCGGAGAGCGGCAAGCTCACGGTGCTCGTGTCGTTGTTCGAGCGCGAGACCCCGGTCGAACTGTCGTTCGACCAGGTCACCAAGCTCTGACCCCACAGACACCGCCGCCATCCGGGCGCGCGGGAGAGCCGGATGCTGCGGCATCCGATTCGACGGAAGGAAAACCACCATGGCACCGAAGAAGAAGGTGACCGGCCTGATCAAACTGCAGATCAACGCCGGCGCCGCCAACCCGGCACCGCCGATCGGGCCTGCGCTCGGTCAGCACGGCGTCAACATCATGGAGTTCTGCAAGGCATACAACGCGGCGACCGAGTCGCAGCGCGGCAACGTGATCCCCGTGGAGATCACGGTGTACGAGGACCGCAGCTTCACGTTCATCCTCAAAACGCCGCCCGCGGCGGAGCTGATCAAGAAGGCCGCGGGGGTGGGCAAGGGCTCGCCGACGCCGCACAGCTCGAAGGTGGGCCGCCTCAGCAGGGACCAGGTGCGCCAGATCGCCGAGCAGAAGCAGCCCGACCTGAACGCGAACGACGTGGACGCCGCGGCCAAGATCATCGCCGGCACCGCCCGGTCGATGGGCATCACGGTCGAGAACTGAGGGGAGCGCGGAGATGACCACCAGATCCAAGACCTACCGCGCGGCTGAGGCGAAGATCGACCGCGACCGCGTGTACACCTCCGGTGAGGCCGTGGCGCTCGCCAAGGCCACGGGCTCGGCCCGGTTCGACTCCACCGTCGAGGTCGCGCTGAAGCTGTCGGTCGACCCCCGCAAGGCCGATCAGATGGTGCGCGGCACCGTGATGCTTCCGCATGGCACCGGCAAGACCGCCCGTGTGATCGTGTTCGCGACGGGTCCGGCCGCGGAGGCCGCCGCCGCCGCCGGAGCCGACGAAGTCGGGGGAGCCGAGCTCATCGAGCGGGTCGCCGGCGGCTGGACGGACTTCGACGCCGCTGTGGCCACCCCCGAGCTGATGGCTCAGGTCGGCCGGCTCGGGAAGGTGCTCGGACCTCGCGGACTGATGCCGAACCCGAAGACCGGAACGGTCACCCCCAACCCGGCCAAGGCCGTGGAGGAGATCAAGGGCGGCAAGATCGAGTTCCGTGTCGACAAGCACGCCAACATCCACTTCGTGGTCGGCAAGGCATCGTTCTCCGCGGAGCAGCTGGAGGAGAACCTGCGAGCCGCGGTGGACGAGATCGTGCGTCTGAAGCCCTCCAGCTCGAAGGGTCGATACATCCAGAAGGGCGCGGTCTCGACCACGTTCGGCCCCGGCATCCCGCTGGACGTCGCAGCACTCTGAAGCCCGCCACACGAAGAACCCACCACCTGAAGAAGGTGCCTTGCCACGGCGGGGCACCTTCTTCGTCGGGGAGGCGGGCGGTGGCGCGGCAGAGGCGAGTCAGTCGTCGCTGACCCGCAGCACGATCTTCCCCCGCGTGTGACCCGTCTCGATCTCGCGATGCGCCTGGGCCGCCTCCGCCAACGGATGCACTCGGTCGACATACACCTGCACCGAGCCTGATTCCAGCAGTCGCCCGATCGTCGCCAAGGCATTGCCGTCGGGAATCACACGGTACGAGGTGGCTCGAACGCCCGCCTGCGCCGCAGC
This sequence comes from uncultured Actinomycetota bacterium, assembly GCA_963696115.1. Classification (GTDB taxonomy): domain Bacteria; phylum Actinomycetota; class Actinomycetes; order Actinomycetales; family Microbacteriaceae; genus Microbacterium. The sequence goes on along the minus strand of CAVOIT010000006.1, from coordinate 130,098 downwards.
ATCCGCATACTCGGGCCACGACCCCGTCGGCACCGCGATGTACAGACCGCCCGGTCGCAGCACTGTCAGCGAGCGAGCGCCGGTGCCGTCCTGATCGTTCCCGGCTAGGTCGACGACCACGTCCACATCGCTGACCACATCTTCGAACCGAGTGGCCGTGCGGTCGATCACCACGGCGGCTCCCAGCTCTCGCAGCCAGCCGGTGTTCCGAGTCGATGCGGTGACGGTCACGTGAGCCCCGAAGTACCGAGCGAACTGCACGGCGAAATGCCCCACTCCGCCGCTGGCGCCATGGATCAGCATGCGCTGGCCCTCGTGCGCGTGCGCGGTCTCGACCACCAATCCCCACGCCGTCAGCGCCGCCAGCGGAACGGCGGCGGCTTCCGCGTGCGACAGGGAGGGCGGTTTCGGCGCGAGGGCCAGTGTCGGCACTACTGCGTACTCCGCGTAGCTGCCACCGGTGCGCGGAAACGACGTCATGCCGAACACGGGGGTGCCGGCCGGGAAGGGATGGGTCTCATACGGCGCCCGCGCCACCACGCCACTGAAGTCGTAGCCGAGGACAGCGGGGAAGGCGGTCACCGCGGATGCGACCCCAGCCCCCCGGCGCGTCTTCGCGTCGATCGGATTGACTCCCGCCGCCACCACCCGCACGAGTACCTCGCTCAGCACGGGTGCCGGCACCGGGATGGTCCTGGAATGCAGTACGGAAGGGTCGCCGAATCGGTCGAACACGGTGGCGCGCATGGTCGCGGGGACCGGGACGGCCGCGGCGGCGGCCTCGCTCGGAGATGACGGCCGCGACGGGCGCACTCTCATCGATCGCTCCTTCCGCCTGGGCGGGCCGGCCGACGGCGGCGCCGCCGGGACGGTTCCAGTCAATCCTGGCCATGTCTCGACCGTGTTACGCGGCCGCGTCCGCCGGGAAAAGCCGCACCATCAGAGGGCGGGCGTCTCCCCGGCGGCCAGTGCGCGCAGCAGATGCGTCAGGCGCTCTACCGACGACAGCGGCCAGTCGGCAATGATCTCCCCCATCCGCGTCAGGTACGGCACCCGCGCCGCTTCGAGGCGTTCGCGTCCGAGGGTGGTCACCGCGATCAGTCGGATGCGACCGTCGGTCGCATCCGCCCGGCGGGCGACCAGCCCCAGATCCTCGAGATCGGTCACCGTGCGGGAGATCAGCCCCTTGTCCGATCCCAGCCGCTCGGCCAGCGTCGACACGGTCACGGGCCCGGTGCGGTCGATGACCGCCAGGAGCTTGAACGTTCCGGGCAGCATCCCGGGACTGGCGACCTCGGCGGCCTGCGCGTACGCGTGCCGCAGCGTCGCCATCAACTCGGCGAACGCCGCCTCCAGGTCGCGCACCGCGGCGTGGCGGCGCTGGTCGGTGACGCTCGCGGCCGGGGTGGTCATCGTTGCCTGCCCCGGCGAGAGCGCCGATCGTCCGCACCGGTGTCCCCGCGCGCGTCCTCCGTGACCGGCACGCTGCCGGTCGCGGAGAGGGTTTCCATCGCCTCCGGCACGGACACCGTCGCGAGGTCCGCCTCGCTGGCCTGCAGCCGCTCGCTCGTCGTCATCCGCGTGAGCGGGGTGTTGGGCAGGACCAGTATGGCGATGAGGCTGAGGACGGCGAAGGGCACCGCGATGAGGAATGAGTGGGAGATGCCGTTGGCGTACACGTCCTCGAAGATGAACCGCAGAGCGTCCGGCATCTCTGCGACCCTCGGGATGGCGCCTGACTGCAGTTTCGCGGCCCACTCGGCCCCTGCCGGTCCGAGCGAGGCGAGGGCCTGCGAGATGTCACCCCGGCGGCCGTCGACCAGATCGGTGACCCGGGTGGCCAGCGCCGCCCCCATCACCGAAACCCCCGCCGTGCCACCCAGGCTCCGGAAGAACGTGACACCGGAACTGGCCACACCGATCTGACGGGGATCCGCCGTGTTCTGCACCACGAGGACGAGGTTCTGCATCGTCATTCCGACGCCCGCGCCCAGCAGGAACATGTCGATGGAGACGAACACGAACGGGGTGTCGTATGCGATCGTCGACAGCAGGTAGGTTCCCGCGATCATCATGACCGAGCCGAGCACCACGTAGGGCTTCCAGTGTCCATAGCGGGTGATCAGCGCGCCGATCAGGATGGACGCCAGCAGCATTCCGCCGATCATCGGCAGGGTCATCAAGCCCGCCTCGGTCGGGGTCGCGCCGCGGGCGAGTTGCATGTACTGACTGAGGAACACCGTGGCGCCGAACATCGCGATGCCGGTGGCGATCGATGCCAGCACTGACAGTGTGAACGTGCGATCGCGGAACAGCGTCAGCGGTATCAGCGGCTCGGACGCTCGCAGTTCAACGATGATGAAAGCGATGACTCCGAGCACGCCCCCGCCGACCATGAGGAGGGTCTCCATGCTCCACCAGTCGAAGCTCGATCCGGCCAGGGTGACCCAGATCAGGAGCGAGGACACGGCCGCCGTCAGCAGCACGATGCCCAGATAGTCGATGGAGACCTTGCGGCGCTCGCGGTCGCCGAGGTGGAGCGTGCGCTGCACGATGATCAGCGCGGCGACCGCGACCGGCAGGGCGACGTAGAAGTTCCAGCGCCAGCCCCAGGCATCCGTGATCACGCCGCCGAGCAGTGGGCCGCCGATCGTCGCGAGGGCCATGACCCCGCCGAACAGTCCCATGTACCGACCCCGTTCGCGCGGACTGATGATGTCCGCCATCAGCACCTGGCTGAGGGCGGCGAGCCCGCCGGCACCGATGCCCTGGACCGCGCGGAACGCGATCAGGGTCTCGATGTTGGGAGACAGGCCCGCGGCGGCGGTGGCCACCACGAACAGGACCAGACAGAGCTGGAAGAGCATCTTCCGGTTGAACAGGTCGGCGAGCTTGCCCCAGATCGGGGTGGCGATCGCGGTGGCCAACAGCGTGGCCGTGACCACCCAGGTGAACGCGGTCTGATCGCCTCCGAGGTCGTTGACGATGACCGGGAGCGATGTCGAGACGACGGTGGCGGCCAGCATCGACACGAACATGCCCATGAGAAGTCCGGACAGCGCCTCCAGCACCTGACGCTGGGTCATGCGGGGGGTAGCCGTGGATGCGACGGCAGGGGAAGCGGACATGGGGATCCTTCGGGAGAGGAGACGGCCACGGCGACATCGGCGCATCGTTGACAGAGGTCAACGGTTGAGATGGGTCAACGATATGCGCTTTGTTGACCTGCGTCAAGCAGGGGCCTCAGTCGGTGAGGGCGAGCGCGCGCCGTCCTGACCGCGATGCGGCCTCCCCCGCCGGCCGCCCGGTCGTCCAGTGGCGGTGCAGTTCGTCGATCACGGCGCCGGCCAATCCGATCAGCGCCTGGATCTGCTCGGCATCCCGATCGACCCACGCGGAGCGAGGTTCATCGGCGGTGGGGACGAAACCGTCATGCTGCTCCCATACCACCAGGGTTCGCTCGGCGCCCAGCACGTACTGCTGCCACCACACCTGCCGCAGATACGAGCGCGGGATGCTGCGCCACGGCTTGCTCGTCGTCTTGATCTCGCACAGCACGATCCGGCCGGAGGGATCCTCGGCGAGCCCGTCCGGCGTGGCGAGGTGTCGCCTTTCACCGGGGGCGTGGAAGCACGCCGTTGACGGCTCGATGCCGTGCGTGGCCGCGACCCAGCGCGCGATCTGCGGCTCCCGGCGCCGTCCATGCACGGTGTACGCGTTACCCGAGAACCTGGATCCGCCGAGCTTGTCGCGCGCCACCCGTGTCACCGCCGCGGCGCTGCTCAGGCCCGCCACATCCGTGGCCGTGATTCCGCGGGAGCGCGCCCGCGTCCACGCCACTCTGTCACGCGCGTCGGCGACGATGCGGCGGGACAGGTCGGGCGACACGCTTCGAGCGTAGATGCCTGGGCTGCTGATCCTGCGCAGGCTGTGCCGTCCGCGCGGAGTTGTGAGGGGAGCGGCAATCGCGTACCTTAGATATGCCGAAGACCGCCGGTCATCGCGGTGCGCCTGCGCACTGCGATCGAAGCACTGATCCGTTCAGGGGCCCGCGCAGGTGCCGTATCCCGACTTGGGTGGTGCTCCCTGCGTGCGCAGGGAGTTTTTTTCTGCGTCCTGGCGCCCGGCGGAGCGACGGGGGTCTCCGGCATGCGTCGCTATCGCGATGCGTGCCACAGAGAAGGAGTGACCATGGCGCAGAAGGAAGCGGCGGTCGCCGAGCTGACGAAGCATTTCGAAGACTCGACCGCCGTGCTGCTGACCGAATACCGCGGTCTGAGCGTCGCCGAGCTGAAGCAGTTGCGCTCCAGCATCCGCGACGACGCGGACTACGCCGTGGTGAAGAACACGCTGACCCGGATCGCCGCGAACAACGCGGGGATCTCGACGCTGGACGACGAACTGAAGGGTCCGTCGGCGATCGCCTTCGTGCACGGCGACCCGGTCGCCGTCGCGAAGGGTTTGCGGGACTTCGCCAAGGCGCATCCGCATCTGGTGGTCAAGGGGGGCTTCTTCGACGGCGCCGCTTTGAGCGCCGCGGAGGTGACCAAGCTCGCCGACCTCGAGAGCCGCGAGGTGCTGCTGGCCAAGATGGCCGGCGCGATGAAGGCGGCGCTGTTCCAGGCCGCATACCTGTTCAACGCCCCGTTGGCACAGGCCGTGCGCACCGTGGACGCGTTGCGCGAGAAGCAGGAGTCCGCGGCCTGATCGGCACGCGGCTGGACATACCCACCCAAGGAGAATCATCATGGCAAAGCTCAGCACCGACGAGCTGCTCGACGCGTTCAAGGAGCTCACGCTCATCGAGCTGTCCGAGTTCGTCAAGAAGTTCGAGGACACCTTCGAGGTCACCGCTGCCGCACCCGTGGCGGTCGCCGCCGCCCCGGCGGCCGGCGGCGCCGAGGGCGGCGAGGAGGCCGTCGAGGAGAAGGACTCCTTCGACGTCATCCTCGAGACCGTGGGCGACAAGAAGATCCAGGTCATCAAGGTCGTCCGCGAACTGACCTCGCTCGGCCTCGGCGAGGCGAAGGCCGTTGTCGACGGCGCACCGAAGGCCGTGCTCGAGGGAGCGAACAAGGAGACGGCGGACAAGGCGAAGGCCGCCCTCGAAGAGGTCGGCGCCAGCGTCACTTTGAAGTAGGCGCTTCCGCTCGCGCGCAGGACCCCGGATGCCGCGGCATCCGGGGTCCTGCGCGTTCGCTGGTCCTGGCGCGTGAGAGAAATCTCACCCGATCGTCACCTGCTGGTAAGACGGCCGCCGGGCCGATGCGCATAGCCTCCTTGCGTCCCCCAGGAAACTCGCAGGAGAGCCATGCCCCGCTCACAGCATCCCGGCCGCACCGTCGTCGTCACCGCCCTCACCGCGCTCCTCATCTGCGGCACGGCCGGCTCGCCCGCTTTCGCGGCAGACGGGCCGGAACCGGCGTCGGCGCCGACATCCACCGCGTCGCCCTCTCCCGCGCCCGAACCCGCGTTGGGGGGGCCTGCTCCCGCGCCGTCCCCGTCCTCGACCCCCACGCCATTCCCTTCCTCGACGCCGACACCGACGCCGACACCCGCCACCCCCGGGGCGCCCGATCGGGGGGCGGATGCGGCTCCCTCTCCAGCAGCGGCCGCGGCGACCCCGCTCACGCCCATCGCAGCAGTGCAGGGCAGCGGCGACGCGAGCCCGCTCGCGGGGCAGACGGTGACCGTGCGAGGGATCGTCACTGCCGCGTACCCCACGGGCGGCTTCAACGGCTTCTATCTGCAGACCCCCGGAACAGGTGGTGCGCTCGACCTCGCGAGCCACGCCGCATCCGACGCCATCTTCGTCTACGCCGGGGCGGCCGCGACCGCCGAGGTCGCCATCGGCGCCCACGTGCAGGTGAGCGGAAAGGTCAGCGAGTACTACGGACTGACCGAGATCACGCCCGCCGCCGACGGCATCCTCGCGATCTCGGACCCCGCGGTCCCGCCCACACCCGTGACCCTCCCGGTGCCGATCACGGCCGCGGAGCGGGAATCCCTCGAGGGGATGCTGCTGCGTCCCACGGGCGCCTACACGGTGACCAACACGTACTCGACGAACCAGTACGCGGAGATCGGATTGGCGATCGGCACCGATCCGCTGATCACCCCCACCGAAGTCGCCCGTCCGGGAACATCCGCATACACCGAGGCGGCGGCGACCAACGCGGCCCGCGCGGTCACGCTCGACGATGGGGCCTCGATCAACTTCCTCAGTAGCGCGGGGAACAAGGCGATCCCGCTGCCCTATCTGACGGATGCGATCGTGAGTGTCGGCGCTGCAGTCGACTTCCAGGCGCCCGTCGTCTTCGACTACCGCAACAGCAAGTGGAAGCTGCAGCCGACGACCCAGCTCGTCGCCGGCGCCCCACTTCCCGCGACCTTCTCATCCGTGCGGACCGCCGCACCGGAGGACGTGGGGGGCGACATCCAGCTGGCCAGCTTCAACGTGCTCAACTACTTCACGACCACCGGCCGCGACGCGGAAGAACTGGGTGCCAGCTGCAGCTACTACACGGACCGAGTGGGGGATCCGGTTACCGTGAACAGCTGCACCGCCCCGGCGGTGCGCGGGGCCGCCGAGGACGAGGATCTCGAGCGCCAGCAGGCCAAGATCGTCGCCGCGATCGCGGCACTGGGTGCGGAGGTGGTCTCCCTGGAGGAGATCGAGAACTCGACGGTCGCGGGCAAGGATCGCGACGCCGCGGTCTCCGCGCTGGTCGGAGCCCTCAACGCTGCGGTCGGGTCGGAGGAGTGGGCCTTCGTGCCGTCGCCTACGGCGCTGCCGGCCGAGGAGGACGTCATCCGCACCGCGTTCATCTACCGACCTGCCGCGGTCACCCCCCTCGGCGCGTCGGTGATCGACTCCGACTCCGCTTTCGCCAACGCCCGGTACCCGCTGGCGCAGGCATTCATCCCCGCTGGGGGAGCGGCCGAGGACGCGTTCGTCGCCATCGCCAACCACTTCAAGTCCAAGAGCGTGGGGTCGGCGAGCGGCGCCGAGGCCGACCAGGGCGACGGACAGGGTGCGTGGAACGCCTCGCGCGTCGCTCAGGCGAGTGCGCTGGTGGACTTCTCCACGGCGCAGCAGGCGGCGGCGGGTACCGACCGCGTGTTCCTCCTGGGGGACTTCAACGCCTACACGCAGGAGGACCCGATGCAGGTCCTGTACGAGGCCGGGTACCAGGACCTCGGATCGGGCACCGGGGAGTACTCCTACTCCTTCTCCGGGGCCAGCGGATCACTGGATCACGTGCTGGCGTCCCCGGCAGCGGCGGCGGACGTCACCGGGGTCGACATCTGGAACATCAACGCCGGCGAGTCGGTCGCCCTCGAGTACAGCCGGCACAACGACAACGCCACCGACTTCTACCGCGCCGACCCGTACCGCTCCAGCGACCACGACCCGATCGTGGTCGGAATCGACCTCGACCCGACGGTCCCGGTGAACCTGCTGAACATCAACGACTTCCACGGGCGCATCGACTCGAACACGGTGAAGTTCGCAGGCACGATCGAGCAGTTGCGCGCAGCGCACGGAGAGGACAACACGCTGTTCCTGTCCGCCGGAGACAATATCGGCGCGTCACTCTTCGCGTCCTCCTACTTCCAGGACCAGCCGACCCTGGATGTGCTGGACGCCCTGGACCTGGCGGCCTCCGCGGCAGGCAATCACGAGTTCGACCAGGGCACGGCGGATCTGACCGGACGGGTGACGGATGCCGCTGACTTCCCGTACCTCGGGGCGAACGTCTACAGCCGGGGCACCACCGACCCGATCCTGCCCGAGTACGCCCTCGTCGAGGTCGACGGCTTCACGGTCGCGATCATCGGGACCGTGACGAGGGAGACGGCCAGTCTGGTCTCGCCCGGAGGGATCGCGGACGTGGAGTTCGGCGATCCTGTCGCCGCAGTGAACCGAGTCGTCTCGGAACTCCCGGACACGGTCGACGTGGTCGTGGCGGAGTACCACGACGGAGCCGCAGACAATGCCTCGCCCACCCATGACCTGGACGACGAGCTGGCTCTCGGAGGTGCGTTCGCGGCGATCGTGAACGGCACATCCCCGGACGTGGACGTCATCTTCACCGGTCACACGCACAAGTCCTACACATGGGATGCACCCGTCCCGGGCACCGACCGGACCCGGCCGGTGGTGCAGACCGGCAACTACGGAGAGAAGATCGGGCAGGTGGTGCTCGAGCTGGACTCGGACACCGGAGACGTCGAGGGCTACTCCGCCGCGAACGTCGCACGCACAACGGCGCCGGATGAGGAGTTGATCGACCAGTACCCCCGCGTGGCTGAGGTGTCGGAGATCACGCAGGACGCGCTGGCGGCGGCCGCAGTGGTCGGGGAGCAGCCGGTGGGGTCCGTCACCGCCGACATCACCACCGCCTTCAGCGGAGGAGCCTACGGACCCGCGGGATACTCGGGCGGCACGCGCGACAACCGCGCGGGCCAGTCCACCCTCGGCAATCTCGTGGCCGACGCGCTGGTCGACACCCTCGCCGACCCCGCCCGCGGCGGCGCCGAGATCGGCGTGGTGAACCCAGGCGGGCTGAGAGCCGAACTGCTGTATGCACCTGATGGCATAGTCACGTACGCGGAGGCGAACGCCGTCCTGCCCTTCGTCAACAATCTGTGGACCACCACTCTGACCGGTGCGCAGTTCGTGCAGGCTCTGGAGCAGCAATGGCAGCCGGACGGATCGTCGCGTCCGTACCTGCAACTCGGCCTCTCGGAGAACGTCTCCTATACGTTCGATCCGTCGCAACCGCGCGGGTCCCGGATCACCGGGGTCTGGATCGACGGTGCGCCGATCGACCTCGACGGCGAATACCGGGTCGGCTCGTTCAACTTCCTGCTGCAGGGCGGGGACAACTTCACCGCTTTCAGATCCGGGACGGACACGCGCGACTCCGGTCTGATCGACCGGGATGCGTGGATCGCGTACCTGCAAGGCCATCCCGGACTCGCGCCCGACTTCTCCAGCCGCAGTGCGCAGGTCTCTGGTGCGCCGACGGCTCCCGTTCTGCCTGGTCAGAACCTGGACCTGACCGTCTCAGGACTGGATCTGACCTCGCTGGGCGCACCGTCGACAACGACCCTGCTGGCGAGCCTGATGGGAAGCTCGACGGTGTTCGACCCGATCGTCGTGAGCAGCGGAACGGCGCGGGTGCAGTTGACTGTCCCCGGCGGCATCTCCGGGCCGACGGTTCTCCTGCTGCAGGCGCCCGAGACCGGAACGGAGGTGCGGATCCCCGTGACGGTCGCCGACCCCGCCACCCTGCCGGAGCCCCCCGCACTGTCGCCGGAGTCCGCGGCCGAGGAGGATCTGACGCCGGATCTGCGCGACGCCATCTCCCTGGTCGGCGGCGCGGCCCCGGTCGCCGGTGCCACGGTGATCGTCCGGGTCGGACAGGAGTACGCAGGACAGTGGGTGAGCGTGTGGCTGCACTCCACGCCGATCGATCTCGGGTGGCATCGGGTCGCCGCCGACGGCACCGTCACGGTCGCACTGCCCGCCGGCATCACCGGAGCTCACCGGCTGGTCGTCCTCGATGTGAACGGCGCGGTGATCGGATGGACCGCCCTGACCATCGCCGCCATACCGGCCGGACGGGGCGGTGGCGCACTGGCCGCCACCGGTTCCGACGGCTCCGGCGCGGCCTGGGCGGCGGTGCTCGCGCTGGCGGCGATCGCCACGGGTGGGACGATCCGGGTCGCCCGCCGGCGCGCCTGATCGTCGCGGACGCGCTTGACCGCGCGAACCCACTGGGGGCACCCTGAGACCCAGCACGATGATGTGGGCGCCGGGCCCTGAGCCGGGCGGAGAGGAGTGCCCCATGGAGACGACGACGGACACCGCGGAGATGTTCCGGGCGCTGGTCACCAGCCGTCACAGCACCCGCGGGTTCCTGCCGGAGCCCGTTCCCGACGAGGTGATCGACGAGATGCTGCAGACCGCGCAGCTCTCGCCGAGCTGGTGCAACGTGCAGCCTTGGCGCACCTACCTGCTCGGCGGTGAGGCGGTCGCGGACCTGTCGGGTCGGATGATGGAGGTCAAGGCCGTTCCGGAGCAGTTCGACGTGCCCCAGCCCGAGCGTTACACCGGGGTGCATCAGGATCGCAGGCGCGGGTCGGGCTACGCCCTGTACGGTGCGCTCGGGATCGCGCGGGAGGACCGCCAGCGCCGGCTCGAACAGGCGTGGGAGAACTACCGCTTCTTCGGCGCTCCGCACCTCGCGATCATCACCTGCACCACCCTGCTCGGCTCCTACGCCTACGTGGACACTGGCGCCTACATCGCCCACCTGGTGCTGGCGGCACGTTCCCTCGGGCTCGGCTCGATCGCCCTGGCCGCGATCGGGGGGCGGTCCGACGTGGTCCGCCCGGCGCTGGATCTTCCCGACGACGAGGTGGTGATCGCCGGCGTCGCCTTCGGCTGGGAGGATGCGGATCACCCGGCCAACGCCTTCCGCACCACCCGCGCGGATCTGGACGAGGTCATCGTCCGGCGCGACCGCTTGACGCGCTGAGTGAACCCGGTGTCTCCTGCGCCCACGAATCCGTAGTTGTATACAACGGGCGGCCGGGCTACGCTCGGCGTAGCCGGGCTACGCTCGGCGTCATCGATGGCGATAGGGGGCGAGGATGGCCGGGGATCTTGCAGCGCTCGACGGCAGCGTCGCCCTCGTCACGGGCGCGGGGCGAGGCATCGGCCGCGAGATCGCACTGAGCCTGGCCCGGCACGGGGCGCGCACGGTCTTCGTGAACGACTTCTTCGCCGATCGCGCGGATGCGGTGGTGGACGAGGTGCGTGCCCTGGGCGCGGAATCGTTGCCCCTGGTGGGCGACGTCTCCGACTATGAAACCGCTCTTCGCCTGGTGTCGACGGCCGTCAGCACCGCCGGACCGATCGGCATCCTCGTCAACAATGCGGGCAATGCCGGCCCGCAGCAGGGCATCGGCGATCGTGCACCGTTCTGGGAGACCGGACCGTCCGACTGGGCGCCCTGGCTGGACACCAACCTGTTCGGGGTGCTCCACTGCGCTCGCGCGGCGCTGCCCGGAATGATCGCATCCGGTGGGGGACGGGTCGTGTCCGTGATCTCGGACGCCGGCCGAGTCGGAGAGCCGGACCTTGCCGTGTATGCAGCGGCGAAGGCCGGGGTGGCCGGGTTCACCCGTTCCATCGCCAAGGCGGTCGGGCGCTTCGGCATCACCGCGAACTGCGTCGCCTGCGGTTACATCGACACGCCCGCGACATCCGGGCTCACTCAGAACCCCGACATGCTCGCCCGGGCGCTGAAGGCCTACCCGATCAGACGGCCCGGGACCCCGGCCGACGTCGCCGCGGCGGTGACGTTTCTGGCGTCCCCCGCGGCATCGTGGATCACCGGGCAGACCTATCCCGTCAACGGCGGGTATTCCATGGCGCAGTAACGGTTGCCGGGCGGATGCTGGCCGCCCGGCAGGAGCCGCAACAGTCAGCACCTCATCAACGACGATGAACCAACGCTAGGAGGATAACGATGTCCGATTGGAAATCGATGTGGGGCAGTCGCCTGAGCACGCCCGAGCAGGCGGCCGGCGCCATCAAGAACGGCGACACCGTGGTTTTCGCGATGTCGTCCGTGTTCATGACGCCGACAGCCTTCACGAAGGCCCTCGTCGGACGCGCGTCCGAGCTGCGCCACGTGCAGATCGACACCACGTTCAACACCGCGCCGGCGCTCGGGATGATCGGTCCGCAGACCCTGGAATCGTGGACGACGAACTCCTTCTTCGCGATGAACCCGCCCGAGATCGAGGGCCTGTCGCACCATGACCCGCAGGTGGACTTCACTCCGCTGAATCCTCATTTCATCGGCACACTGCAGGGAGCGCCGTTCCGCGAGGAGTTCACCCGGCGCTACACGCAGGCAGACGTCGCCATCTGCGTGGTCACCCCGCCCGACAAGCACGGGTACGTCAGTTTCGCCCACCAACTGTGGCACCAGCGCACTTCCACGCGTAATGCGAAGATCAAGGTCGCCGAGATCCACGAGGGCCTGCCGGTCATCCCCGGCGGTGACAACTGGATGCACATCAGCGAGTTCGACTACCTCATCCAAGGTGACCGTCTCGTCGTCCCCAGTCCCATCGTCGCCCCCAAGGAGCAGACCATCGAGGCGACGGAGCTGTGCGGCTACAACGTGGCGGACCTGATCAACGACGGCGACACGGTGATGTTCGGCGCCGGCCACATGCCCGGCGTGATGGGCAACTACCTCGGTCACAAGCAGGACCTGGGCTGCCACTCGGAGGTGGTGCTTCCGCTGCAGCTGGTGCGCGAGGGCGTGATCAACGGGTCCCGGCGCAACTTCAACCGGGGGAAGATCAATGTCACCGGAGTGGCCGCGATCGGAGAGGAGGATGAGTCGTTCCTCGACGGCAACCCGATGTTCGAACTACGCGACATGGGGGTCAACAACAACCCCAAGTTCATCGCGCAGAACGACAATATGGTGGCGATCAACTCCTGCCTGGAGATCACCACCTGGGGCGAGATGGGTGTCGAACGGATCGGCAACCGGTACTTCCGCGGCATCGGTGGACAGGTCGAATTCATCCTGGGCGCGCTCATGAGCCATCATGGCCGCTCCATCCACGCGGTGCTGTCCCGGCGGCTTGGCAGCGACGGCAACTGGTACTCCACGATCGTGCCCGAGTTCAGCAAGCCTGGCGCTGCGTCGGTCCCGCGGCATCTGGCGGACTTCGTCGTCACCGAGTACGGCGTCGCGAGCCTGATGGGCAAGACGGAGCGGGAGCGCGCGAAGGAGTTGATCGCCGTCGCGCACCCGGACTACCGGTCCGACCTGAAGGCGGAGGCGGATAAGGCGCTGGGCATCGGACGATCGATCTTCCTCATCGACGGGTGGCCAGGTGCGGCGGAGACCGTGGATGCCTGACGCGTACCGTCCGCTCGAGGGCCGCCGGGTGGTCAGCATCGCTCAGCAGTTGCCCGGCCCGTATTGCGGCCTTCTGCTGTCCGATCTGGGCGCCGAGGTGATCCTGGTCGAGCAGGTCGGCGGCGGCGATCCGGCTCGGACATTCCCGGCGCTGTTTGCCGCCGCCAACCGAGGCAAGCGGTCCGTCGCGGTGAACCTCAAGACCCCCCAGGGCGTCGAGGTGTTCCGGCGGCTGGCCGCGACCGCCGACGTGGTGCTGGAGGGCTTCCGACCCGGCGTAGCTGCGCGGCTCGGCGTGGACCACGCGAGCATTGCGCATCCGGGTCTCGTGTACTGCTCCATCAGCGGGTTCGGGCAGGACGGGCCGAATGCATCGCTTCCGGGCCATGACCTGACCTACCAGGCCTGGGCGGGAGCGTTGGGACGGGACTCGGCTGGCGGATCCGTTCCGTCACCACTTCCCGTCGCGGACATCTCGTCCGCGCTGTACGCGACGGTCGGCATCCTCGCTGCGCTCAGCGATCCCAGCGGCCAGGGTGCGTACCTCGACGTCTCCATGGCCGAGTCGGTGCTGGCATTCAACGCGGTCGGGATCCTGGGGGCGCAGGCGGGCGCCGGAGACGAGACGCTGAACGAGCCCGCCTACGGGGTCTTCGCTGCGGCAGATGGGCCGATCACCCTGTCGATCGCCCACGAGGACCACTTCTGGCGTGAGCTCTGCGGCGTGTTCGGGTGGCCCGATCTCGCGGGACTGACCGGCGCCGTTCGCCGCCAGCGGTCCGCGGAGCTCCGGGAACGCATCGCCACGGAGATCGCTCGGAAGGACGCCGGCCACTGGCTCGCGGTCCTGGCAGAGGCCGGGGTGCCGAGCGGTCCCGTCAACGACGCCGCCGCCACGCTGCGGGACGAGCTGTTCGTCGCTCGGGGCGCGTTCGCGGACATCGGTGGCACGCGGCATCCTCGCATTCCGATCCGGCGCGATGGAGTTCCGGCTGGGACAGCTCCGGGTGCCGCACCGGTGCTCGGCGCGGACACCGGCCACTACCTGGAGGAACTCGGGTATGCCAGGGCGGACATCGACCGGCTGGAAGCGGAGAAGGTTGTGCGGATGGCGCAGGTGAACGCATGAGCGTCCCCGAGTGGGAGACCGTGGCCGTCGACCTTCCGGCAGAGGGAGTCGTGCGGATCACACTGAACCGGCCCGAAGCGGGCAACGCGCTCAGTTCGGCTCTCGCGGCCGACCTGTCCGCCGCGCTGAGGTGGGCCCGATTCGAGTCCGGCGCGCGGGCCGCGGTGGTCACCGGATCGGGACGGTTCTTCTGCGCGGGAGCTGACCTGAAGGAGAAGGAGAAGCCACCGTGGTGGCTGTGGGACGTGCGTGCCGCGATCGACTACGTCGAGCAGGTGGAGATGCCCGTGATCGCCGCCATCAACGGCACGTGCATGGGCGGCGGTCTGGAACTTGCGCTCGCGGCCGACATCCGCGTGGCCGGGAGCGGGGTGCAGATCGGACTGCCCGAGATCACCTTCGGCGCCCTGCCCGCTGCAGGGGGTCCGGCGCGCCTGACCCGGCTGGTCGGGCCCGGACGGGCTAAACACCTGATCCTCACCGGCGAGAGATTCACCGGTGAGCTGGCCCACGCCTATGGGATCGCCGAGATCGTGGTTCCCGATGACGCCGTGGCCGCTGCCGCCCTCGACCTGGCCGGGCAGATCGCGCAGCACGCGGGATACGCCAGCCGCACCGCGAAATATGTCATCGATCGTGGCCTGCACCTTCCCGGCAGCGCGGCGCTCGCCATGGAGTACGCGGCGATCGACACCATGGCCGATGACGAGGAGCGCGCGGCTGCGGCCGCGGCGGCCATGGCCCGCAGTGCCACGTACCGCAAATTGTTGGGCTGAACCGAGCCCCCAGTCGAGGTCACCCGACCTCCGATAACGGAAGAAAGACAGGAACCCTCATGCGCGATGTATACATCGTCGGCACCGGAATGACCCGATTCGCCAAGCACCCGGACCGCGGCGTGCGCTCGCTCACCGAAGAGGCGGTGAGCCAGGCGCTGACCGACGCGTCGCTGACCGCCGACGACGTCGGCATGGTGTTCTTCTCGAACGCCACCAGCGGCCTGGTGACCGGGCAGGAGATGATCCGAGGACAGTCGGCCCTGCGCAACACGGGCCTGCTCGGCAAGCCGATCATCAACACGGAGAACGCGTGCGCGTCGGCGACCACGGCCGCGTACCTGGCGTGGATGGCGGTATCCGGCGGAGCGTGCGACGTGGCGCTCGCCGTCGGCTCCGAGAAGATGACGCACCCCGATAAGGCGCGTACGTTCGCCGCGCTGGGCGCTGCTCGCGATCTCGACGAGGTGCAGACCGCGAACGACGACCCGACACGGTCGCCGTTCATGGACATCTACGCGGCCAAGGCCCGGCAGTTCATGGCCGAGACCGGTGCGACCGCCGCCGACTTCGCGGAGATCTCGGTGAAGAGTCACTGGTTTGCCGCCCGGAACCCCCGCGCGCAGTACCGGGCGGAGGTCACAGCCGAGGAGGTGCTCGCGAGCAGGGAGATCGCGGCGCCGCTGACGCTCCTGATGTGCTCACCCGTGGGCGACGGCGCTGCAGCGGTCGTCTTCACCTCCGACGACTACGCCCGCAGGCATGGACTGGTCGACCCCGTCCGCGTGCGCACGGTGGCGCTGACCTCCGGGATGCCGGGCGGTTCCAGCGCGCCGAGCCGCGCGATCGCGCAGGCATACGAGAATTCGGGGGTCGACCCCCTCGACATCGATGTCGCGGAAGTGCACGACGCCGCCGCCCCGGCCGAGATCATCGCGTACGAGGAGCTCGGACTGTGCGGTCCGGGTGAGGGTGTGAGGCTCCTGCGGGATGGCGACACCGCACTCGGCGGTCGGGTCCCCGTCAACACCAGCGGCGGGCTGCTCAGCAAGGGCCACCCGGTGGGGGCCACCGGCTGCGCACAGATCGTGCAGATCACCGAGCAACTCCGTGGTCGGTCGGGGGAGCGCCAGGTCGAGGGCGCACGTCTGGGCATCACCCACAACGGTGGCGGATCCCTCGGAACGGATGCCGCGGCGTTCGGCGTGACGGTGCTGGAAAGGGTCTGACCGCGATGTCGGTGGCGGAACGAGAGGAATGAGCTGACATGGATTTCGAGATCGCACCGGAGTATCAGGAGATGCGGGAGACGACCCGTCGGTTCGTCGCCGACGTGTTGCGCCCCGCGGAGAAGATCGTCGAGGAGAAGCAGTTCATCGACAAGGAGATGCATCGAGAACTGGTCTCGGAGGCGAAGCGATACGGCGTGTGGAACGCCTTCGTTCCCGAGGAGTGGGGCGGGTCCGGCATCACGGACCTGCTGCCGCGCACGCTGATCCGCGAAGAGTTGGGTGCGACCTCCTACGTCCTGCGGTCCTACGTCGACAACGGGGTCTTCAACCTCGACGATGCCACCGAGTACCAGCGCGAGAAGTACTTCCTGCCCGCACTCGAGGGCGAGAAGCGATCGTTCGTGGGGATCACGGAGCCCGGCGCGGGTTCGGACAACGGTGCGATGAAGACCACGGCTCGCAAAGAGGGCGACGAGTGGATCCTCAATGGGACCAAGCACTTCATCAGCGGTGTCGACACATCGGACTTCGGCATCATCTACGCCATGTCCGATACCACCAAGGGCAAACACGGCGGCATCAGCGCGTTCATCGTGGAGAAGGGGATGCCGGGATTCACGGTGGGCCCGCGCCAGGTGATGATGGGCCACCGGGGATTCAACCAGTCCGTGCTGTACTTCGATGACTGCCGCGTGCCCGCGGAGAACATGCTGGGCGGCAGTGGTGGGGGTCTGCGCCAGTTCCTCACCATGATCGTGGGGGCGCGCATGAAGGTGGCCGCCGAGGCGTTGGGCGCTGCCCAGTACGCGTGGGACCTCGGCGTCGCCTACGCCCACCAGCGCGAGGTGCTCGGCACGCGGCTGATCGACAAGCAGGGGATCCAGTGGATGCTGGTCGACGCCATGATCGCGCTGCAGGGCGCGCGCCTGCTGGCGTACGAGGGATCGTGGAAGGCGGACCAGGGCAAGGACATCCGGGTCGAGGCCTCCATGGCGAAACTCCAGTGCACGGAGGTGGCGTTCAAGGTGATCGACACGGCCCTGCAGATCCACGGCGGTGCCGGTTACACGGAGGACCTCCCGCTGGCGCGCCTACTGCGCGACATCCGGGGAGCCCGGATCTACGAGGGTGCCAACGAACTGCAGCGCTACGTCATCTCGAAGGCGCTGTGGGGGGTGGGCCAGTAGCGGCCGCGTCATCCGTCGTCGGATCGGGGGACGAACCCGCTATCGGCGACGATGGCCGATGCGGCGAGGTTCACCGGCCCGGTGGAGTTGCGCACCACCAGACGCGGCTTCAGCCGCACCTGCTCCGCCGGCAGGGTGGGGTCTTGGATCCGGTCCACCAGCATCGCCACGGCCTGCGCGCCCTGGTCGCGGGGCGACTGGTGGAGCGTGGTGAGGGAGAACATCTCGGCGTACTCGTGATCGTCAATGCCGATCACGCTCAGCCGCGAGGGCACCTGGATGCCCAGTCGGCGTGCGGCGACGATCGCCCCGATGGCGACCTCGTCGCACGCCGCGACGATGCCGGTGGGTCGATCGCGCTGCTCGCTGAGCAGATCGACCGCTGCCGCGTATCCGGCGGGGAGGGTCAACTCGCACCGGGTGTGCCGGGCGCGGTCTCCCAGACCTGCAGCACGCATCGCCTCGAGGTAACCCAGGACGCGGGCCGATTCGACGTGCGGCCAGTTCGTGTGGACGCCCGCGCCGAGGAAGACGATCGAGCGGTGCCCGAGCCCGATCAGGTGCGCGGTCGCGCGCTGGCCGGCGTCGGCGTCGTCAAGGGTGACGCCGCTCGTGGCGGTGCCGTCGGCGATGACGCTGACCAGGGGCTTGCCCAGTGACAGCATGCGCTCCTGCTCGCCCGATTCCGGTTCCAGTCCCACGGCGATCAGCCCGTCGAAGCGCTTGCGCGCCAGGAACTCCGCGAGAACCCGGTGGCGGGCCGGTGTCCCGGGCCGGGCGGTGTAGAGCAGGAGGTCCAGTCCCCTCTCCAGAAGAGCGCTCTGGATCCCTTCCAGGACGCCCGCGAAGAACCACCGGTCCACGTACGGCATGACGACAGCGACGCTGCGTGTCCTGCCGGTCGCCAGGCCCTGTGCCGTCGTGGAGGGAACGTACCCGAGCGCGGCAGCGGCCTCGGCCACCCGGTGGCGGGTCGCGGGCGCGACGTATCCGCCGCCGCTGAGCGCGCGACTGGCCGTCGCCTTCGAAACTCCGGCGCTGCGCGCGACCTCGGCCAGCCCGCTCATGCCCGTCTCACTTCCCGTCGGTTGACGGCTCCCGGCGCCAGTGTAGAGCAGCGTGGTCCGCCTGTGTGGAACCGGTTCCTTGACACGTCGTCGCGGAAAAGTCCAGCCTGTTGTGGATGCCGGGGCCTTCGATTACCTTGTTCTGGAATCGGTTCCTGAGGGAAAGCGATGCGCGAGGCATGAGTCACCTGCGCACTCAAAGAGGAGGAATCACATGGTGAGAGCACAGCGGCGCCGGGTCGTCGCCCCGATCGCGCTGGCCGGCGTCGCCGCCCTCGCGCTCGCGGGCTGCTCCGGCAGCGGTGGCGCCGGCGCCACCGGGGACAACACCGTCACGGTGTACGGCACCATCGCCGACACCGAGGCCGATCTGCTCGAGCAGTCCTGGGCGGACTGGGCGGCGGAGAACGGCATCACGGTCAAGTACGAGGCGAGCAAGGAGTTCGAGTCTCAGATCGGGATTCGCGCGCAGGGCGGGAATCCACCGGATGTCGCGATCTTCCCGCAGCCCGGGCTGCTGGCGGATCTGGCCAAGCGCGGGTATCTGAAGCCCGCCCCCGAGGAAGTCCAGTCCAACGTGTCCGAGTACTGGTCCGAGGACTGGGCCGGGTACGGCACGGTCGACGGCACCCTGTACGGCGCTCCGCTGATGGCCAGCGTCAAGGGATTCGTCTGGTATCAGCCGGCGAAGTTCGCCGAATGGGGCGTGGAGGTGCCCCAGACGTGGGACGAGCTGCTGCAGGTCACCCAGACCATCCAGCAGAAGACCGGTGCCGCGCCGTGGTGCGCCGGCTTCGGGTCGGGCGACGCGACCGGCTGGCCGGGCACCGACTGGATCGAGGATCTCGTGCTGCGCCAGTCCGGTCCGGAGGTGTACGACCAGTGGGTGTCGGGGGAGATCGACTTCACCGACCCGCGGATCGCGGACGCCTTCGCCGCGGTCGGCGACATCCTCCTGAACCCGGCGTACGTGAACGCCGGATTCGGTGACGTGCAGTCCATCAACTCGACCGCCTTCGGCGACGTCGCGGCCCCCGTGGCGGACGGGACCTGCGCGTTGACGCATCAGGCGTCATTCTTCGACGGGTTCATCAGCGACGCGGGCGGCACGGTCGCCGAGGACGGCGATGTCTGGGCCTTCATCACGCCGGGTATGGAGGCGGGCAGCACCGCCGTCACCGGCGGCGGGGAGATCGTCGGCGCGTTCAGCGACAAGCCGGCGGTGCAGAAGTTCCTGGCCTACCTGTCGAGCCCCGAATGGGCCAACACCCGGGTGAAGCTCGGCGGCGTCATCTCGGCGAACACAGGTCTGGACCCGGCGAACGCGTCCAGCGGCATCCTGACTCAGGCGATCGAGATTCTGCAGGATCCCGCTACCACGTTCCGGTTCGACGGCTCCGACCTGATGCCGAGCGCCGTGGGCGCCGGATCCTTCTGGAAGGGCATGGTCTCGTGGGTCGGAGGCACTCCCACCGATGAGGTGCTCGCCCAGATCCAGTCCGCCTGGCCCTCCAGCTGAGGCCGACACCGTCGCGGGGGGCCGCGCTGTCAGCGCGGCCCCCCGCACCGTCCTGATACGTTCCTGGCATCGAGTCCGATGCCGTACTCGGAGAGAGGCACCATGACCGCCTTCTTCACCTGGGTCGGAACCCTTCACCCGCTGTTGCAGGCGGTCGTCGTGGTCGTCGCGTTCCTGGTCGTCGTCGCGCTGATCCTGTTCCTCGTGGACGTCGCTCCCCGCCGGGGCCGTGGCTATACGTGGGTGCGGTTGGCCATGTGCGTCCTGGTCCCGGTCGTCGTGTTCCTCCTGTTCAACTCGGTCTGGTGGGCGGCGGCGGTCGCCGCCGTCGTCGGAGCGGTGATGTTCATCATCGACTTCCGATCCCGCTCCGGCACCGGATACTTCATTCAGCTGGTCGCGTTCCTGGCGCCGGCGCTGCTCCTGCTGGTGGTGGGGCTCGTCCTCCCGTCCATCCAGACGTTCATCGGATCGTTCATGAACGCCGCCGGCAACCAGTTCGTGGGACTGGACAACTTCCTGTGGATCTTCACGCAGCCCGATGGCCTGCGCACGGTCGTGAACACGATCGTCTGGGTGCTGATCGCCCCCACGTTCTCCACCGCGATCGGGCTGGCCTACGCCGTGTTCATCGATCAGACCCGCGGCGAGAAGGTCTACAAGGTGCTGGTGTTCATGCCGATGGCGATCTCCTTCGTCGGCGCGTCCATCATCTGGCGCTTCGTCTACGAGTACCGCGCCTCCGAGTACCCCCAGATCGGCCTGCTGAACCAGATCATCGTGTGGTTCGGCGGCACCCCCCAACAGTGGCTGCTGATGGAGCCGTGGAACACACTGTTCCTCATCGTCGTGCTGATCTGGGTGCAGACCGGGTTCGCGATGGTGGTGCTGTCGGCGGCCATCAAGGGTGTTCCCACCGAGCAGCTCGAGGCCGCCCAGCTCGATGGCACCAACGCGTGGCAGCGGTTCTGGAACGTCACGGTCCCTTCCATCCAGCCCGCGATCATCGTGGTGCTCACGACGATCTCCATCGCGTCCCTGAAGGTCTTCGACATCGTGCGCACGATGACGGCGGGCGCCTACGGGACTTCGGTGATCGCGAATGAGATGTACACGCAGTTCACGAAGTTCGAGGCGGGGCGGAGTGCGGCTTTCGCCGTGGTGCTGTTCCTTCTGGTGCTGCCGATCGTGATCTACAACGCGAGGCAGATCGCGCGGCAGAGGGAGGTGCGATGAGCGAGGTGATGCCGATCGACCTTCCGGTCGACGAGGACACGGAGAACCAGCTCACTCGCGGGGAACGACGGATGCAGGGCGCGACGCGCCGCACCCGCGCCCGGCTCTCCAAGCCGTGGGCGTCGGTCGCGGCCATCATCATCGCGGTGCTGTGGACCGTGCCGACTCTGGGCTTGTTCATCTCCTCGTTCCGGCCCGAGCAGCAGATCAAGACGACGGGATGGTGGACGTTCTTCGCCGACCCGCAGGTGACGCTGGACAACTACGTGCAGGTGCTGGGAGCTGGCAACTCGCAGGTGACGATGGCCAGCGCGTTCATCAACTCGATCGCGATCACCATCCCCGCCACTGTGATCCCCCTGGCGATCGCGTGCCTGGCCGCGTACGCCTTCGCGTGGATCGACTTCAGGGGACGCGATGCGCTGTTCATCTTCATCTTCGCGCTGCAGATCGTCCCGATTCAGATGGCCCTGATCCCGCTGCTGCGCTCCTTCTCGCAGGGGATCAACCTCTGGGGGCTGCAGATCACCGGGCCGCTGGCCATCTCGGGCGGCTACGCGCAGGTCTGGATCGCGCACTCGATGTTCGCCCTGCCCCTGGCCATCTACCTTCTTCACAACTTCATGTCGGAGATCCCGGCGGACATCATCGAGGCGGCACGCGTGGACGGGGCCTCCCGGGGACAGATCTTCTTCCGCGTGGTGCTGCCACTGACCCTCCCGGCGATCGCGTCGTTCGCGATCTTCCAGTTCCTGTGGGTGTGGAACGACCTGCTGGTGGCGTTGATCTTCGCCGACGGGCCGGTGGCCCCGATCACGAAGCTGCTGGCGGAGATCACCGGCAGCCGGGGCAACGACTGGCAGCTGCTGACAGCGGGCGCGTTCGTAGCGATCATCGTGCCGCTGATCGTGTTCTTCGCCCTGCAACGCTACTTCGTGCGAGGCCTGCTGGCAGGCTCGACGAAGGGCTGAGGGCGGGTCGGCGACCGTAGCATCGGAGGATGCGGAGCGCGGCAGTCATCACGGTGTCGGACCGCGCGGCCGCGGGCACCCGCACCGACGCCGCCGGCCCGATCGCGGTGGCGGCGTTGCGCGAGGCCGGATTCGCCTGCCCGCCCGCCCGCGTGGTGCCCGACGGCGCGGAGCCGGTGGCCGAGGCGATCCGCGCCGCGGTCGCGGACGGCGCCCGCCTCGTGGTTACAGCCGGCGGGACGGGTATCGCCCCGCGCGATCGCACCCCCGAAGGCACCCGGACGGTGCTGGATCGGGAAGTCCCGGGCCTGGCGGAGCGGATCCGTGCGGACGGCGGCGCCCGCGTCCCCGCCGCGGTGCTCTCGCGCGGGGTCGCGGGCGTGGTCGGCGGCGCCCTGGTCGTGAACCTGCCCGGGTCCCCGGCGGCGGTGGCCGACGGGATCGCCGTGATCCTGGAGGTCGCCTCGCACGCGCTGGAACAGCTCGACGGCGGGGATCACGGATGACGTGCGTGCGCGCGGCGATCACCCCCGAGCCGCTGGACGAGGCAGGGCACCGCGCCTCGGTCGACGGCCCGGACTGCGGCGCTGTCGTGACGTTCATCGGCACGGTGCGCGCGCACGACCCGGATGCGGCATCCGAGGTGGTGGCGCTGGAGTACAGCGCCCATCCCGACGCCGAACGGATGCTGCGCGAACTCGCCGAATCCGCGGCACCCGGTCCGGACATCCGGGTGGCCGTCAGCCACCGGATCGGGAGGCTCGGGGTGGGGGAGGACGCGGTCGTGGTCGCGGTCGCCGCGGCGCATCGCGACGCGGCGTTCACGGCGTGCCGAGAGGTGATCGAGCGGCTCAAGCGCGACCTGCCGGTGTGGAAGCGGCAGATCGAGGCGGACGGCACCGCGCGGTGGAAGGGGCTCGCCTAGCGGCGGGTCACCCGCCCGCGTACGGCGGCAGCACGTCCACGCGAGTGGCGTCTCGCAGCAGGGCGTCGTCGTCGGTGCGCGAGCCGTCCACGAGCAGAGCGCACCGGTCGAGGATGTCGGCCAGGGCTGGATGGTCGGCGATCAGCCCGTGACGGAGTTCTCCGACGGTCGGCTCCGAGCGGGTCTCCTCATCGCGGCCGGCGAGCTCGGCGGCCGCGGCGAAGTACCGCAGCCGCGCCATCAGACGTCCTCCCCGGGACGCAGCCACATCCCGGACCGGCCGCCGTCCTTCCTCACGATGCGGACCTGATCGATCGTCGCCGCGCGGTCCATGCCCTTCACCATGTCCACCACGGCGAGGGCGGCCACCGCCACCGCCGTGAGGGCCTCCATCTCCACTCCCGTGCGCTCGGCGGCCGCCACGCGCGCCTCGATCTCGACGCCGGCATCCGTGACGGTGACGTCCACGGCGGCGGCGTGCACGCCGATCACGTGGGCGAGGGGCAGCAGGTCGGGGGTGCGCTTGGCGGCCTGGATGCCGGCGATCCTCGCGACGGCGAGCACGTCCCCCTTCGGCATCGTGCCCTCCCGCAGCGCCGCCACCACATCCGCCGAGCACCGCACGCTCCCGCGGGCGATCGCGCTGCGGAGCGAGGGATCCTTGGCGGTGACGTCCACCATCCGCGCGCGGCCCTCGCTGTCCCAGTGGGCGAAACTCATCGCACCAGCATGACATCGACCGGCTCGCCCGGGACCACCCGCTCCTGCCCGGCCGGTACGATCGCGAAGCCGTCGGCGCGGGCCAGGGTGGCGGTCAGGTGCGACCCGGAGCCGCCGGCGCCGGCAGGCCGCACGGCCCATCGGGCGGGATCGGACCGGTCCACGATGGCGGGCAGGTACTGGCGTCGCCCGACCGGCGCCCGCCACCCCTCGGCCGCCGGCAGGCGCAGCAGCGGTCGCTGCAGCAGCGCATCCCCCCGCATCCGTCGGAGGGCCGGCCGCACGAAGACCTCGAACGACACCGCCGCGCTCACCGGGTTTCCCGGCAGTGCGAACAGCGGCCGGCCGCCCGGCAGCACCAGGAAGCCCTGCGGCTTGCCCGGCTGCATCGCGACCTGCACGAACCCGTCGCCCGCGCCTCCGAGCACGGTTCTGACCACCTCGAATGCGCCGGCGCTGACCCCGCCGGAGGTGATGATCGCGTCGGCTCCGGCCGCGGCGCAGTCAGCCAGCGCGGCGCGGAAGGCGGTTTCCCGGTCGTCAGAGCGGGTGACGAGCACCACATCCGCGCCCGCCTCACGTGCGAGCGCCGCCAGCAGCGGACCGTTCGAGTCGGGGATGCGGCCGCGGCGCGCGGGCGCGTCGGCGGCATCCAGCTCAGCTCCGGTGGAGATCACCGCAACCCGCGGCGGGGCGGCGACCGTCACCTCCGTCACGCCGCACGCCGTGAGCGCGGCCAGCTCGAGCGGCCCGAGGTCCCGCCCCGCAGGGACCACCTCCGCGCCCGGGCCGACGTCCGAGCCGCGCCGACGGATGAACGCCGCCGGCGCCGGGGCCCGCAGCACGGTCACCGTGACCCGACCGTCGAGCCCTTCCACGGTGTCCTCCACCGGCACGATCGCATCGGCGTCGGCGGGAACGGGCGCCCCGGTCATGATCCGGGCCGCCTGCCCTGGCGCGAGCGGCGGGTCCAGTGCGCTGCCGGCGGGCAGGTCCGCCACCACCCGCAGCGCTATCGGCGCATCAGGTGTGGCACCGGCGACGTAAGCGCTCCGCACGGCGTACCCGTCCATCGCCGAGTTGTCGAATGCGGGCACGGCGAGGCGGGCGAGTGCCGGCGCGCGCAGGGTCATGCCGGCGGCATCCTCGACGCGGCGCACCAGGTCGGGTGTGGGCCTGACCGCGGCCAGCACGACCCCCAGGTGCTCCTCGACCGTCCGCATCCCCGGCACGCCGGCTGCCGTCACCGCGCCGCGGCACGCTCGCGGGACGGCGCGAGCAGGATCTCCTGCTGCGTGCCGCGAGCCGCGTCGATGACCGCCACCCGGCCCAGGAGCGGCCGGCCCACGCCCGTGAGCAGTTTGACGGTCTCGGCGGCGAGGATCGCCCCGACCTGCAGGCACAGCGGACCGAACACACCCGCCTGGCTGCACGAGGGGGCCCCAGCGGCCCGGTCGGGCGGGTGCAGGTCCGCCAGCACGACCGGCGTGACGTCCGGTGGCGGGGCGGACCAGAACACGGTCGCCTGCCCGGTGAAGCCCTCCACCGCTCCCCACACCAGGGGCACGCCCTGGCGCTCGCACCCTGCGGCCACGGCGGCGCGGCTCGCGAAGGTGTCGGATCCGTCGACGACCACGTGCGCGCCGGCGAGCAGCGTGTCAACGTTTGTCGCGTCCAGGCGTACCGGGCGGGCGGTCACAGTGGTCGTGGGGGACAGACGCGCCGCGGCGCGCACGGCGCTGTCCGTCTTCGGCCGGCCCACGTCCCCGACCCCGTGCAGCACCTGGCGGTGCAGGTTCGTCACCGCAACAGTGTCGTCGTCGATCACAACGAGCTCGCCCACGCCGGCGGCGGCCAGCGCGAGGATGACCGCCGACCCGAGACCGCCCGCCCCCACGACGGCGACCCGGGACCCCGCCAGCCGGCGCTGCGCGAGAGGCCCGAACCCGGCCAGGGCCGCGTGCCGTTCGGTGCGCGCCAATTCGGGGCCCGTCAGGGCGGGCAGCGGGTCGACCAGCGGGGGCAGCGCCATGTGTTCAGGGTAAACCGCCGCCGCACAGCCCGGCCGGCTTCCGCGTCCGTCTCGGGACGAGCGGCCCCGCGGTGAGTGGCACCGCGGTGAGTGGCACCGTGGCGCGCCAGCGGCTACCGTGGCCGAATGCGCGCGCCGGTCACCCCCGTGCCCGCGGGGACCGCGGGACGTTGACGTGCGGCGGGGCGCGATCGCCGTGGTGCTGGCGGGTGCGGTGTTCCTGGCCGGATGCGCCGCATCCGGCCCGACCGGGGGGGCCTCCATGCCCGCGGAGTCCGTGACCGTGTTCGCCGCGGCGTCGCTCCGCCCGGCACTCGACGAGGTCGCGGCCGCGTTCGGCGCCGCGCATCCGGAGGCGCGCGTCGCCCCGATCGCGTACGACGGGTCCGCGGTGCTGGCAGCCCAGATCGTGGAAGGCGCTCCCGCCGACGTCTTCGCCGCCGCCGATGATCGCACGATGGCGATCGTCGTGGACGCCGGTTTGGTAGCGGATCCGGTGGTGGTCGCCACGAACACGCTGGTGCTCGCGATCCCCGCCGGGAACCCGGCGGGGATCAACTCCCTCGCCGACCTCGCGGACCCGGCCGTGACGGTGGTGCTGTGCGCGGCGGCCGTCCCGTGCGGCGCCGCGTCGCGGACGCTGCTCGACCTGGCCGGGGTGAGCGTCACCCCGGCCAGCGAGGAGCAGAGCGTGTCGGCGGTGCTCGCCAAGGTGGTCGCGGGCGAGGCGGATGCGGGGCTCGTGTACGCGACCGACGCGGTCGGGCGGGACGACATCGCCGTGATCGTCCCGCCCGGCGCTGGCCAGGTGATCAACCGCTATCCGGTCGCAGCGCTCCAGAGTTCCGGCCCTGCCGCCGCGGCCTTCGTGGCGTTCGCCGCCGGCCCGGAGGGGCGGCGGATCCTCGCCGCGCACGGGTTCGGGGCGCCCTGATGGGTGCCTCCCACCCGCCCCGGTGGCTGGCCGTGCCTGCGGTGTTGGCGCTGGCGTTCCTGCTGCTGCCGCTGGCGGCGCTCGTGGGGCGGGTCCGGTGGGAGACGCTGTGGGTCGACATCACATCGCCGGAGGCGCTGTCCGCGCTGGCGCTGTCCGTAGCGACCGCCGCCGCGGCGACCGCGCTGTGCCTGCTGGTCGGGACGCCGCTCGCGGTGCTTCTGGCACGGAGCCGGCCCGGGATCGCGGGCGTGCTCCGGGCACTGGTCACCATGCCGCTCGTGCTGCCGCCCCTGGTCGGCGGGCTCGCACTGCTGCTCCTGGCCGGACGCTCCGGGTGGCTCGGCGCGCCCCTCGCGGCCGCCGGAGTGCAGCTGCCCTTCACCACCGCGGCGGTGATCCTGGCGCAGGCTTTCGTCGCCATGCCGTTCCTGGTGCTGACCGTCGAGGGCGTGCTCCGGGCCGGCGGCACCGCGTACGAGGATGCCGCGGCATCCCTCGGGGCATCCCCGAGCCGGGTCCTGGCGACGGTGACGCTGCCATTGGCCCGCCCGGGCATCGCGGCGGGCACCGTGCTGTGCTTCGCGCGGGCCCTCGGCGAGTTCGGCGCCACCGCCCTGTTCGCCGGGAACGCGCCCGGCACGACCCGCACCATGCCGCTGGCGATCTACACCGCCTTCACCGGGAGCGGCGTGGACCAGGGCACCGCGATCGCGCTCGCCCTGCTGCTCTTTCTCACCGCCCTCGTGCTGCTGGTCGCGCTGCGGCCCTGGCGTTCGGAGCCGGCGCGATGAGCCCCGGCGCCGCCCTGACCGCGACCGTCGCGGTGCACCGCAGCCGCGGCTTCGCGCTCGCGGCCCGGGTGGACGCCGCGCCGGGAACGACCGTCGCGGTGCTCGGCCCGAGCGGCGCCGGGAAGTCCACCCTGCTCGACGCACTGGCGGGACTCATCCGGCTGGATGCCGGCACGGTGGCGTTGGACGGGCGGGTGCTGTCGGACCCCCGCCGCACTGTTCCCCCGCACCGGCGCGGCACGGTGCTGCTCGGGCAGGATGCGCGGCTCTTCCCGCACCTGGACGCGCGCGACAACGTGGCGTTCGGGCCGCGAGCGGGCGGGATGGCGCGCTCGGCGGCGCGCGGGCTTGCCGAGGAGTGGCTGGAGCGGATGGGGCTTCCCGGCGCGGGCGCCGCGCGGCCGGCGGAGCTGTCGGGCGGGCAGCAGCAGCGGGTCGCGCTGGCGCGGGCGCTCGCGGCATCCCCGCGGCTGCTGCTCCTGGACGAGCCGCTGCGCTCCCTGGACCCGGTGACCGCCGCCGGGATCCGTGCCCAGGTGAGCGCGCACATCTCCGGGGTGACCTGTGTGCTGGTCACCCACGATCTGGCGGATGCGACAGCCCTGGCTGAACAGGCCATCGTGCTGGAGGCCGGGCGCGTCTCCCAGGCGGGGATGCTGGCCGAGGTGCTTGCGCACCCGTCGACTCCGTTCATCGCGGCGCTGGCCGCGCTCGGCCGCCGATGAGCGCCACAGACCGGTCTATGAGCGCCGCGGGTATCGGCACATGCGAGATCACCAGCACCGCTCGGTCCGTTCCGACGGCGCCCAGCAAGTCGGCCAGCAGCGCGTCGGCGGCGACCGGATCCACACCCGCGGTCGGTTCGTCGAGGATGAGGAACGGGAAGTCCGCCAGCAGGGCGCGCGCCAGTGCGATCCGCTGCGCCTGGCCGCCCGACACCAGCGCGCCGCGCTCGCCGAGCGCGGCATCCAGTCCGCCGCGCGCGGCCGCCCAGTCCGCCAAACCCACCCGCGCGAGGACGGTCCACAGGTCATCGTCGGTCGCGGTGTCGTGCGCGAACAGCAGGTTCTGACGCAGAGACTCATCGAAGAGGTACGGGCGCTGCTCGCACAGTCCGACGGTGCGGCGTACGTCCTCGGCGGATGACTCGCGGGCTTCCACTCCGCCGATCCGGTACGAGCCCCGATAGTCGAGAAAGCGAACGAGGACATGCGCGAGCGTGGTCTTGCCCGCTCCGCTTGCGCCGGTGAGGAGCACTCGCTCCCCTGGGCGGATCCGCAGGTCGACGCCCCGGAGGGCATCCCGCTCGGCGCCTGGCCACCGCGCGCGCAGCCCTGCCAGTTCGACCCCGTCCCCGAGCGGCACTGCCCGCCCGGTGGCAGGAACATCGTCGGCCACCAGCCCATCGGGGATCCGGTCCGGCACCGCCGTCGCGATCCGACCCGCCGCAGACCGCACCCGGCGCCACGCCGCGAGTGCAAGCGGAACGGTCCCGAACACCTCGAACACGGCCATCGGAAGCAGCACCACCACCGTCAGTTCCGGTCCGGTGAGTTTCCCGGCGGCGACCGCCCGCATCGTCGCCGCCAGTGTCAGTATCGACGCCGATCCGGCGACGACCGCCACCGTCCCGGCAATCGCCCCGTGTGCGGCTCCGATGCGTACCGTCGCGCGCCGCAGCGCGCGATCCGCCTCCTGGATGCGGCTGCGAGCAGCACCGGTCGCCTCGTACGCGACGAGCACATCCAGTCCGACCAGGTGGTCCAGGAGCGCACCCGTGAGCCGGGAGCGCAGCGCCCCCAAGGTCGCATCGGATCGAGCCCCGATCACCCAGCCCGCAAGGCCCGCCAGCACACCGGCCACGGCGACGCATCCCGCCAGCACCGCCGCCGCGGCCGGAGACAGCATCGCGACCGCCACGACACTGCCGACCGACGTGAGTGCGGCGACCGTCAGTGGCAGCACCACCCGTAGCGGAAGGTCCTGCAGTTCTTCGGCGTCGTCGACGAGGCTCGACAGCAGGGTCCCCGGCCGGGAACCGCCCAGCCCGTCGGGTGCGAACGGCCGGATGCGGCGCACCAGCCGGGCGCGCAGTTCGGCGAGGCGGTCGAGTGCGGCGTCGTGGCCGGTGAAGCGTTCGAGGTAGCGGAAGGCGCCGCGAGCGAGCGCGAGCGCGCGCACCGTCACGACCGCCGCTGACAGGTACATCACGGCGGGCTGTTCGGCCGCGCGGGTGATCAACCACCCGCTGACCGCGAGCAGCCCGACGGAACTGCCCGCCGCGGCGACGCCGGCGGCTACCGGCCCCGCGAACCGGCGCGCGGTCGGCTGTGCTTCGCGGAGCACCTGCCGGGTCGCTGCCTTCACGGGATCCGCTCCGCGACAGGCTCGCGCGGTTGCGGGTCGGGCAGGTGCAGCACCCGGTCGGCGATGGCGCGAGCGCTGGGCCGGTGGGACACCAGCAGGATCGCCGCTCCGTTGTCCGCCTGCGTGCGCAGCATCTGCCAGATCGCAGCCTCCGTGACGGGGTCGAGTGCACTGGAGGGCTCGTCCAGAACGAGAACCAGTGCTCCGGTGCGCTCCGAGCGCATCCGGTACAGCGCGCGCGCGATCGCCACCCGCTGCGCCTGCCCGCCGGACAATCCGTCGCCGCCAGGTCCGAGGATGTCGGCCGCGCGCACCACCGACGGATCCAGCGCCGCATCCTGCAGGCATGCGGCGACCAGGCCGGCGTCGATCCTCTCGTCGCCGAGCGCGACGTTCTCGGCGATCGTGCCGGCCATGAGCCCCGGTCGTTGACCCGCCCACGCGATCGCGGCGCGCGCGTCGGACGCCGGGACCCCGTTCACGAGCACCACCCCGCCGCGCGGCACCAGACCGAGGAGCGCCGCGACCACACTCGACTTGCCCGCGCCGCTGCGACCGGTCAGCAGCATGATCTCGCCCCGGCGGAGGCTCAGATCGACCGGGCCGACCTGCTCGAGGCCCCGTGTGACCGTCAACCCGCGGGTGGCGATCAGTGCGCCGTCCGTCTCCTGCCCGCCGGCGTCGGGCACCCCCGGCCCCGGCGACGCCGGGGCCGGGGTATTCGAGTCGGCGTCGATCACCGCGAAGATGTCTTCGGTGGCGGCGAGGCCTTCGGCGGCCGCGTGATAGTGAGCACCCACCTGGCGCACCGGCAGAAACGCTTCCGGGGTCAGCAGCAGCACGAACAAGCCGATCGGCAGCGGCATGTCCCCTGCCAGCAGCCGGAACCCGATGGTGACGGCGACCACCGCCACCGACAGTGCGGCCAGGAACTCCAGCGCGAATCCGGAGAGGAAGGACACCCGCAGCACCGTCATGGTCTGGTTCGCATAGTCGCGCGTGATGGTTCCGATCGAATCGGCGGCGCGTCGATCGCGCCCATAGATCTTCAGCGTGCCCATCCCGGACACGGTGTCGGCGAAACGGCTCGCCAAGCGTTGCAGGACGCTGAATTGGCGCCGTTGCGCGGCACTGGTCGCCAGTCCGATGAGCACCATGAACACCGGGATCAGCGGCAGGGTGACCACCAGGATGATGCCGGAGACCGGATCGGCGAGCCACACCGCGACCACGATGACCGGGGTGGCCACCGCGGTGGCAACCAGCTGCGGCAGGTACTTCCCGAAGTAGGCGTCCAGCGCTTCCAGGCCGTGGCCGGCGGTGACCGCGAGTGCGGCGCTGTTGCGTGAGGAAAGCCACGCCGGGCCGAGCCTCGTCACCGCCGCAATGAGGCGCTCCCGCAGCTGCAGCGACGCGCGGGCCGCACCCGCCCCGGCAACGCCATCGGCGGCGGCGACGAGCAGGCCGCGCGCAAGGACCGCGCCCGCGGCAGCAGTTCCCGCGAGCGCGACCGTCTCCGGTTCACCATCGATCGCGGCCACCACGGCGTGGGCCAGCAGCCACGCGAATGCGACGGTCGTGCCGCTCTGCGCGAGGACGATCACCGCGGTGAGCGCTAGATGCGTTCGGGCTGCGGTGCTGTAGCGCAGTAGGCGCAGATCCACCGGGCGGTCGCGCGTGCCGGGCCCGGCACGGCTCACGCGCCGGAGACCCCTGCGGCGGCCCGCTCGATCGTCGACCGGGACACCCGCTTGCGGAACACCCAGTACGTCCAGCCTTGGTAGACGAGGGCGAGCGGCAGGAAGATCACCGCGGCCCACGTCATGATCGTCAGGGTGTACGCGCTGCTGGAGGCGTTGGCAATCGTGAGGCTAAAGGACGGATCGGTGGTCGAAGGCAGCACGTTCGGGAACAGGGCCAGCCAGAGCGTCAGCACCGCGACCGCGACGGTGGCGGCACCCAGTCCGAACGCCCAGCCCTCGCGAGCGGCGAGGTTCGCGAGGATCGCCGCGATGAGCAGCAGAGCTGCCAGCGCCGCGCAGGCGATCACGAGCACGAGTGCGGGAGCGCCGGCCGCGGCGGCGTGGAGCACGGTCCACACGAGGAATGCGGCGGCGATCACGACGGTCACGATCCCGGCTCGGGTCGCGAGCCGGCGCGCGCTATCCCGCACGGGGCCGTCGGTCTTCAACGCGACGAAGTGCAGGCCCTGCGTGAAGAACAGCGTCATCAGGGTGAGGCCTCCCAGCAGACCGTATGGGTTGAGCAGAGTGAGCAGGGTCCCGGTGAACTCGCGGTTCTCGTCGACCGGAACTCCCTGAACGATGTTGGCGACGGCCACGCCCCACAGCAACGCGGGGAGGGCGGAGCCGACCACGATCATGGTGTCGAACCCCCGTCGCCAGCGGGCGCTGTCCCTGTGATGGCGGTACTCGAACGAGACGCCGCGAACGATGAGTGCGAGCAGGATCAGCAGCAGTGCCAGGTAGAAGCCGCTGAAGAGGGTGGCATACCACTCGGGGAAGGCGGCGAACAAGCACGCACCGGCCACGATCACCCAGGTCTCGTTCAGGTCCCACACCGGGCCGATGGTGTTGATGATCTGCCGGCGGGACACCTCGTCCTTCCCGAGGAACGGGAGCGACATGCCGACGCCGAAGTCGAACCCGTCGAGGACGAAGTACCCGACGAACAGGACGCCGATCAGGAAGAACCAGACGTACGCGAGATCCATGCGGTTCTGCTCCTCTTTCCGCCTGTCAGTACACCGTGGAGACGGCCGTCTGGTCGGGGTGCGAATCCTCCGGGGCCGGCAGCGGCTCCGGTCCTTGCTGAGCGGTCTTCAGGATGAGCCGGAACTCGATCACCGCGAGCGCCGCGTATATCGCCGTGAACGCGATGAGCGAGATCAGCACGTTCCAGCCCGGCACACTCGGCGAAACGCCGTCCTCCGTGAGCATCAGCCCGAACACGATCCACGGCTGGCGCCCCATCTCCGTGAAGATCCACCCGACCAGGCTCGCCACCAGCGGCAGCGGCGCCGACCAGATCGCGACCCGCCATGCCCAGCGCGGCACCGGGCGGCGAGCCTTCTTCCGGGTCAGCCACAGCCCGGCGATCGCGATGACGAACGAGATGGCGCCCAGCCCCATCATCCAGCGGAACGACCAGTACGTGATCCAGATGGTCGGCGCGAACGGCAGGTCGCCGCCGAGCTGGGCCGCCCACTCCGGCCACGCGGCTGCGTACTGGGCGTCGAGGTCGTTGATGCCCTCCACGCACCCGTCGAACGCGTGCGTCGAGAGGAACGACAGCAGGTAGGGGACTCGCAGCGACCAGATCTCGGACGTGCCGTCGGGGGTACCGATGGAGAACAGGGAGAACGATGCGTCCGCTCCGCACGAACTCCAATACGCGGCCTCCGCCGCTGCCATCTTCATCGGCTGCGTGGCCACCATCTGCAGCCCCAGCTGATCGCCGGCCAGGAAGACCCCGATGAAGGAGACCACCATGAACCACAATCCGAACCGCAGCGCAGGGCGCATGGCCTCGTGATGCTGGGCGCGGGACAGATGCCAGGCAGCCACGGCGATCAACACGGCGGCGGCGAGCATGAAGCTCGCGAACATGGTGTGCGGGAATGTCGCCAGAGCGACCCGGTTCGTGAGCACAGCCCATAGGTCCACGAGCTCCGCGCGCCCACCGTCGCCGGACATGACGTACCCCACCGGGTTCTGCATGAACGCATTGGCGGCGAGGATGAAGTACGCCGACACGACTGCGCCCGCCCACGCGATCCAGATCGTCGCCAGATGCACGCGCTTGGGGAGCCGATCCCACCCGAAGATCCACAGGCCGATGAAGGTGGCCTCGAAAAAGAACGCGAGCAGTCCTTCGAATGCGAGCGGCGCGCCGAAGACATCGCCGACGAAGCGGGAGTACGCGGACCAGTTCATGCCGAACTGGAACTCCTGCACGATCCCGGTCACGACCCCCATCGCGAAGTTGATGAGGAAGATCTTCCCGAACAGCCGGGTCAGCTGCAGCCACTTCGGGTCGCCCGTGCGCACCCAGCGGGTCTGGAAGATGGCCACCGCCAGACCCATGCCGAGGGTGAGAGGCACGAACAGGAAGTGGTAGAGCGTGGTCAGGCCGAACTGCCACCGAGCGAGCAGCAGCGGATCCAGCAGATCCACGGCGCACGTCCTTCCCGTGCGGGCCCGCCCTGGGCGGTCGCGTTCCGGTCACCGCACAGCGTCAGTCTGGCACCCGCCGAACAGGTGCGCGAGGGGCTGCGCCGTGAATATCCGCCCCTCGCCCGTGTCGGGCGCGCGTAGCCTCGGAGGATGCCGCTCGTGGACCGGTTCGGCCGGGTGCACCGAGACCTGCGCATCTCGCTCACCGACCGCTGCTCGCTGCGCTGCACCTACTGCATGCCCGAGCAGGGCACCGTGTGGCTGGCGCGGGAGAGCGTGCTGACCGCGTCCGAGATCGAACAGGTGGCGACCGTGGCGGCCGCGGTGGGGATCACGCGGTTCCGCCTCACCGGCGGCGAGCCGCTGCTGCGCCCCGACATCGTCGACATCGTCGCGCGCCTGGCGTCCGTGCGGACCCCGGACGGCCCCGTCGAGGTGGCGCTGACGACGAACGGAATCCGCCTGCCCGCCCTCCTGCCGGCTTTGCAGGAGGCGGGACTCAGTCGGCTCAACGTGTCCCTCGACACGCTCCGGCCGGACCGGTTCCACGAGCTGACCCGGCGGGACCGGCTTGACGAGGTCCTCGCCGGCATCCGGGCGGCCGCTGCATCGCCGCTTCGCCCACTGAAGGTGAACGCGGTGGCGATGCGCGGGATCAACGACGACGAGCTCACCGACCTGGTCGCTTTCGCCCGGTCGGTCGGAGCGCAGATGCGGTTCATCGAGCAGATGCCGCTGGATGCCGGTCACACGTGGGACCGCAGCCGGATGATGACCCGGTCGGAGATCCTCGCCGCGCTCGGGTCCCACTACCGGCTCACCCCGGCTGGGGGACGCGATCATGCCCCGGCGGAGCGGTGGCTGATCGACGGCGGACCGGACATGGTGGGCGTCATCGCCGCGGTGACCGCGCCGTTCTGCGCATCCTGCGACCGGATGCGGCTGACCGCGGATGGTGCGCTGCGCAACTGCCTGTTCGCGCGGGAGGAGCTCGACCTTCGGTCGGCGCTGCGATCCGGCGAGGATCCCGCCGCCGTGAATGCACGCGTGGAGCGGATCCTGCGCGCCGCCGTAGACGCGAAACGGGCCGGGCACGGCATCGGCGAGCCTGGGTTCAGGCAGCCGGCGCGCGGGATGAACGCGATCGGGGGATGAGGCGGACGACACAGTGCGCCGGGTCGCACGCCGGCAGCATCCCGGCCACCCGCAGCGGGCCGCCCGCCTGCGCGAGCACCCCCGCCATGAGGTCCAGGTGCACCGCGCAGAGGGTGGCGCGATCCTGCGCCGGTGCGCCGGCGTGTGGGCACGGCGTGAGGTCGACGGTGAGCGCGTCCTCGTCGAGGGCGGGGTCGAAGCCGGCCTCCGCGAGGTCGTCGACCAGGGCATCCAGTTGGTGCACCGCCGCCGTGGGCAACGACGCGTTCGTCCTCGTCCACGGCATCACCCGCCGCATCACGTCGGCGCGCGCCGCGGCCTGTTCCGCCTTCCGGCGTGCGACGGGGCTGATCGCCTCCCGGGCCGAGGCGGCACTGTAGAGCACCCGCGGCCGCCCGCGAGTGCTGCGGTGCTCGGGCTCCGCGACGACGTAGCCGCCGTCGATCAGCCGCTGCAGGTGCTCGCGCACTGTGTTCGGGTGCAGTGCGGTCGCCTCGCACAGCTCCGCGACGGTACGGCGCGGCCGCTGCTGGATCAGCTGCAGCAGCCGCACCCGCGAGAAACTCGAGATAGCGCTGTAGCCGGTGCGGGCCATGCCCCCATTATCCGGCGGCGCACTGGCGCTGCGCCGAACGGTCACCGCCGCGACCCGAGCGCGACATCCGCCGCGCCTACAATCGGCGCCCGTGAAAGCCCTGCGCACCATCACCGTCCACCCGGTCCTCGCGGAGTCGCTCGCACCGCTGGAGAGACTGGCGGCCAACTGGCGGTGGTCGTGGAGCCGCGGCACCCGTTCGCTGTTCGCGTCGATGGATCCGGCGCTCTGGGCGAGCGTGCGCGAGAACCCGGTGCGTATGCTCGGCGCGCTGGCACAGGACCGCCTGGACGCCCTGGCCGCGGACGACGATTTCACCGCACGGGTGCGCGCGGAGGACGAGCGGCTCACCGCCTACCTCCGCGGTGACCGGTGGTTCCAGCGCCTGGATGCGGCGCGGCCGGCCCACGTAGCGTACTTCTCCCCGGAGTTCGGGGTGGATGCCACACTTCCCCTGTACTCCGGGGGTCTGGGCATCCTCGCCGGCGACCACCTCAAGAGCGCGTCCGACCTGGGAGTTCCCCTGACCGGGGTGGGCCTGTTCTACCGGGCGGGCTACTTCCGGCAGGCGATCGGGGAGGACGGCTGGCAACGGGAGAGCTACCCCACCGTGGACCCCGCGGCGCTCGGTCTGACGCTGCTGCGGGAGGGGGACGGCGCGGCGGTGGAGATCGCCCTGCAGCTCCCGATGCGGACGTTGCACGCGCGGGTGTGGGCGGCCGAGATCGGCCGGGTGACGCTTCTCCTGCTGGATACCGACACACCGTCGAACCCGGACGAGCTGCGCCTGGTCACCGACCGCCTGTATGGCGGCGGCACTGAGCACCGGCTGATGCAGGAGCTGCTGCTGGGCGTGGGCGGGGTTCGGGCGCTGCGCGCCTGGTGCCGCCTCACAGGGCGGGCAGCGCCTGATGTCTACCACACGAACGAGGGGCATGCCGGGTTCCAGGGTCTGGAGCGCCTGGGGGAATTGGTGCGCGACCATGGTCTGGACGAAGAGCAGGCGCGCATACAGGTGCGCGCCTCGACCGTGTTCACCACGCATACCCCGGTGCCGGCGGGCATCGACCGGTTCCCGCGGGAGATGGTCGCGCGGATGCTGGGTGCGCCGCTGATCGACGGCGTGCCCGCGGGGACGCTCCTGGACCTGGGGGCCGAGTCGTACCCGGGCGGGGATGCGGGGGTGTTCAACATGGCGGTGCTGGGTCTGCGCCTGAGCCAGCGGGCCAACGGCGTGTCGCAGCTCCATGGCGCCGTCAGCCGGGAGATGTTCGGATCGCTCTGGCCGGGCCTGGACCCGGACGAGGTGCCGATCACCTCGGTCACGAACGGCGTGCACGCCCCCACGTGGCTGCATCCGGCGGTGAAGGCCGTCAGCGAGCGGGTGTGGGGCGACGCGCACGGCGACCGACACGACTGGACCGACGGGGTCTCCGTCCCCGATGGCGACCTGTGGGCGATGCGGCGGCAGATGAAGGGGGACCTGGTGGCGCTGGCCCGTCGCCGCGCCGACGCCGTGCTGAACCCGGACGCGCTCACCATCGGTTTCGCCCGCCGGGTCCCCACCTACAAGCGCCTGACGCTGATGCTGCGCGACCGGGATCGGCTGCGGCGGCTGCTGACCGACCCTGACCGTCCCGTGCAGATCGTCGTGGCCGGCAAATCCCACCCCGCCGACGACGCAGGCAAGGCTCAGATCCAGGAGTTGGTGCGGTTCAGCCGGGAGCCGGAAGTCCGCGGCCGGGTCGTGTTCCTGCCGGACTACGACATGGCGGTGGCGAAGACCCTCTACCCGGGCTGCGACGTGTGGCTGAACAATCCCCTGCGCCCCCTGGAGGCGTGTGGCACCAGCGGGATGAAGGCGGCGCTGAACGGGGCGCTGAACCTGTCGATCCTGGACGGCTGGTGGAACGAGTGGTTCGACGGGCGCAACGGCTGGGCGATCCCGACCGCCGACACGGCGGCGGACGAGACGGAGCGCGACGACGCGGAGGCGGGCGCGCTGTACGACCTGATCGAGCACGAACTGGTGCCGCTGTTCTACACCCGGCAGGAGGGTGTCCCCGCCGGATGGCTTGCGATGGTGCGCCACACCATGACCGACCTGGGACGGAAGGTCACCAGCGACCGGATGGTGCGGGAGTACGTCACCGACCTCTACGCTCCGGCCGCCGCGCACGCCGCGGAGCTGGCCTCGGACGGGTTCGCAGGCGCCGTGGCGCTGGCAGCCTTCGCCGGTCGGGTTCGCCGTGCCTGGCCTGGCGTGGCGGTCGCGGGGGTGGATGCTCGTGGCCCGCAGCAGGCTCGCGCCGGCGACGCCCTCGATGTGCGCGCCGACGTGCGCCTGAACGGCCTGTCGTCGCAGGACGTCGCGGTGGAGGTGGTGTACGGGCGCAGTGACGGCGACGGGTCGCTCGGGCCCGCCCGTTCCGTGCATCGGCTCCGTCCGGTGCCCGGGGGCGACGACGGGATGACCGCGTTCGCGGGCGCGGTGCCCTTGACGGCGACCGGCACGTTCGGATACACGGTGCGTGTGGTGCCGGACCACCCGCACATGGTGGCGCCGGCGGAATGGGGGCTGGTGGCTCAGGCGACGTGAGCACCGATCGCGCGACCGTAGAGTGGGAGTGTGCCGGGGTCGCGGATAGCTGTGGTGTTCAACCCGACCAAGACCACCCGCGCCGAGCTGGCCACCGCCGCCGCGGCGGCCTTGCCCGATGCCACCGTGGCGTGGTTCGAGACCACCCCGGCCGATCCCGGTGACGACGCGGCCCGCGCGGCCATGGCGGCGGGGTGCGACGTGGTGGTCGCCGCGGGAGGAGACGGCACCGTGCGCGCGGTCGCCGAGGCTCTGGCCGGATCGTCCACGCCCATGGCGATCGTGCCGCGCGGCACCGGCAACCTGTTCGCCCGCAACATCGGAGTCCCCCTGGGTGACGCGAAGACCGCGCTGGCGCGCATCATCAGCGCCGAGCCGAGACCGATGGACCTGGGCCGGGTGGCGGTGACGGACCCGACAGGGATGCCGGAAAGGGTGTTCGTGGTGATGGTGGGCTTCGGGATGGACGCCCACATGCTCGCCGAGACCGACGAGAAGCTGAAGTCCCGCGCCGGGTGGCTGGCATACGTCGAGGCGATCGGGCGGGCGCTGTCCGCGTCGGCGCTGCTGACGGCGACGGTGACCGTTGACGACGGTGAGGCTCAGCAGATCGAAGCGCACACCGTGATGGTGGGCAATTGCGGCACACTGCAGGCCGGCGTGCAGCTCCTGCCCGATGCCGCTCCCGACGACGGTGTCCTGGACATGCTGGTCGCCAGCTCCCAGGGGCCGCTGCAGTGGCTGGACACGCTGAAGTCGGTGGTGTGGGACAACGGAGTCATGCGACTGTTCGACCGCGACAAGAAGGCCACCAGCACCGGCACGATGGGGCACCGTCAGCTGAGGTCGATCGCAGTGACGCTGCCGGAACCGCGCGCGTTCGAGATCGACGGCGAGGAGGTCGGCGCGGTGCGGGCCTTCCGTTGCCGGATCGATCCGGCAGCCCTGCTGGTCTACTGAGCGCTCGCCGGCGGCCCCTAGACTGCGCTCGGGCGCAACTTACAGCGGAGGATCCGATGCAGCTGGGAATGGTAGGCCTCGGCCGGATGGGCGCGAACATCGTGCGGCGTCTGATGCGGGACGGCCACGACTGTGTGGTGTTCGACGTGAACCCGGATGCCGTGGCGGCGCTCGCCGCCGACGGCGCAACCGGGACGGGGAGCATCCCGGAGCTCGCGTCCCGGATGCAGCACCCGCGGGCGATCTGGCTGATGGTCCCCGCGGGCCTGACCGGGCAGGTGGTGGACGAGGTCGCGGCCGTGCTCGAGCCTGGTGACATCATCGTGGACGGGGGGAACTCCAACTACCGCGACGACGTGCGCCGGGCAGCGGCGCTGCGCGAGCGGGGCATCCACTACGTGGACGCGGGCACGAGCGGTGGCGTGTTCGGCCTGGACCGCGGGTACTGCCTGATGGTGGGTGGTCCCGACGAGGCGTTCGCTCACGTTGAGCCGGTGCTGCGGACGATCGCTCCCGGTGTCGGCACGGTCGCGCGCACCCCGGGTCGGACTGGGGATCCGGCGCCGGAGGAGCTGGGGTACCTGCACTGCGGGCCGAGCGGCGCGGGCCATTTCGTGAAGATGGTGCACAACGGCATCGAGTACGGCATCATGGCGGCTCTGGCCGAGGGGCTGAACATCCTCGAGAACGCGGATGCCGGAACCCGGCCGTCTGCGCGCTCGGCGGAGATCGCGCCGCTGGAGGAGCCGGAGTTCTACCAGTTCACGATCGACACCGCGAAGGTGGCGGAGTTGTGGCGGCGGGGCTCGGTGATCTCCTCCTGGCTGCTGGACCTGACGGCGGCGGCGCTGGCGGACAACCCGCAGCTGGAGGGCCTGGCCGGCCGCGTGTCGGATTCGGGAGAGGGTCGGTGGACGGTGAAGGCGGCGGTGGACACCGGGGTGCCGGCGCCGGTGCTCGCGGCATCCTTGTTCGAGCGGTTCGCCTCCCGTGGCGACGACCACTTCGCCAACCAGGTGCTCTCGGCGATGCGGTTGCAGTTCGGCGGCCACCAGGAGCTTCCCACCGGCGACGTGCTCGAGGCTGGGACCCGCAAGGCCGAGACAGACTGACCGGGCCCCCGACCGCCGGTCACATCCCGGTCCAGAATCCCCGATTCCAGCCGCCGCCCCAGCTCTGCCCGTCGCCCCAGTCGTCGTCGACGGTGGTCCAGTCGGATGCGGCGGTTCCGGTGCGAGCGCCCAGGTACGAGTCGACCACGGCCGCGCCGAGATCCCCGAGCTCGGGGGCGACCACCCGACCGCCGACCTTGGCCGCCATGGAGTCGACGAAGCGCGCCAGCCCCCGGTCGTCTCCGAGGCGGAAGATCGTGATCTGGGCGCCCAGCCGTGCGGAGGTCTCCAGCTCCCGCACCGTGACGGCGATCGTCTTCGGCAGCGGCGGGTAGAAGAACACCGGTTCGCCGTCGGGCTCCAGGTGGGCGGTGGGCTCGCCGTCGGTGACGATCAGGAGCACCGGCTGCGCATCCGGGTTCTTCCGGAAGTGCCGGTTGGCCAGCAGCAGCCCGTGGTGCAGGTTGGTGCCCTTGTTCCAGGTCGCCTCCATGCCCGTCAGCGCCTCGATCGGGATCTCCTCCGCGAACCGGCTGAACGCGATCAGCTTCAGGCGGTCGCCGCGGAAGCGGGTGCGGATGAGGGTGTGCAGCGCGAGCGCCGTGCGTTTCATCGGAACCCAGCGTCCGGCGACCTCCATGGAGAACGAGGTGTCCACCAGCAGCGCCACAGCAGCCTGCACTCGTGCCTCGGTGTCGGCCACTTCGATGTCGTCGGCGATGATGCGCCGGCCCCCGGTGGCACCGGCACGCCGGGTGACGCTGTTGAGCATGGTGCGGGGGATGTCCCAGGGGGCGGTGTCGCCGAACTCCCACGGCCGGGTGGCGCCGGAGAACTCCGCGCCGCCTCCCTCGCGCTGGGTGTCGTGCTCCCCGCGGCGTGCGGTCATCCGATCGGAGATGTCGCGCAGCAGCGACGCGCCGAGCTTGCGCATCGCCTTCGGCGTCAGCTGGAGCGCGCCCGTGGAGTCGCGCCGCAACGTGTCGTCGCGGCGCAGCGCCCGCTCCAGGTCCCGCAGCGTGCGCGCGGCGACGACAGCGTCCTCGCCAAGCTGGCGGGACAGCTTGTCCAGGTCGATGTCGTCCAGGCGGGCGCCCTCGTACTGCTGCGCGAGCTGCTCGGTGAGCTCGTCGATCTCGGACAGGTCCTGCATCGCCCGCATCCCGTCACCCAAGCCCAGCGGATCATCGCCGTCGAACCGCTCCGACCCGGTCCAGTCCTGGCCCGGTCGCATCGCCCGCAGCGAGTCGTCCAGGCGTGCCAGCGATTCCTGCAGACCGGGAGAGCCGAACGCCTGCTCCGACAGCTGCAGCAGCTCCTCCCGCTGTTCGGGCGTCATGGAGTTCAGCATCCTCTGGGCCGCGGCGGATCGGGCGGCGAGGGTGTCGATCAGCTCGTCGACGTTCGCGGGATTCTCGGGGAAGAACCGGCCGTGCTCGGCCATGAACCGCTCGAAGTCCTCGGGCGTGTCCTCGCTGCGGCGATGCTTGTCGAGCAGGTCGTTG
Organism: uncultured Actinomycetota bacterium; assembly: GCA_963696115.1. GTDB lineage: Bacteria > Actinomycetota > Actinomycetes > Actinomycetales > Microbacteriaceae > Microbacterium. Next base: position 88,122 of record CAVOIT010000006.1, on the reverse strand, counting down.
AGGTCGTCCAGCATCCGGCCGATCTCGGCCCGGTCCTCGTCGGTGACGTTCTGGAGAGCCTCCTTCATGCCGCCGAAGCGCTGGTCGAGCAGCTCCCGGCCGAGGAGGTCCTGGATGCGCTGGTAGTCGGCCCGCGCCTCGGGGGACCGCCAGTCGTAGTCGGCCAGGTCCTGCACCGCTGCGGCGGGGGAGGCGGGCAGTTCGTCCAGACGCAGCTGCGCGAACGCCCGGTCGGCCTCGTCGATCTCCACGTCGGTGGCGAGCCGTTTGCGTTCGGCCAGCACCGCCCGGTCCAGGAGTTCCTTGACCTGCTGCAGAGTGCCGTCGAGGTTGCGGCTGCGCAGCAGGTCCCGGCGGCGCTGCAGCAGCCGTCGCCGCAACTCGTCCAGGCCCGTGCGCCCCTCTCCACCGCGGCGGAGGTACTCGCGCATCGACCGCTCCGGGGAGGAGCCGGCCATCACACCGTCTCCGATGGCATCCAGTGCCGCCGCAAGGTCGACCGGTGGCGCGAGCGGGTCGCCGCCCTCGTAGCGGTGAAACCGGGATCGTCCACGGATCATGGCGCTACCCGTACACCGTCTCGGCGCCGTCGGTGTCCTTACCGATCTTCCGGGCCAGGTACAGGCCCTCCAGCGCCAGTTCGACGGCGGCGGCGCGGCCGCCGGGACCGTCCGCGTCCAGGCGCGCGGCGACCTGGTCGTACAGGTCCGACTCTCCGAGCACCGGCAGCGCGGCCAGGAACTCCTCCGCCGTGACCCGCTCGCCGGTGGACACCATGGCGCCCTGCTCGATGGCGGCCACCAGCAGGGCGAAGTCGATGCCTCGCAGGCGCTCCCGGACGGTGTCGGCGGTCGCGGTACGCAGCAGATGCCCCAGCAGCTCGGACTCGCGGCCCTCCTCGCCGGTCTCGAACTCGACCTTGCCCGCGAGCACGTCCACCGCCGTCTCCAGGTCGACCACGCGCGCGACGGCGACGGGCTCGCCACGGGACGCGGCGCGGTGCAGCGCCGACGCGGCGATCGTCTCGGCCCCGGCGATCGCGAAGCGGGCGCTGACACCGCTGCGCTGGTCGACGGCGGGGGAGGCGCGCAGGTTGCGGGTGAACCGGGCGAGGATCTCCACGAGATGGTCGGGTACCTGGGCGACCAGGTCGGCCTCCTGCCGGATCACCGCCACCTCGTCGACCAGCTCCGTCGGGTAGTGGGTGCGGATCTCCGCCCCGAACCGGTCCTTCAGCGGGGTGATGATCCGCCCGCGGTTGGTGTAGTCGTCGGGGTTCGCGGTGGCCAGCACCAGCACGTCCAGCGGCAGCCGCAGCACGTAGCCGCGGATCTGGATGTCGCGCTCCTCCATCACGTTGAGCATCGCCACCTGGATGCGCTCGGCGAGGTCGGGCAGTTCGTTGATCGCCACGATGCCGCGGTGACTGCGGGGGATGAGGCCGAAGTGGATGGTCTCCGGGTCGCCCAGAGAGCGGCCCTCGGCGACCTTCATCGGATCGACGTCGCCGATCAGGTCCGCCACGGAGGTGTCGGGAGTGGCGAGCTTCTCCACATACCTCTCGCTGCGGTGACGCCACGCCACCGGCAGGTCATCGCCCAACTCCGCTGCGCGGCGAATGGACTCGTGCGTGATCGGCTCGTAGGGGTGCTCGCCGAGCTCGGCGCCGGCGATCACCGGAGTCCACTCGTCCAGCAGGCCCGCGACCGTGCGCAACAGCCGCGTCTTGCCCTGTCCGCGCTCGCCGAGCAGCACGATGTCGTGCCCGGCCAGGATCGCTCGCTCCAGCTGGGGGATGACCGTGCGGCTGTAGCCGTGCATCCCCGGCCACGGGTCCTGCCCGGCCGCGAGCATGCCCAGGAGGTTGTCGCGCAACTCCGCGCGCAGGGGCTTGGCGACGTGGCCGGAGGCGCGCAACTCTCCGACGGTGCTGATCGATGGGGGGGTCGTCACGGGTCCAGGGTACGTCCGCGCGCGGCCGTCGGCACCGGATCAGCGGGATCCGCCCAGCGCGCCCAGCAGCGAACCCTCCAGCGCGTCCGTGGCCTGCTCGATCGACATCCCCAGCACGGCGGTCAGGTCGATGATCACGCGCTCGTCGAACAGGGTGATCCACATCAGGGCCGCGTACTTCGGGTCCTGGTCCGGGATCACGCCGTCGTCGATCAGACCCTGGATGGCCGGATACAGCACGTCGCTATAGAGGCCTGTCACGAACGCGTCGCCCCGGGCGAGACGCTCGGCGAATCCTTCGGCGCTGCGGATGTACGTCGCCGCGCGCGCCCAGCGGAAGCAGCTCACTCCCCACGCCCGGCACAGCTCGTGGGCGAGCCGGCGCCCCCGATACTGCAGGGCGATCTCCCGCAGGTCCTCGACCAGGCCGGTGACGTGACGACGGTAGAACTCCTCCCTCAGGTCCCCGAGGTTGTCGAAGTGTCGGTAGACGGTCGCGGTCGCGACGCCGGATTCCCGCGCCAGATCCGGCAGGGAGAAGTCGAGCCCCTTCTCCTCCAGCAGGCGACCCATAACGTCCAGGAGCAACTCCCGCGTGCGGGCCCGGTCGGATCGTTCCCGCTTGTGCGTCACCGCCCCATCCTCCCCCACAGCATCCACTCCGGGACTGTAACAGTCTCATTAATCCGGGAATAAGTTCCCGTTTCAAGGGGGTTCTCGCCGCGCCTGTTCGGGCAAACTCGACCCGAATCAAGAAGTTCTTCCCGATTCACTCGAGACCACCGCCCATGCCTGGAGGATCCATGACACGACGCACTCTCACCGCGGGGGTGGCCCTGGCCGCATCCGCCGTCCTACTGGCCGGCTGCGCCGGCGACGCCGGCGATTCCGGCACCGCCGGTTCGGACACGATCACCGTGGGGGTGCTGTCCATGGCCCAGGTGCAACTGCTGGACGAGGTCATCGCCGCGTTCGAGGAGTCCGTGCAGTCCGAATTGGGGTCGGACGTTCAGGTCACGTTCGATGTGCAGAACGCCAACGGTGACCAGTCCCTGATCACCAGCATCGCCCGCAGCTTCGCCGGTTCCGACTACGACGCGTTCGCCGTGGTCGGAACCCCGGCCGTGGTGGCCCTGGCCACGCAGGTGAAGGACCGCCCGATCTTCGCGTTGGCGATGGGGGACCCGGTCGGCGCCGGCGTGGCGCAGAGCCTGGAGGAGCCCGGCGGCAACGTCACCGGCAGCATCGACTACGTCGATCCGGCACTTCTGGTGGCAGACCTGCAGCAGCTCCACCCGGACCTGGAGACCATCGGCACGGTGTACGACCCGTCCAACCAGAACTTGCAGATCTGGGTGGCGGCACTGAAGGATGCTGCCGCGAGCGCCGGCCTGCAGGTGTCGGAGGCGACGATCGCCGGGAGCGCCGAGGTGGCCCAGGCCGCACGCAGCCTGGTGGGCCGCTCGGATGTGACCCTGATCGGCCCCGACGGCACGGTGATCGCCGGGATCGACGCGGTCGGGGCTGCGATGAGCGGGGCCGCGATCCCGCTGTACGTCGTCGGCGGAGATGTCACCGTTCCCGGCGTGGTGGGCAGCCTCGGCCCCGACTATCCCTCCCTGGGAGCCTCGGCAGGTGTGGGCGCGGCCCAGGTGCTGGCGGGGGCCGACCCCGGCACGGTGCCGTTCGCGTTGCCGGGCGACGTGGAGATCGTGATGAACGCCGAGTATGCCGCGGCGCTGGGGATCACCGTGCCGGACTCCCTGGCCGACCGCGTCGCGCAGCAGTGACCCGGGCGGTGCGGAAGCCATCATGATCGAGAGCATCCTCGTCGACACGCTGGTCACCGGCCTGCCTCTGCTACCGGCCTTCCTCGGCATCTACCTGGTGCTGCGGATCCGGGAGGACTTCGACCTGACCGTCGAGGGAAGCTTCGCCCTCGGCGGCGCGGTGACCGCCGTGGCCGTCACCGGGGGGGTGCCGGCGTGGCTGGCGCTGCTGGCCGGCGTCGGGGCGGGGGCGCTCGCGGGGCTGATGACCGCACTGCTGAACCTGCTCCTGAAGATCCCGGTGCTGCTGGGCGGGCTCGTGATGAGCATGGGTCTGTTCACCGTGACGTTGCGGGTGCTCGGCATGCCGACGGTCAGCCTGATCGGCGCGGACACGATCTTCAGTCCCATCGCTCCGGCGCCCGGACGGGGTGCGGACCTGGCGATGTCGGCGCTGCTGGCGGTGATCGTCGCAGTCGTGTTCGCGGCGTTCGCGCTGTTCCTGAAGACGGATCTGGGGCTGTCGCTGCGGGCCAGCGGAGTGAACGTCCGGATGGTGCGCAGTCAGGGCGTCAACGACCGGGCACTGCTGGTGCTGTCGCTGATGATCTCCAACGGCCTGACCGCCTTGAGCGGGGGGCTCCTCGCCCAGGTGCAGGGGTTCGCCGACGTCAACATGGGGGTGGGGACCTTCGTCGCCGGAGCGGGAGCGGTGCTCCTGGGCGTGCTGCTGCTGAACCCGGGCGGGTCGAACGTGGTGCGAATCGTGCTGGCGGTGATCGTCGGCGGCCTCATCTACCGGCTCATCCTGGTGGGTGCGCTGCGGGCGGGACTCCCGGCGGGCGATCTCAAGGGGATCACCGCGCTCACCCTGATCGTGGCAGTCGCCGCGCAGGGCTACCTCGCCCCCGCCCTGGCCCGTTACCGGGTCCGGTGGGGTGCCCGTGGGCGGGCGGCGCCCCCGCCGCCCCCGCCGCTGCCGTCCCCCGCCGTGACCGAATTGGAGGCTCGTCATGCCTGAACCCACGCTGCGACTGGATGCAGTGCGTCTGGTCTACAACCCCGGCAAGTCGGATCAGGTGATCGCGCTGGACCACGTCGACCTGGCGATCGGCGCGGGAGAATTCGTCACCGTCATCGGATCCAACGGAGCCGGCAAGAGCAGCATCGTGCAGGTGGTCAGCGGCGCGGTACGGCCCACCGCCGGGCGCGTGAGCATCGACGGCGCCGACGTGACGCGCTGGCCGGACTACCGCAGGGCGGGGCTGGTCGCACGCGTCTTCGATGACCCCCGGGTCGGCACGGCCCCGGAGCTGAGCATCGAGGACAACCTCGCCCTCGCGCTGGAGCGGGGCCGGCGGCGCGGGCTCGGACTGTCGCTCACCGCCCGCCGTCGGCGCCTCATGCGCGAGCGCCTGGCGGGGCTCGGGCTGGGGCTGGAGGACCGGCTCCACGACCGGGTGGGACTGCTGTCGGCCGGGCAGCGGCAGAGCCTGACGATGGTCATGGCGGGGCTCGTGCGACCCCGCGTCCTCCTGCTCGATGAACACCTTGCCGCACTCGACCCGGCCACGGCCGGGCGGGTGCTGGCACTGACCCGCGACCTGGTCGCGGAGATGGGATGCACCACGGTAATGATCACGCACAACATGGAGCACGCGCTGGAGATGGGCACGCGCCTGCTGCTGATGTCGAGGGGCCGCGTGCTCGCGGACCTGGACGGCTCTGCGAAGCAGCGGATGACCACCGGAGGTCTGGTGGACCTGATCCGCACCGCTGGCGACAGCGTCGGGGACCGGTCGCTGCTGCCCGAGTTGGCGACGGAGGTGGCCTGATGACCACCATCGACGGCGTCGACCTGGACTTCGCCACCCTGGAGGAGATCCATGAGACCGCGCTGGCGCGCCTGGACCCGGGGGTGGGGGACTTCCTCGAGGGCGGGGCGGGACAGGAGGTCACGCTGCGGCGCAACCGGGCCGCGTTCGAACGGTGGGCGTTCGTGCCGCGCATCATGAGCGGCACCGGCACGCCGGACATCTCGGGGAGCTTCCTGGGGATCGACCTGGACATTCCGGTGATGACGGCACCGTTCGGCACCGACGGCCTGTTCGACCCGGAGGGACATCTCGCCGTGGCCCGAGCGAACCAGACCGCCGGGACGGTGAGCATCGTCCCGGAGGCGGGGACCTTCTCCGTCGAACGGGTCGCGGCCGCCGCTCCGCGCGCCGCTGCGATCGGCCAGTTCCACCCGCTGGGGACCGACGAGACGTTCCTGGCGATGATGCACCGGTACGAGGATGCCGGTTACCGGGCGCTGTGCATCACCTGCGATTGCCCGACCGGCGGGTGGCGGGAGCGCAACCTGCGCAACCGGTTCTCACCGGACGAGACGATCATCGCGGGCAACTATCCGGGCGGACCCGAGGAGTACGGGCCGATCTTCGGTCAGCTGTTCGAGCAGTCCGCGCCGATCTGGACATGGGACCGGCTGGCGTCGCTGCTGGCGCAGAGTCCGCTGCCGTGGATCGCGAAGGGGATCATGACCGTGCAGGACGCCCGGGCAGCGCTCGACGCGGGCGCCTCCGCGCTCCTGGTGTCCAACCACGGCGGGCGTCAACTGGACGGTCAGCGCGCGTCGCTGGACGCGCTGCCGGAGATCCGCGACGCGGTCGGGCCGCACGTGCAGATCGCCCTGGACAGCGGCATCCGCCGGGGCTCCGATGTCGTGAAGGCGATCGCCCTGGGGGCCGACGCGGTGGTCATCGGGCGTCTCGCCGTGTACGGCCTCACGGCAGGCGGGCAGAGCGGCGTCGGGCGGGTGATGGACCTGCTCGGGGCGGAGATCCGCAACATCCTGGCTCTGCTGGGCCGGGGCAGCCTCGCGGAGATCGGCCGGGACGCCGTGATGCGGGTGACCGACTGATGGCCGGGCTGCTGCGCGCCCCCGGTCAGAGCCCGATGCTGCCGGGCGCCGTGCGGGCGGGTGACCTGATCGTCACCTCCGGGATCGTGTCGCCACGGGTGATGCAGGCGATCGGTGCCGGGGCAGCGCCCGACCTGGACTTCCGTGCCGAGGCGGACGACGCGCTGAACGCGCTGCTGGCGGCGATCTCGGCAGTCGGCGGGTCCGCGCCGGGGGTTGTGAAGCTGGAGGCGTTCCTGGCGGACCCGGCCGACTTCGCGGCGTGGAACCAGGCGTTCCTCAGCGTGTGGCCGGAGCCGGGACCGGCGCGGACCACCCTGGTGTCGGCGTTCGCCATGCCCGGCGTGCGGATCGAAGTGCAGGCGCTCGCGGCCGTGTAGCCCCGGCTACACGGCGTAGGGTTCGCCGGCGACGGCGGCGCCCGCGTCGAGCATCCGGTCGATGGCGTCCTCGGAGATGCCGGCCTCGCGCAGCACCTCGCGGGTGTGCTCGCCCAGGCCCGGCACCCCGAGGATGCCGCGGGTCTCGGTGCGGCTGAGCCGAGCCATCCGGCCCGCGGTCCACAGCGACCCAGCGGTGCCCGCGACCGCGGTCTCATGCATCACCTCGGCGGTCCGCAGGACGGGGTCGACGGCGATGTCCATCACGGAACGGACCGCGACGGCGGGGATGCCGGCGCCGGTGAGTGCGGCGACGGCACGGTCCGTGGGGCGCGCCGCGAAAGCGGCTCCGATGACCGCAGAGCGCTCGTCGTCGGCCGCCGGGAGGTCGCCCAGCAGCTCGGCGAGGGCGGCCTGAGCGGCGGGGGCGGTGGCCTGCAGCCGCAGCCATCCGTCGGCGGTGGGGTAGAGGCTGTCGAGCGCGGAGGGGCCGGCGAAGTCGCGCCCGCCGCGGAGCGCCGGCGCCCGCCCGGAGAACCGAACCAGCTCGCCGGACTGCATCAGCGCAGCCTGGCCCGCCAGGGACGTCCACACCCGCTGACCCTCGCCGGTGCGGCCGCGGTGGTACAGGGCGAGTACGCCGCCGAGGGCGGCCATGGCGGCGGACGCGACGTCGTTGACGGGGATGGACAGGAATACGGGGTCGTCGTCGCCGCCCTGCGCGGTCATCATGCCGCTGAGCGCCTGCAGCACGGGGTCGAAGCCGGGGTCGGCGCCGCGCGGGCCGCCTTCGCCGAATCCGGTGACCGACACGGTGCTGACGCGGGGGTTCACGGCGCGCAGTCGTTCGTAGTCGATGCCGAGGCGCTGCAGCACGCCCGGCCGGTAGTTGTCGATCACCAGGTCGGCGCCGCGCACGAGGGTGAGGAAGGCGTGCTGACCCTCGGGCTTCTGCAGGTCGAGCACCAGCCCGCGCTTGCCCTTGTGGAAGCCGGCGAATCCGAGCATCATCCCGCGCAGCCCGTCGCCGGAGCGCGGCTCGACCTTGATCACGTCGGCGCCGAGTTCGGCCAGCAGGGAGCACGCGTACGTGCCGGCGATGATCGAGCCCAGGTCGAGCACGCGCACGCCCTCCAGGGGCCCGCCGCGGCGAACGACGGCGGCCGATTCCCCGCCGGTGGCGGGGAGGGGCGCGGCGCGGCGCGGCGCCCACGCGGGTGCGTCGGCGGCGGGGATCGGGATCGGCGCGGGACCGCGGACGGCGCCGGGGGTGCGGGTGAGCACGAGTGGGATGCCGGGCATGACGACTTCGCCCCGGATGGGGTCCTCGAGGGTGAGCCGCATCCCGATGGCGTCGAGCTGCTCCTCGTCGAGCCAGTCGTCCCGGTCCTGCAGCGGCGCGGCGGGAAGGCCGGCCTGGGCGAGGATGCCGAGCCATTCGGCCCGCGGCTTGGCGGCGAACGCGGCGGCGAACCGGTCGAGCACCCACGGCACGTTCTGCGGGTACAGCATCGCGATGGGGTCGCCCTCCAGCCGCGGGTCGGCGAACAGGTCCAGCAGGTCGAGCACCTCGAACGCTTTCATGAAGAAGTTGGGTGTGAGGCACGCCAGGAACAGCCACTGCCCGTCCGCGCAGCGGTAGGGGCGGTAGAAGGGGATGGGCCCGCCGGGACCGCCCGGCTGGTGGCTGCGGGTGGTGCCGGGGGTGTGCACGAGCGCCGCCGACGCGGCCTCGGCCATGCCGTGCAAGCCGGCGACGGTGATCACCTGTCCCGCGCCGGAGCGCTGCCGTTCCACGAGCGCGGCCACGAGCACCGTCGCAGCCCAGATGCCCTGAAGGTACAGCAGGTGCGGATAGACCAGCTCGACGGGAACGTCCTCATCGGACGCCTGGGAGTAGGCCACACCGCTGGCCGCGGAGAGGAGTCCGTGGGACTCGGCGCCCCCGGCCCAGGGTGTGCTGCCGTCCGGGTCGAGGTAGGGGGGCATCACGAGCACCTCGAGGGCGGGGAAGGAGTCGGTCAGGGCCCGCTGGTCCCATTCGGTGCCGTCGATCGGCAGCCGGGACACGAGCAGCACGTCCGCGCCGGCGAGGTGCTCGGCGAGCCACCGCCCACCCGGCTCGGAGCCCAGGTCGACGCTCACGCGGGTCTTCCCCCGCTGCCACACCGCCTCGCCCGGCTCGGCCCCGCGTGGGCGGGGCGCGCCCTGCCCACGCGGCTCCGGCTCGACGCGGAGCACCTCGGCGCCGTGGTCGGCCAGCAGCATCCCCGCGAACGGACCGGCGATGCCGGTGGTGATCTCCAGCACCCGCAACCCGTCGAGCGCGCCGTGACCGTCCATCGTTCCCTCTCTCGTCGTTGAGATGCCGCCGCCGCCGGCCGGTGCCGGTTCGGGTGCGGCTGTGTGGATTCTAGGGCCGTCAGCGCGCCCACACCGCACCGGTGCGGATGCCGCGCACGGTGAGCGCACCGAGGGCGACGACGAGGACGATGAGCACCACCCACAGCACGGGGGTGGCGGCGGCGAGCCCGTCGAGGTGCCAGAGCCGGGCGACCTCGGCCGTGAGAGAGGTGAACGCGGCGGTGGGGAATCCGAACGCCCACCAGCCGACGTGGAAGCGGAGGCGGGCGCGCTCGCGGGCGATCACCCGCAGCGCGAGGAGCGCCCACCAGACCGCGAACCCCCACAGCACGGTGAGCACGAGGGTGACCGTGCTGCGCAGGTCGCCGAGCACGCCGGCATCCGTCCCGAGGCTGGTCGCGGCGAGCAGGCCCAAGCCGCCGGCGCCCACCGGCGCGAGCCAGCCCCACCAGCCGGGCGCCTGCTGCGCGGCCGGCGGCGGGGCGACCAGCAGCCGGCTGCCGATGATGGAGGCCAGCAGCAGGAACAGCGTGAATCCGACGCCCCAGCCGACGACGGCGAGGAACGCCCATACCGCGGGGTCACCGCCGAGCCCGAGGGCGACTGCTCGGTTCAGGATGCTGGGGACGAGGACGACGGGCACCACCGGCACGAACCAGGTGCCGGACACGGCGGCGTGGGGGACGTCCTCGATGCCGATGACGCGGGTGTAGAAGGCGAAGCCGGTGATGAGCACGCCGATGACGCCGGGGATGAACACAACCATCCCGGCCACGAGGGCCGCCCCGGCGGGGAGCGCTCCGATCGCCCCGGCCTGGAGGATCGCGAGGGCGAGGATCTGCAGACCCGCGGGCCAGGATGCAACCATGCCGCCGATGGCGGGGTTGCCGAGGTCGGTCAGGAACGCGTCGCCATGTCGGACCAGTCGTGCGATGCTCGCCACGGTCAGGGCGAACGCGGCGAGGGATGCGGCCGCCAGCACCACCAGACCGATGGTGGTGTCGGCGGGCAGTCCCGGGAGGGGATCGCGGAGGCTGACGAACGCGGCGCCGCTGAGGCTCATCACCGCGGCTCCCCACGACGGGTTCAGAGTCGCGACCCGGGACGGGGAGGCGGCGGTGGACACGTGCGCACCTTACCGTGGCCGCTCGATGGGGCGCGGCGCCGGAGGGGGCTGGTGCTTACGATGGCAGCGGACCATCGGACGCGGCGACGGAGGGAGCAGCGCATGGTGCAGGTGCGCGTGGCCGGCCTCGCGCTGGATCAGAGCGGACAGCACGTGCTGCTGATCAAGCCGCTCGATGTTCTGCCCGGCGTGGGGGAGATGCTGCCGATCTGGATCGGCGAGCTGGAGGCCACGTCGATCCTGATGGCCGTGGAGGGCGCGACGCCGCCGCGGCCGCTGGCGCACGACCTGATGCGGTCGCTGCTGGAGAGCACGAACGCGCATGTCGATCGCGTGGAGATCACCCGGATCGAGGAGGGCACGTTCTTCGCGGAGATCACCGTGGACACCGAGCACGGCCCGCGGGTGATCGATGCCCGGCCGTCGGATGCGGTGGCGTTGGCGACCCGCACCGGTGCGCCGCTGTGGGTGGCGGACGAGGTGATGGACGAGGCGGGGGTGCCGGATCTGACCGCGAACGAAGAGGACACCGAGGAGAGCATCGACGAGTTCAAGCGGTTCCTGAACGACGTCGACCCGGACGACTTCCGCGGCTGACAGGCATCACCCAGATCCCGGCGTACGCGGGTCACCTCAGGTGCGCCGCCGGGATGCTGCGAAGAACCCGCCGCCGACGAGGAGCAACAGCGCCGCGGCAATGACCAGCCACCACGGCGCCACAGCGCCGGTGGTCGCCAGCGGATCGGCCGTGACCGGGTCCGTGGTCGAGTCGCTCAGGTCGGATCCGGGCAGCTGCTCTGTCGGGGTCGTCACGGTCGCCACGTTGGTCACCTCGGGGTAGGCGCCGCTGGCGACGCGCACCCGGAGGTCGACCGTCAGCTTCTCGTCGACGCCGAGCGCGTCATCCGCGGTGCACGTCACCGTCTGACCCGAGACGTCGCACGCGGCCCCCGCGCCGGAGGCTGACACGGGGCTCAGTCCGGACGGCAGCACGTCGGTGATGACGATCGGACCCGGGTCCTCGGTGGGGCCGAGATTCGTCACCGTGAGCACGTACGAACCCTCCGAGCCGACCTGCAGCTCGCCCGACAGATCCTTCGTCACCACCAGCGTCGACTGGGGTGGAACGGTCACCGGGTCATCGCTCGTGTTGTCGCTCGGGTCGGTCTCGGGCTGATCCGCCGACACGGCGCCGACGTTGACGACCTCGTCGTAGGCCGCAGCCGTCACGTGCACGGTGACCGCCAGTCGGGGGGCATCGCCGGTCGGTGCGAGCGGGTCGGTGAGAGTCGCCGTCACGGTTGTCGTGCCGTCGGGGGCCACCGGATCGGCGACGACCGTCCACGCCGGGTCGCTGGCGGCCGCGTCCACGTATTCGAGCCCCGCGGGCAGCGTGTCGACCACGGTCACCGCGGTCGCGGTCGACGGCCCGTCGTTGCGCACCGCCAGATCGAACGTCAGCTCCTGGCCGATCCGCACCGCGTCGGGGTCGTGGGACTTCGCGATCGACAGGTTGACCTGCTGCGTCACGTCGAGCGGCGCGTCATCCGTGTTCGGGTGCGGATCGGGTGTCGGCTCGGCCGTTCCCGAGGACACTGCTCCGGTGTTGGTCAGGGTCGTGATCCCGGTCACCGGGTCGACGGGGGTCGACGGGTCCAGCGCCACGATCATGGTGATATCCGCGGCGTCGGCGCCTGCGGCCAGGCCCGACCCCGCGGGCCGCTGCGTGAGCGTCACCGTCTGCTCACCCGTCACCGGATCCACCGGGTCGGCGACGGCGTCCCACGCGGTCGCGTCCGCCAGTGCGACGAACGTGACGCCTTCGGGCAGCGTGTCGACGACCGTCACCGGCGCGATCGCGTCCGACGGGCCGTGATTGTGCACCTCGAGCAGGTACCGCGCCTGCTCACCGGCCACCGCGGTGGTGACCGGGTCGCCTGCCTCGTCGACCGCCGTCTTGACGATGCCGAGATCGGCCAGCGCCGTGACGGTGATCGTCTCGTCGTCGGAGTTGTCGCTGGTGGACGTTTCGGGCGTGGAGGTCGTCGCCGTGGCGGTGTTGGTCAGGCCGGTGCCGTCGGGGACGGATGCCGACAGCTGGGCGGTCACGGCGACCGTCGTCGTGCCCACCGGGAGCACCGGGATGGTGCAGCCCGCGGGGGTCGCGGATGCGTCGCAGGTCCAGCCGGTGCCCGACATCGCGGTGACGGTCATGCCGGCCGGTACCGCGTCGGTCACCGACACGTTCCGCGCGACCGACGGCCCCGCGTTCTGGATCGTGAGCGTGTAGCCCGCGGTTCCGCCGGCGAGGTACGGACCGGCATCCGCCGTCTTGGTGACCACCAGGTTCGTGAGCGTGGTCACGGGCGTCGGGTCCTCGGCGCGGTTGTTGGCGGGGTTGTCGTCGTCGGGTCCGGACACGTCCGCCCGGTTGACGTACGTGCTCGCGGTCACGTCGTCGTCGATCGTCGCGGTGAACGTGACGACGATGGTCGCGGCGTTGGCGAGGCTCGAACTGGCATCACCGATCGTCCAGGTGAGGGTCTGGCCCGACACGACCGGCTCGAGAGCGGTTGCCCCGGCGCCGGCGACATTCACCGTGGCGCTGCCAAGCTGGTAGCCGAAGCCCGCGGGCAGCGTGTCGACGATGGTGATCGGTCCTGATGATGTCGAGGGGCCGAGGTTGGTGGCGGTCACGGTGTACGCCAGCGTCTGGCCGGCGATCGCGCTACCGGTGTGCATTTTCGCGATCGTCAGGTCGGCGGAGCGGTCGGAGTCCGTCGTCGAATCCGTGTCGTCCGGCTCGTTCGTCGAGTTGTCGGCGCTGCCCAGGACGGTGTTCGCCACCTCGGCACCGGTCTGGTGCCCGGCATCCAGCAGCACCGTCACCCGGAAGGATGCCGACCCGCCGGCAGCGAGATCGCCCGTCAGGGCGAAGGTCTGGTCGTCGCCGGGAGCCGCCGTCGTCGACGTGCGCGTCCAGGTGCCGCCCACCGACTCGAACGACTGGTACGTGTAGTAGCCCTCGACCTCATCGAGCACCTCGACGTTGCGCGCATCCGCCGTGCCGGTGTTCGAGACCGTCACCGCGTAGGTGACGTTCTCACCGGGAACGACCGGGTTCGCCGATGTCGCCGGCACCCAGGCCGAGCCGTCCCACACGACGCGGGTCTTGTCGATCCCGAGCGTCGTGTCGATGCCGGGCGTGACCGTCGCGGTGTCGGTGTTGTCCTCCGGATCGGGGTCGGTCGTCTCGCCCGGGGTCACCTCGCCCGTGTTCGGGATGTCGCTGTTCGCCGGCCACGACGGGTCGATCGTTCCCGTCAGCGCGAACGCCGCCGTCTGGGCCGGAACGAGACGCGCTCCGTCAGCGAGGGTGAGGGTCACGGTCTCGCCCGCCTGGTAGACGGAGCCGCTTGCCGGGGCTGATGCCGACCAGCCGGGCGGCAGCGCGCCCAGGGCGACGTCGAACATCCCGTCGGGGATCGTGTCGACCACCTGGATCGGCTTCGCCGTCGACGACAGCGAGTCCGAGGGACCGTCATTGGCGACCGTCAGGGTCCAGGTCAGCGGACCGCCCGCGGTCACCGGGCTCGAGGCGGTCTTCTGGATCGTGAGGTCGGCGTTCGCGGTGACCGGTACCTCGGCGTCGTCCTCATTGTCGGACGGGTCGGGGTCGTAGGTGCTCGCAGTCACTTTGGCGGTGTTGTCGACGGGGGATTCGGCGAGGTCGAAGGATGCCGCGGCCTTCGCGGTCACGGTGATCACGGGGAAGCTCGCGCCCGCGACGAGAGTTTCGGCCGGGTTGGTGCGGACGCAGTCGAAGCCGGTGTTGTCGGGGCTCGTGCCCGTCAGCGAGCAGCTCCATCCGTCACCCGAGACGTCCGTCACCGCGAATCCCTCGGGCAGCGCGCCTGCGGTACCCCACGTATCGCTGACCGTGAAAGGGCCCACTGCGGGGTCGGGGCCGTCGTTGGTCACGGTGATCGTCCAGGCCGTTCCGGCGGCACCGCCGGCGACCAGACCGGCACCCGGGTCCTTCTGGAGCCTCAGGTCGGCGGCGTGGATGAACGCGTCATCGCTCGCATTCGGGCCGGTGTAGGAGCCGGTCGCGTTGCCGGTCGCGCCCGAGGTGTCGGTCGTGACGGCCGTCACGGTGTTCGTGTGCGGCGGGTGCACCACCGGCGGGCCGGCCTCGGTCGCGCCCGCGTCGGTCAGTGCGGCCTCCCCCGGGGTCGCGGTGAACACGATCTCGATCGACTGTCCCGGCTGCAGCACCGGTGTCGCTGACGAACGGCGGACCCGAACGTCCACACCAGCTGCTGCTCATCGCCCAGGTCACCGCTGCCGGTCACGGTCGGTGCGGGCGCGGGGCTGACGGCCGAGCCGGCCACGGTGGCGCTCGTGACGGCGGTGTAGGTCCAGTGCGTCGGCAGCGTGTCGGTGAGGGTCACCGTCTGCGCCGGGCCGTCGCCCTTGTTGGTGGCCGTCAGCCTCCAGCTCAACGGCGTGCCGGCGTAGGCGATGTCGGTCGAGGTGACCGCCTTCTGCAGGTCCACGTGCGGGAACGGCGGGTTGACCATCGCGTCGTCGCGGACATCCCTCGGATCGTACGACCGGCCACCGGTCGGGAACGACTCGAAGTGCGTCACGGATGCGGTGTTGGTGAAGCTCTCGTCGTCGCTGATGTTCCCGCTCGCGGTCAGCGTCGCCTCGTAGGTGAGCTGCAGAGTGTTGCCGGGGGTCGTGTTGCTGAGTGGACCGGGCAGATCCGTGGCGTCCCACGTGATCGTGCCGCCGCCGAGGGCTGGGTCTGCGCCGGTGAGTGCGCCACCGCCGGTGATCGTCAAAGGATCCACGATCACCCCGGCGGGGATGCGGTCAGTGACGACCATGTTGTAGGCGGGGGTGGTGCCCGTGTTGGTGACCGTGACGGTGTAGTCGAAGCTCTCGCCGGGGTTCGGGGTCGCGTCCGAGACGATCTTGTCGATCGCGAGCACCGGGTCGAGGATGCGGACCGTGGCTTTGTCGTCGATCGAGCTGCGGGTCGACGGGACGCCATTCACACTGTTCCACGAGAACGACGCGGTGTTGCCGAGCTCGCTGACGGTCGCGGCGATCGCGCCGCCGTCCAGCAGCACCTTGTACGTGAGCGTCAGGGTGCGGTCGACCGGCTGAGACAGGATGTCGCCGTCGTACGTCCAGGTCGCGGTGTTGGTGCCGGCATCCAGGGCGTAGTTCCACGTGCCGACGATGCCCGTGGAGGGGCTTGCCGTGGGCCCCGTGATCGTCGCATCCTGCAGCACGACGCCCGGCGGCAGGTCATCGGAGATGACCGGGTCGTAGTAGTTGATGTTCGCCTTGAGGGTCACCTGGACCTGGTACTCGACGGTCTCGCCCAGCGGCTGGGAGACCGACGGGTCGAACGCGTCGGAGGTGCCGGCCTCGCGCACGCCCTTGTCGATCGCCGCCGTCACCGCTCTCACGGTCGCGTTATCCGTGGGGGCGCGGTTGCCGCGGCGTGTCTCGACATCGCCGCCGATGCTCGCCGGGAGCGTGTAGCCGGTTTCGACGGCCGTGTTGGTGTATCTCTGACCGCCACCCGTGGTCGGGTCGATCTTCGCCTGGTAGGTGAAGATCGCCGTCGGCGGGATCTGCGCGGTGTGCCAGGTGATCGTGCCGCCGGCGCCGGTCGTGACGCCCGGATCGTAGGCGGTGGGCGTCACGGATGCCGAGGTGATGTCCACCAGGATGCCGGCGGGCACCGTGTCGACGATCACGTTGTCGTACGAGATCGGCCGGCTGCCGCCGTTGGTGACGCTGAGCGTGTACGTGATCGTGTCGCTCGTGGTCACCTCCGAGGCGGGCGAGGCGGACTTGGTGATCCGCGGGTTCGGCTCGATATAGGTGATGCTCGCGTCATCCTGGCCGTTCCAGGTCGCGCTCGTGAAGAGCGCACGGTTGGTGAGCGTCGCGTTCTGGTTTCCCGCGTCGCTTTCGACGTAGACCGTGAGCTCGACCGTGAACAGTTGAGGGTCATCGGACGTGTTCGAGTACGACGAGGGGAAGGTGAGTGCCCCCGCGGCCGAGAGCGAGAAGTTGCCGGCCGTCGCGCCCGTGAGCGCCGAGGCGGTCCACGTCGGGGTGCCGTGCACCGTGTACGGCACGGTCGTGCTGCCGCTCAGCAGCGTGCCACGGTCGCGCAGCACCGCGTTCGTGACGGTCGTGTGTGCGGGGACGCTCACCGTGTACTGGTAGGTGATGAGCTCGCCCTGCACGGCTTGGGTCGACCCGTTGTTCGGGTCCAGGTTGAGTTCGCCGCTGCCGGGGCCGATCTCGGTCGAGACGAGCGTCTTGTCGACGCTCGGGTCGGGTGTGAACACCGACGAGTCGTCGATCGTGCCTTCGCCGGGGACTGTGGCATCGTCGGGTCGCGTGGTGTTGTCGAGGGAGCCTTCGGGGTACAGCGTCGTGTCGTCGCCCGTGTTCAGCTGCACGTCGTACTGGGTGATCGAGGCGGTGTTGTCGTAGTCGACGTTGACCTGCGCACCCGCTGGGATCGTGACGTCGTAGGTCAGGGTGTCCTCGGCCGCGGCGGCCAGGTCGACACCGGTCCACACGATCACCGAGCGTCCGGAGAAGCCGGGGTCGAGACCGGTCGGGTAGCCGCCGTCACCCGGATCGAGCGCGGTGCCGCCGTCGCTGATCCCCGAAACATACGCCTTGACGATGCCTGCGGGGAGGGCATCCCAGACGACCATGTCCTGGGCGGCGAAGTCGCCTCCGGTCAGGTCGACGCGGTAGGTGACGACATCGCCGGCCGCGACCTGGATGCCGTCGCGGTTCGAGTCGAAGACGGTGCCGTCGGGGTCGTTCTGGCTGGCCGCGGGCAGCGTCGAGTCGCCGTCGACGTCGCGGACGCCCTTGAGCAGGGTCGGGCCCTGGCCGAGCTGGATCGCGGACGCCTCACGCAGGTAGAACACGTCGCCCAGCACGTTCTCCTGCTGGTACTTCATGAGGTTCTCGGGCTTGTCGAGGCTCGACACGTCGGCCGGGGTGTTCGAGGTGACCAGGCCCAGCACGTGGATGACGAGCTTCGAATCCAGCGGCACATAGCGGTCACCGCCGTCGCCCGGTGTCCCGACGAGCCACTCGAGTCGCTGACCGCCCTGCGAGAACGCGACGTCGACACCCGGTGTTGTACCGTTCGTGCCCTCGTACAGTGCCCAGTCGAGGTATGCCACGTCCTGCGGAAGGAAGTCGGTGACCTTCGGGTTTCGCACGTCGATCTGATCCGCGAAGTCGACGGTCAGCTGGTAGCAGACGACGTCGCCCGCGTGGAACGGCCCATCGCCGGGATCGGTCTGGTTCTGCGCCCACGGCGAGCCCGGGGCGACGTCGCACGAGGCCGCGGCGCTCGCAGCACCGGGCGGCGTGGACACCACCTGGTCGCGCGGCAGCACCTGCTTGGAGATCGCGGAGTACGTGGAGTCGATCTCGGCTGCTGAGTCGTCCCAGACGTCCTCGTTGCCATCGGCGGGCACGCCCGAACCGTTCGTCACGCCGGTCAGGGAGGCGACCGCATGGGTCCATCCGGTGATCTCGACCTCGTTCCCGAGGTTGTCTCCCGAGGTGGTGGGGCCGACCCACGGCTCGTGGGGGACGTAAGCCTCACGCATCAGCGCCGTGTACTCGATCCGGTGCGAGTCGTTCGCGGTCAGCGCGCCGGGGTCCAGCTGATAGGTGACCTGGAACTGGCCGGTGCTCGCGTCGTAGTCGATCGCGGTCGCGACCGCGCCGGTGAGGGTCGCACCCGGGGCGCTCGACGGATACGGGCAGTCGTCCGGGAGCGGGCCCCCGGTGACCGTTGCTGTGGCGGGTCCCGGCAGAGCGGGGCACAGCCCGTTGTCGAGGGTGTCGACGATGCTGATCGGGTCAGGGTCGGAGGCGCCCCCCGCGCTCGTGTACTCGCTCGTGGCGATGTCCAGCGTGTAGCTTGCGAGGTCTCCCGTGACGAAATTCCCACCGTCCGGTGTGGTCACGCTCTTGAGGATGCGCAGGTCCATCGCCTGGATCTGCTCGGAGTCAGTGTCTGCTGCGGCGGCGGACGCGGACGGCGCCAGCAGCCCGCCGTAGGTTCCGGCGACGGTGGCGAGGTTGTCATACAAGATGCCGTCGCCGAAGCCCGCTCCCTGACCCTGACGGGTGGACGCACCGTTGTTGTTGTTGAGGTTCGATGCCTGCTGCAGAGAGGTGGGCGCCGGTGTGTCGCTTCCTGTCGTCGTGATGAAGTCCATCGTGTTCTCGAACAGCGGCACGGCGGCGGCATACGTGATGACGTAGGTCCCGGGCACACCCGCCGCGCTCAGGTCGCCCGGCTGCGGCGTGCCGGCGGTGAGGTCGGGAAGGTTCCACGTGACCTTCGTGTACACGCCGGCTCCGAGCGGTGCCGGGACTCCGGAGTCGACCGTCTCGACGGCGACGGGTGGGAGACAGTCCGCTCCCGGGCTCGCCCCGGTGATGTCGGCCGCGCCGGGATACTCCAGGCTGCCACCGAGCGTGCCGGAGCCGTCGTAGAGCAGCGGCGAGTCCGCGGTGTTGTCGGCCGTCGCGCACGCGAGGAACTCCAGGCCCGCGGGCAGGTAGTCGACGACCGTCACGCCGGTCGTGTCACCCTGCGGGGTGTTCTCGACGGTCAGCGTGTAGATCGTTTGGTGATCGTGCACGCCCCGCAGCAGCTCGATCTCGGGGCTCGGCTCGTGCTTGGTCAGGCGCAGCGCCTGCACCGAAACGTGGGTCGTGTCGAGATCGGACGATGTTTCCGCGGCGCCTGCGAGTCCACCGACACCCGTCGACCCATCGAAGACCGGGATCATCGCCGGGTCGCCCGAAACGTATCCGGTGAGCACGAAGTCCGGATTCGCCCCGACCGGGAACGTGGCGGCGTCCGGGCGGACCGTGAGTCGTCGAGGTGTAGTCCGCGGTCGCCGGAAGATCGGCGACGTCCTGGAACACCCACAGCTGGGAGCCGGCGGGCACGGTCGCGAGCGGCTCGCCCGCCTCCGTCTTGGCGCTGTTGGGCAGCGGGGCGCCGCTGGGGTAGACGACCGGGGAACCCATCCCGCCGGAGGCCACGAAGTCGATGCCGTTCGGCAGTGACAGCGTGAACGAGGTGTTGAACCCGTCGCTGCTCGACGTGTTGGTGATCGTGACATCGAACGTCGCATCCTCGCCCGCCAGGATGAACGGCTTGGCGTCGGCGTCCCCGTGCGCTCCGCCCGTCTGCTGCAGGGCGATCGTCGTCGTCGGATCGGGAATCGCGGCCGCCGACGCAGGCGTCGCGGCCCACACGCCCGCGCCGGTCAGCCCGGCGACGACGATCGCGGGCACGAGGGCCAGCGAGACGATGCGGGAACGGCGCCGCGTACGAGGCTGCCGGAGGTCGCGTCGAGTCGGTCCAGGATCGATCGTCGAAGCGTTGCCGTGCACTGCGTACCCCTGCTCTCAGCCGTTTCGGGCGAGGGATGGCATTCACCCGAGCGAAGCGGTGTCGATTCGCCGCGGCGGTGACCGTGAAGGCGGCGGCGACTGGGCCGACCGGTCTGACACCCACGATGTGGGCGGCTCCCCCTGCACCGAGTGTTCAGGCTGCCGACGGGCCAACCATGGTCGCGGCAGGGATTTCACCCTCGACTTCACCCTCGGCCGATGAGCCGCATGTGGGATATCCCGGCCCGATGGGCTCGCGCATCCCGTCTGGTCCCAATGCGCTCCCGGCAGGGAACGCAGTCGATTCTCGGCCTATTCTGAAAGCGCGGGTCACGCCCTGTCGCGCGATGAAGTGACGAGCGGTCTCGAAGGATGGTCGGATGAGCCTGGACGCGATCCCGCGCCTGCCGCGCGGTCTCATCCCTCGCCCGCGGCTCATCGCCGCGCTGGAGGCCGATGCGCCCCTGGTCGTGCTGGCTGCGCCCGCGGGCATGGGAAAGACGGTCGCGATGGCGCAGTGGGCCGGCACGACGCCGCGCACGGGTGTCTGGATCCGTGTATCCGCGGGCGCCGGGATGCCGGCGGTGTTTGCGCGTCAGGTGGCCGCTGCGCTGGCGGATTTCGATCGACTCGATCCCCGCAATCCACTCGCTGCGGGCCCCGACGCCTTCCGGTTCGTCGACGATCCCTGGGAACTGCTGCGACGCGGGCTGCGAGCGATGGGGGAGTTCTGTCTCGCCGTCGACGAGAGCGAGAATCTCGACCCCGAAACCGTGTCCGGCCTCCTCCGCCTGCTCCATGAGCTTCCCGGCATGAGTGTTCGCGCGACGACGCGGGTGGGGAACGGCTTCGTCGAGCCTGGACTTCAGATGACCCTCGACGTGCGCGTGCTCGCCTCCGGGGACCTGGCCCTCACGCCGAACGAAGCCGCGACACTGCTCGGCGTGACCGAGGATGACGAGATCGTGCATCAGGTGCTCAGCCTCGGAGCCGCTCCGGGCGTTGCGCGGCTGCTCATGCTGGGCGGCCGTCGCGCCCATGACACCGGACTCGAACCGCGTGAGCAGGACGGCTCCGACGATCAGGTGGCCGAAGTCGTCGACTCACTGCTGCGGCTGCGCCGCCCGGGCTGGGATGAGCACTTCGCGCGTTTCATCGAGATCCTCGCCCTCGCCGACGGTGTGGATGTCGTGCTGGCGCGGCAACTTACGGGCGAAAGCGATCCCAGCGTGCTGCTGCACCGCGCCGAACGGGAGGGCCTCGGTCAGTGGAGCAGCTCCGCCCGTTCAGAGCGCGCCGTGTTCCGACTCTCCCCTTTCGTGCAGAGAGCGCTCGCGGCGTCCGCCCGCCGCGGACTGCCGGTGGAACGGGCTCGCGAGCTGACCCTGATGATCGCCCGCTGGGAGTTCGACCGTGAGATGCCCTTTCCCGCGCTGGCGCGCGCGGTCGAATGCCGTGAATGGACGCTGGCGAACGACATCGTGAGGCAGTACTGGGTCGAGTTGCTGCCCTACGGCATGCAGGTCGTCCTGCTCTTCCGAGGCGTGTCTCTGACGACCCTGCGGCATCTGCCGCTGCTCGCGACGCTGCTGGCCATGATCACCAATGCCACCGCCGAGCGCAGGGCGCGCGCGATCGAGTACTTCTTCCTCGCCGCGTACGGAGCCCGCGTGGGCGGATCCGTGACCGAATCCGTCGATCGTGCGTTGCTGTGCGCGATCGAGAGCGCCGCGAACCGTGTCATGGGGCGCGACGGCGGGCCCGCTGCCCGCAGAGGGTTCGACCTGCTCGAGAACATGAGCGTCGCTGAGCGTGAGGGTCTCGGCCGAAACGAGCCGACCGTGTGCAACCAGATCGGCACGAGCCTGTTGTACGCCGGCGACGTTCCGCGCGCCCTCATCTGCTTCCGTCGTTCCGTCGCGGTCGGCGATTCCCAGGGTTACCGATCAGGGCTGCAAGGTCACGCCCTCGAGGCCGGGACGCTTGCGCTGACGGGAGACATCCGCGAGGCCCGGGCCACCGCGGACGCGGCGGAGCGACGCGACTGGGACGAGACCTGGATCACGGGATACCCGGGGAGCTTTCTGCAGTTGGCTCGGACGCTCATCGCGCTCGAGGACGGCGACGTCGACGAGGCCGAGGCGCGCCTGAGCATCCTCGACCCGCACCGCGAGACGATCGAGCACTGGGCGCCCCTGCTGCACGCCGAGGTGCTCATCGCACTCCGGCGGCATCGTCCCGAGCACGCGCTGCAGCGCATCCAGACGGTTGTCGCCGCTCAACGTGCCAGGCGCGCGGTGTCCTCATCCGCCATCGCCCGCGTGCGTCACACGTGGGCGCTCGCGCACCTGGCCGCTGGCGACATCGCGAAAGCGGAGAGAGCGCTCCGCCGCGGGGCAACTGCGCGTGATGCGGTGAGCCGGGCGCGGGTCGCGCTGGCGGCGCGAGACCCCGAGCGTGCTCTGCGGTTGCTGCACGGGGAACCGTCAGCGTCGGTCTCCTCCCGTACCCGCGCCGAACACCTCGCCCTCACAGCCGGTGCCGTGGCGTTGCTGGGCGACGACGTGCACAGTGAGGCATCCGCCCGGCGTCTTCAGACGCTGCTGGCAGACTCCGGACAGACCCTCGCGCTGGCCCTCGTTCCGGTCCGCGCGCTGGATGCACTGCTCCCTGTGGCCGAATCGCTCGGGTCCGTCGGGTTCGTCGCGACGCTGGGCCAGGCGCGGTCCTGGCGGATGCTCGATGTGGATGCCGGTCGGCCGAGACTGACGACCCGCGAGCGGGCCGTCGCCGCCGAACTGATCCGCCAAGACACCGTGGCGGGAATGGCAGCGAGTCTCGGCGTCTCGCCCAACACCGTCAAGACGCAGCTCCGCGGCCTGTACCGCAAGATCGGCGTGCGCACCCGAAACGATGCGCTACGCGTGATCGCAGCGTGGGGACTGCTCGAGGACGGCCCTGCAGCCACGTGGGCCGATCCGGAGGAACGGTAACAGCCGCCGGTGTCGTCGACCCGGACGACTTCCGCGGCTGACCGAGGTATGGGCGGGCTGCTGACACAGCACCGATCCGGTGGCGCCGGCCTAGTGTGGGCACGTGCATGCTGAGCCGGCGAGGACCCGCCCCCGTCCCGCTCTGATCGCATCGGCGGCGGCGGCGGACGCCGTTCTGGTGGTCGTGTTCGCTGCCACCGGACGCGCCAGCCACGCCGAGAACGTGCTGGCGGGGCTGTGGCAGACGTCGTGGCCGTTCATCGCGGCGCTGGCCATCGGATGGGCGGTGACGCTGGCATGGCGTGCGCCGCTGGCGCCGCTGCGCACCGGCCTCGGCGTCTGGGTGGTGACAGTGGCGGGCGGGATGCTGCTGCGGGCCGCGTCGGGCCAGGGTGTGCAGCTCGCATTCGTGATCGTGGCAGCGTCCGTGCTGCTCGCGATGCTGATCGGCTGGCGCAGCGTTGCGGCCTTGGCTCGCCTCGTCGCGGGCGCCGTGCGCCGCCGCCGCGAGGGCCCACCGCCCATCGGTGCGGCGTAGCGTCGACAGGGTCGGGCACCCGCCCGGAGGAGGAGACGAAGGATGCAGCAGCGCACACTCGGAAACGGCGGACCGGCGGTGTCGGCGATCGGATACGGAGCGATGGGGATCAACCTCGCGTACGGCCCGAGCGACGAGGCCACCAGCATCCGGGCGATCCAGCGAGCTCACGATCTCGGCGTGACCCTGTTCGATACCGCTGAACTCTACGGATGGGGAGAGAACGAGCGGGTCCTGGGACGCGCCGTGAAGACGTTCCGCGACGAGATCGTGATCGCAACGAAGTTCGGATTGACACCGGAAGGGCCCCTCAACAGCCGGCCCGAGCACATCCGCGAGGTGGTGCAGAACAGCCTGCGCTATCTCGGCACCGATGTCATCGACATCCTGTACCAGCACCGTGTCGACCCGACCGTGCCGATCGAGGACGTGGCTGGAACCGTGAAGGACCTCATCGACGCGGGGACGGTGCGCTACTTCGGCATGTCGGAGGCCGGACCCAACACCATTCGCCGGGCCCACGCGACGCAGCCGGTGACCGTGCTGCAGACCGAGTACTCCCTGTTCGAACGCGGTGTGGAGAGCGTGTTCCCCACCCTGGACGAGCTGGGCATCGGCTTCGTCGCCTATTCGCCGCTCGGCCGCGGGTTCCTCACCGGAACGGCCCGCCCCGCCGCCGACTACGACGCGAAGGACTTCCGGCGCAACGCCCCGCAGTGGCAGCCGGGGAACTACGAGAAGAACGTCGCCGCCGTCGACCGGCTGCGCGCCATCGCCGATGCCAAGGGGATCACGCTCGCCCAGCTGGCGCTGGCGTGGCTGCTCGCCCAGCGCGCTGACCTCGTTCCAATCCCGGGCAGCCGCAACCCCGACCGCGTCGCCGAGAACGTCGCCGCCGCCGATGTGCGGCTCACCGCCGAGGACCTGGACCAGGTGCGCAGCATCCTGCCCCACGGCGCTGCCGGGGAACGGTACCTCCCCGGTCGCGTGCCGGTCTGGGACTGACCGTGCGGGCCCGCGGCGCGGGCGTGCCGCCACGGCTCGGGCACGGGAGCGAATCCGCCCGATCGATTACTTGAGTCGTTCGGGCTCAAGTCTTAAAATTGAGTCGTGACACCGCAGGGGTGCCACCACAACCGAAGGAGAGTGATGATGACGCTGTTCGATACCTTCCGCGACCTGGATCGGATGAGTTCCGCATTGTTCTCCGGGCTCGGCTCGCCCACGTGGGTGAGCGCCCCCGTGAACGTGTACCGGGCCGACGACCACTACATGCTGGAGATGGATCTGCCGGGCTTCGACCCCGCGGCGATCGACGTCTCCGTCGAGGGCGGCCAGTTGACGCTCCGCGCTGAGCGCACCGAGGAGCACACCGACAAGAACGCGCAATGGCTGGTGCGCGAGCGGGGGGCGGCGAGCGTGGTGCGCCAGTTCACGCTCGGTGACGACGTGGATGCCGACGCGGTCGCCGCGGACTACCACGACGGTGTCTTGCGGGTGAGGATGCCGCTGCGCGCGGCGGCCAAGCCGCGGCGCATCGCCGTGGCCGGTGCGGGTGAGCCGGCGGTGCATGCCGAAGAGTCCGCTGCAGCCACGCCGCAGTTGCACGAGGCGGAGGCGAGGGCCCGATGAACGGCATCGAGCTGCTCGAGGGACAGGTGGACCTCGGTCAGGCGGGTAGCGCCGACCCCGGGATCGGTGGCCTCGACGCGGTGCGGGACCTGTTCCGCACCGCGCCGCCCATGGACGGGGAGCGGGTGGCGACCGGGCTTGAGCCGGGAACCCCCGCCCCGGACTTCGCTCTGCCGGATGCGTCCGGTGGCCTGGTGCGGTTGAGCGACTTCCGCGGCACACCGGTCGCACTGGTGTTCTACCCGCTGGACTGGAGCCCGGGATGCAGTGTGCAGCTGGAGTTGTACCAGCAGGAGTATGAGGAGTTCGCCTCCCGCGGATTCCAGCTCCTCGCCGTGTCGGTCGACTCGATCTACAGCCACGGCGCGTGGGCGGCCGTCCGCGGCATCCGCTACCCGCTGTTGAGCGATTTCCAGCCGCGCGGTGAGACCGCCCGGATGTATCGGGTGTGGCGTGAGGACGATGGCCACAGCGAGCGGGCCGTGTATCTCATCGACCGCGACGGTGTGATCCGGTGGGCGTCGGTCTCGCCGCGGCTGAAGCAGCTGCCCGATTTCGACGAACTGCTCGCGGCGATGGATGGGGTCGCGGCCCAGTCCGCGACCCCGGCATCCGCCGCCGCTCGTGGTCAGGAGGAGGACGCATGACGATGATCGACGTCACCCCGCGGCAGGGATCCGACAGCCGCGTGGGTCAGATCGTGATCTACGGCAACCGGTGGTGCGGCATCACGCAGATGCTCCGTCGCGCGCTGGAGCGATCCGGCATCGGCTACGAGTACGTCGATCTCGACGAGCGTCCCGATGTCTACGCGCGGCTGGACCGGCTTGCGGCCGGGCGGCTGCACACTCCCGTCGTGTACGTCGACGGGGAGTGGCTGATGGAGCCCTCCGTGGGCGATGTGGATGCCGTTCTGCGGCGCACCCGCGGCGGTGCGCGCAGGTCCGTAGGCTGGTGGTGATGAGCGCAGCATCCGACGGAGCCATCACCACCTGTCCCTCATGCGGTGCCCGCAACCGCGTGCCGCAGGCGAGGCGTGGCAGGGTGCGGTGCGCATCCTGCCACGCCGACCTTCCGTGGCTCGTCTCCGCCGACGACAGCACGTTCGACGCGGCGGTGACCGCAGCCAGCCTTCCGGTGCTCGTCGATGTCTGGGCGCCGTGGTGCGGACCGTGCCGCGCGATCGCTCCGGTGGTGGAGCAGTTGGCGGCGGAGAACGCCGGCCGGCTGAAGGTCGTGAAGGTGAACGCCGACGACTCGCCGCAGGTCTCCGCCCGCCACGGCATCACCGGCATCCCCACGCTGCTGTTCTACGCCGACGGCGCCGAGGCATCCCGGTCGGTGGGGGCGCTGCCCGCCCCGCAGTTGCGCAGCTGGGTGCAGTCGTCCCTGCAGAGCGCGAGCGCATGAGCGAACCCCGCGGAGCGGAGGATGGGGGATTCGAACCCCCGAGGGCTTGCACCCAACACGCTTTCCAAGCGTGCGCCATAGGCCACTAGGCGAATCCTCCGTGGCCCGAAGGCCGTGCGCCATCCTACCGCGGGTCAGCGGAGGCGCCTGAGATGGCTGGGATAGACTTGTGGGGGCTCTCCGCGTGGCGGCATCCAGGCCAACTCCCCCAGGACGGAAACGTAGCAAGGGTAACCAGGCTCTGTCGGGTGCGCGGAGGGCCTTCGCCATCCCGCCGACGCTGGTCGGGGAGCGTCCGTCGACTCTAGGGTGGGAAGCGTGGCGCAGAGCATCCTCATCACGTCCGCCGAGGGTCGCTCCGGGAAGTCCACCGTCGCGCTGGGGGTGCTCGCCGCGCTCAGCCGCGCGACGGCGCGGGTGGGCGTGTTCCGGTCCATCGCGCGTTCCTCCGAGGAGCGCGACTACGTGCTCGAGATGCTGCTGGAGCATGACGGCGTCGATCTCGGCTACGACGCATGCATCGGCGTGACCTACGACCAGGTGCATGCGGACCCGGATGCCGCGCTGGCGCGGATCGTGGAGCGCTACAAGGCCGTCGAGGCGCGCTGCGACGCGGTGATCGTGCTCGGCAGCGACTACACCGACGTGGGCACGCCGGCGGAGCTCGGCTACAACGCCCGCATAGCGGCGAACCTCGGCATTCCCGTGCTGCTCGTGCTCGGGGGCCGGGCGGGACAGGGCCAGAGCGAGCAACTGGGCGTGAGTCAGGCTCGCACCCCCGACGAGATCGGGCAGGTGGCGGTGCTCACCCTCGCCGAGCTGCGCACGGCGCGCGCCCAGCTGTTCGGCGTGGTCGCCAACCGCGTGGACCCGGACGAGCTCGACGCCACCGTCGCAGTGATCCGGCGGGTGGCCGAGAACGCCGGAGAGGACGGCGTTCCGGTGTGGGCGCTTCCGGAGGACCGGATGCTGGTGGCCCCCTCCGTGCGGGGTGTGATGCGCTCCCTCGACGGCGTCCTGGTGAAGGGCGACCCGGAGCTGCTGGGTCGCGAGGTTCTGGACGTGGTGGTCGCGGCGATGTCGACCGTGAACGTGCTGCCGCGCCTGACCGCGGGTGCGATCGTCGTGGTGCCTGCCGACCGCACGGCGGTGCTGCTGGCGGCCCTGCTCGCCCACGCCTCCGGGACGTTCCCCGCCCTGGCCGGGATCGTGCTGAACGGGCCGTTCGCTCTCCCCGAGGTGATCGAGCGCCTCATCGACGGCCTGGGCACCGACCTGCCCATCATCGCCACCGACCGGGGCACGTACGAGACCGCCTTGGCTGTGATGAACACGCGCGGCCGGTTCGCCGCGGACTCGCCACGCCGCTACGACAACGCGCTGCGGCTGTTCGAATCCCGCGTGGACGGAGCCGAGCTCACCCGCCTGCTGGGGCTGACCCGACCGCAGGTGCTCACGCCGCTGATGTTCGAGTATCAGCTGATCGAGCGGGCCCGCACCGACCGGCGCCGGATCGTGCTGCCCGAGGGGGAGGACGACCGCATCCTGCGGGCGGCAGCGGCGGTGCTGGCTCGCGGCATCGCCGACCTCGTGATCCTCGGCGATGAGGACGCGGTGCGCGCCCGCGCCACCGCGCTGGGGCTGGACCTGGCGGCCGCGCAGGTCGTCTCCACCGCCGACCCGGTGCTCGGGCCGCGGTTCGCGGCGGAGTACGCGCGACTGCGGGCCCACAAGGGCGTCTCGCCGGCGCTCGCCGCCGACACCGTCACCGACCCGTCGTATTTCGGGACGATGATGGTGCACTTCGGCCTCGCGGACGGGATGGTCTCGGGTGCGGCGCACACCACGGCGCAGACCATCCGACCCGCGTTCGAGATCATCCGCACCCGGCCCGGCGTATCGGTGGTCTCCAGCGTGTTCTTCATGGCGCTGGCCGACCGGGTGCTCGTGTACGGGGACTGCGCCGTCATCCCCGACCCGACCGCGCCGCAGCTGGCCGACATCGCGATCTCGTCGGCCGCCACCGCCGCGCGGTTCGGGATCGAGCCGCGGGTGGCGATGCTGTCCTACTCGACGGGGGAGTCCGGGACCGGAGCGGACGTGGAGAAGGTGCGGGAGGCGACGCGGCTGGTGCGCGAGCGGGCGCCGGACCTGCCCGTGGAGGGCCCGATCCAGTACGACGCCGCCGCCGACGCGGCGGTCGCAGCCACGAAGATGCCCCAGTCGGAGGTCGCCGGGCGGGCAACCGTGTTCGTCTTCCCCGACCTGAACACCGGCAACAACACCTACAAGGCCGTGCAGCGCTCTGCTGGGGCCGTGGCCATCGGCCCCGTGCTGCAGGGGCTGAACAAGCCGATCAACGACCTGTCCCGCGGGGCACTGGTCGACGACATCGTGAACACCATCGCGATCACCGCCATCCAGGCGCAGGACGCGCGCTCGTGAGCGTGGTGCTGGTCGTCAACAGCGGCTCCTCCTCGTTCAAGTACCGACTCGTGGAGCTCGCGGGCGAGCAGGTGCTCGCGCACGGGCTGGTCGAACGCATCGGGCAGCCGGAAGGCCGGTGGGTGCACACCGTCACCATCGCCGCGATGGCGCCCCCGGGCGTGGTCGCCGCCCCGGCGATCGTGGATGCCGCATTCGAGCACCGCGGCCGGATCGTCGACCACGCGGCCGGATTCGACGCGATGATCGCGGCGTTCGCCGAGCACGGGCCGGACCTGGCCGACCACGCTCCGGTCGCCGTCGGACACCGCGTCGTGCACGGCGGGGCGCGGTACGTGGAGCCCACACGAATCACCCCGGAGGTGCTGGCCGGCATCGACGAGCTCGCCGAGCTCGCGCCGCTGCACAACCCGGGCGCGGTGCAGGGCATCCGTGCCGCGCTCGCCGCGTTCGATCGGGTCCCGCAGGTGGCGGTGTTCGACACCGCCTTCCATCAGACGATGCCGCCGGAGGCATACACCTATGCCATCGACGGCGCGGTGGCCGAGCGGTACGGCATCCGCAAGTACGGCTTCCACGGCACCTCCCACCGGTTCGTGAGCCGCGCGGCCGCCGAGTTCCTGGGGGCCGCGGTGGCCGACCTGCGGCAGATCGTCTTCCACCTGGGCAACGGCGCCTCCGCGGCCGCGATCGCCGGCGGCCGGTCGATCGACACCTCGATGGGACTGACCCCGCTGGAAGGACTCGTGATGGGGACCCGGTCGGGCGACATCGACCCGGCGGTGGTGTTCCAGCTCTCCCGCCGGGCGGGGATGCCGGTGGAGCAGATCGACCGGCTGCTCAACAGCGCCAGCGGCCTGCAGGGACTGGCGGGCGCGTCCGACATGCGCGACGTGATCGCGCGGATGGATGCCGGGGACGACCGGGCCCGGCTCGCGTTCGACGTGTACGTGCACCGGCTGCGCGCCTACGCCGGCGCCTACCTCGCGCAGCTGGGCGGGGTGGATGTCATCTCGTTCACCGCCGGGGTCGGGGAGAACAATCCGCGGGTGCGCGCCGCGGCGCTGGCCACCCTCGGCTTCGCGGGTGTGGAGCTCGACCCGGTCCGCAACGACGCGCCCGCGCGCGGCATCCGGAGGATCTCCTCGGACCGCTCCGCAGTGGTCGTGCTCGTCGTCCCCACCGATGAGGAGCTGGAGATCGCCCGGCAGACCTTCGCGGTTGCGGGACGGTGACCGGTCGGTCATCCCGCCGTCATCCCGCACCACTACGCTGGGGCGCGATCGTCTGGAGGATGCGTGACCGACCTGCCCGACCTCACCCGGTACGACGCGGTGCTGTTCGACCTGGACGGCGTGCTCACCCCCACCGCTGACGTTCACATGGCGGCGTGGCGGGCGATGTTCGAGGAGCTGTTCGCGCAGTGGCGGGTCGAGCCCCCCTACACCGACGCCGACTACTACGAGCACCTGGACGGCAAGAAGCGTTACGACGGCGTGGCGGCGCTGCTGCGCAGCCGTGACATCGAAGTGCCCTGGGGCGAGCCCGACGATCCCCCGATCGCGAGCACCGTGTGCGGGATCGGGAACCGCAAGAACGAGGTGTTCGCGCGCCTGCTGCGATCCCAGGGGATCGCGCCGTACCCCGGCTCGATCCGGCTGCTGGACCGACTGCAGGGCGCCGGGGTGCCGGTGGCGGTGGTCTCCAGCTCGAAGAACGCGGACGAGGTGCTCACGGCCGCCGGCATCCGTGATCGGTTCGACGTGGTGATCGACGGGGTGATCGCCGAGCGGGAGCGCCTGGCGAGCAAGCCCGCCCCGGACGTGTTCCTGGCAGCGGCCCGGATGCTGGACGTCGACCCGGGGCGCAGCGTCGCGGTGGAGGACGCGCTCAGCGGCGTGCGCTCCGCCGCCGCCGGCGGCTTCGGACTGGTCGTCGGCGTGGACCGGGGCGCCGGCGCGGACCAGCTCCAGGACGCCGGAGCCGATGTCGTCGTCCCCGATCTCGGCGTGTTCGTAGACTAGCCATCGCTCCACTTCCGGCACCGCGACACCTCTCAGCGGAAGGCACCCCATGATGAACCGGGATCGATTCCCCGTGGACCCGTGGCGCCTGGTCGAGACCGCGTTCGACCTGGAGGACGCCGGCGTGACCGAGACGCTGTTCGCGGTGGGCAACGGCTACCTCGGGTTGCGCGGGAACCACCCGGAGGGCCGGTTCGGCCACGAAGAGGGCACCTTCGTCAACGGCTTCCACGAGACGTTCCCGATCCGGCACGCCGAACGCGCGTACGGGTTCGCCGAGGTGGGCCAGACGATCGTGAACGCGCCGGACGCGAAGGTGATGCGGGTCTACGTGGACGACGAGCCGCTGTCCTTCGACCTGGCCGAGGTGGTCGACTACGAGCGCAGCCTCGACTTCCACGAGGGGGTGCTGCGCCGCGGCCTCTTGTGGCGCACACCCTCGGGGAAGGACGTGCGCATCGACTACGAGCGGATGGCCTCGTTCGAGGAGAAGCACCTGGTCACCATGAAGCTGCAGGTGACCGTGCTGAACGCCGACGCCCCCGTCACGATCAACTGCCAGCTGGTGAACCGGCAGGACGGCGAGGACGTCTACGGCGGCACGCCCCGCCCCACGCGGAAGGGCCAGTCGTGGGACCCGCGCCAGGCGGAGAAGATCGCCGACCGGGTGCTGCAGCCACGGGAGTTCTGGCAGGACGCGGGCCGTGCGATGCTCAGCTATCAGGTGAGCCAGTCCGGCATGACCCTCGCGGTCGGCGCCGACCACGTCATCCAGACCGTCAACCCGTACACCGAGCGCACCTTGATCGAACCGGACATCGCCAAGAACGTGTACCGGGTGCAGGCGCGGGCGGGAGTGCCCATCACGGTCACCAAGTTCGTCAGCTACCACACCTCCCGAGGCGTTCCGGCTCGGGAACTGGTCGATCGGTGCCGGCGAACCCTCGACCGCGCCGCGATCGAGGGGTTGGCCTCGCTCTACGAGACCCAGCGCCGGTGGCTCGCGGGGTTCTGGGAACGCTCCGATGTGCAGATCGAGGGCCACGACGATCTGCAGCAGGCGGTGCGGTGGAGCCTGTACCAGCTGGCGCAGGCGGCGGCGCGCGCCGACGGACAGGGTGTGCCCGCCAAGGGTGTGACCGGGTCGGGCTACAGCGGCCACTACTTCTGGGACACCGAGATCTACGTGCTCCCGTTCCTCGCATACACCACGCCGCTGTGGGCGCGCAACGCCATGCGGATGCGGGTGCACATGCTCGCGGCGGCGCGCCGGCGCGCTTTCGAACTGAACGAGGCGGGAGCGCTGTACCCGTGGCGCACGATCAACGGGGAGGAGGCGTCGGCGTACTACGCCGCCGGCACCGCGCAGTACCACATCAACGCCGACGTCTGCTTCGCCCTCGCCAAGTACGTGCGCGTCACGGGGGACTATGAGTTCCTGTACCGGGAGGCCATCGATATCGCCGTGGAAACGGCGCGGCTGTGGGCCTCGCTCGGGTTCTGGCGCGAGGAGGCCGACGGGCTGGAGGTGTTCCACATCCACGGCGTGACCGGCCCCGACGAGTACACCACCGTCGTCAACGACAACCTGTTCACGAACGTGATGGCCCGCTTCAACCTCCGGTTCGCGGCTCGCAGCGTCCGGGAGATGGCCGAGGACGACCCGGAGGCATACCGGCGGCTCGTGAGCCGGGTGGACCTGCAGCCCGACGAGGCCGACACCTGGACGCGCGCCGGCAACGCGATGCACATCCCGTTCAGCCCGGCCCTGGGCATCCATCCGCAGGACGAGGTGTTCCTGGAGCGGGAGCTGTGGGACCTGGAGCAGACCCCTCCGGATCAGCGCCCGCTGCTGCTGCACTTCCACCCGCTGGTGATCTACCGCTACCAGGTGCTCAAGCAGGCGGACGTGGTGCTCGCGCTGTTCCTGCAGGGCGACCACTTCACCGACGAGGAGAAGCTCGCCGACTTCCAGTACTACGACCCGCTCACCACGGGCGACTCCACCCTGTCCGCGGTGGTGCAGTCCATCCTCGCCGCCGAGGTCGGCTACCGGGATCTCGCGATGGAGTACTTCCGCGACGCGCTGTTCGTCGACCTCGCCGATCTGCACAGCAACGCCGCTGACGGCGTACACGTGGCATCCACCGGCGGGGTGTGGACCATGCTGGTCAGTGGGTTCGGCGGGATGCGCGACCACCACGGCGAGCTCACCTTCGACCCGCGACTGCCGGTGGACTGGCCGGAACTGCGGTTCCCGCTGTTGTGGCACGGCACCCGACTGCGGGTGACGGTGCGCCGCGACGAACTGATCGTGGCGGCCGAGCAGGGCGACCCGGTCTCGTTCGCGGTGCGCGGCACCGACTACACCCTCGCCGGGGGCCAGGAAGTGGTGGTGCCGCTGGTGTCCCAGGGGCCGGTCCGGCCGGGGCGGCCCACGCTGAAGATGTTCGCCCATGCCCGCCGCGAGGACGGCACTCTGCTGTCGGCGTCCGTGCCCACCCTGACCACCAGCATCCCGGTGACCACGGACACGCTGACCATCGTGGACGGCGAGCCGGAGCGGCCCGTCGATGTGTGACGGGGCGGTCTCACGAGCCGCTTCCGGTGTCGGCCTCACCACCTAAGGTGGAGGCGTGACCACCGCCCTGTATCGCCGATACCGTCCGGAGACGTTCGGCGAGATGATCGGGCAGGAGCAGGTCACCCAGCCGTTGATGACCGCGCTGCGCAGCGACCGAATCGGCCACGCATACCTGTTCTCGGGGCCGCGCGGATGCGGAAAGACCACCTCCGCCCGCATCCTCGCCCGATGCCTGAACTGCGCGGCCGGTCCCACCGACACGCCGTGCGGGGTCTGCCCCAGCTGCGTGGAACTGGGGCGCGGCGGCGGCGGCTCCCTGGACGTGGTGGAGATCGATGCGGCCAGCCACAACGGCGTCGACGACGCCCGGGATCTGCGCGAGCGCGCGATCTTCGCGCCTGCGCGCGACCGCTTCAAGATCTTCATCCTGGACGAGGCGCACATGGTCACCCCGCAGGGCTTCAACGCGCTGCTCAAGCTGGTGGAGGAACCGCCCGACCACGTGAAGTTCATCTTCGCCACCACCGAGCCCGAGAAGGTCATCGGCACGATTCGCTCCCGCACGCACCACTACCCGTTCCGGCTCGTGCCGCCGGGGACGATGCTCGCGTACGTCGAACAGGTATGCGGCAGTGAGCACGTCGAGGTGGATGCGGGGGTTCTGCCGCTGGTGGTGCGCTCCGGCGGCGGCTCGCCGCGCGACACGCTGTCGGTGCTCGACCAGCTCATCGCCGGCGCCGAGGGTGGACGGGTCGCATACGATCGCGCGGTCTCCCTGCTCGGCTACACGCCCGCCGAACTTCTGGACGAGGTGGTGGGCGCCCTGGCTCGGGAGGACGCGGCCGCGGCGTTCGACGCCGTGGAACGGGTGCTGCAGACCGGGCAGGATCCGCGCCGGTTCGTCGAGGATCTGCTGGAACGGCTGCGGGATCTGATCGTGCTCGCCGCCGCGGGCGAGGGCGCGGCATCCGTGCTGACCGGAGTGGCCGAGGACGAACGGGCGCGGATGACGCGCCAGGCCGCCGCGGTCGGCGCGGACCGCCTCAGCCGCACCGCCGACGTCGTGCTGGCCGCTCTGGACGAGATGACCGGCGCCACATCCCCGCGCCTGCAGCTGGAGCTGATGGTCGCGCGTGTGCTGGTGCGCGCCGCATCCACGCCCGAGACCGAGGCGGTCGTCGCGACCCCGGCCGCGGTGCGGCCGGCGGCACCTGCCGCCGCCGAATCGCCGCCGGAACCGACCACATCTGCCCCCGAATCCGCGGCATCCGAGCCGGGCGGCGAGGCGCCGTCTCTGCGTCCGTCCGCGGAGCCTCTCACCCTGGAACGGGTGCGATCGGCGTGGCCGGCGATCCTCGGGCGACTGGAACAGTCACGTCGCTCGACATGGCTTCTCGTGGGCGCCGCCGAGGCTGTCGGGGTCGACGGCGACGTGCTGACACTCGCGTTCGCGAGCCGGAACGACGTGGAGGGGTTCAAGAGACGGTCCGCCGGTCATGGACCGAGCGAGGACCTGCGCGCCGCGATCGAAGCCGTGCTGGGGGTCCGCGTCAAGTTCATCGCTCGTCACGAGGCGCACGATGACGACTCATCCGCTCCGGGCACGGACCGGGAGGCCCGCGCCGCGACGATGGCGACCACGCCGTCACCCGCCGGGCCCTCGGGGCCGCGTGACTCGGCACCGACCGGTCCGGTCACCGACTGGCCCGTGGCAGCGATCGCACCGGACCCCGACTCCGACGGGGACCCTGTCGATTCGGTGAGCGAGCCGTCCGACATCGCCCGGCCCCTGCCCGTGGACGACGAACCGGAAGACGCGCGCGCCACGGCACCGGCGCGCACGGCTGTGCTCGCACCCGATCGCTACGGTGAGGTACTCAGCGAACCGGTGGACGACGCGGATGAGGATGCGCTCGACCCGTCCCTGACCGTCGGCGTGGGAGGGCTTCCCCATCCACCGGCAGCGATGCCGGCCGCGCCCGCGGAGCGGTACGGCGAGGCGGTGGTGCGCCAGATCCTCGGAGCCCGGTTCGTCGGGGAAGAGCCCTACGCACCGCCGGCGGCGCGCTGATGTACGACGGGATCGTCCAGGAGCTCATCGACCAGTTCGGGCGCCTGCCCGGCATCGGTCCGAAGTCCGCTCAGCGGATCGCCTTCCACATCCTCGAGACTCCCGGCTTCGATGTCTCGCGGCTCGCGCAGATCCTCGCGGAGGTGCGCGAGAAGGTGCGGTTCTGCGAGGTGTGCGGAAACGTCTCCGAGCAGGAACGGTGCGTCGTCTGCCGGGACCCGCGCCGCAACCCGGCGCTGATCTGCGTGGTGGAGGACGCGAAGGATGTCGCCGCGATCGAACGCACCCGGGAGTTCCGGGGGCTGTACCACGTGCTCGGCGGCGCGATCAGTCCGATGGCGGGGGTCGGTCCGGACGATCTGCGGATCGCGTCGCTCATGACCCGGCTCGCCGACGGCACCGTCCAGGAAGTGATCCTCGCCACGAACCCGAACCTCGAGGGCGAGGCCACCGCGACCTACCTCAGCCGACTGCTGACCACGCTCGACATCCGGGTGACCCGATTGGCCTCCGGCCTTCCCGTCGGCGGGGACCTGGAGTATGCCGACGAGGTCACGCTGGGGCGTGCATTCGAGGGTCGTCGCGTGGTCTGATCGCACCGGCGGCTCAGCGCAGGATCTCCACCAGCGCGATCCACGCGAACAGAACGCCCGCGACGATCGACACCACGCTCGCCGCCGCCAGCCATCCGAGTCCTGCGGGGGCAGACCCGGCGAGCAGCATCCCGCCGGCCACGGTGAACAGAGCCGGCGCGACCGCCGCGATGATGTAGCGCGGGAACGCTGGCCGACCCGGCGCCGCGTCCGTCAGGACGGCCCGCAGCGTCGCGGCCCACAGCGCCCACAGCGCGACAGCGCCGGCGATCACTTCGAGTCCGAACATCCACATCGGCTGACCCGGCACCAACCCCAGGCACGAGGTGGCCACCGCCAGCGTCAGCGCGCCGATCGCCGCGGCAGCCCGTGCCGGGATCGACCGCGACTGCAGGATCTTCTCGATGTTCACCGACATGCCCACGATGATCAGGCCCGCCAGTGCCGCCGTCGCGCCTGCCATCGCGACGAAGAACTCCGACCATCCCGTCGCGGCAGCATTCATGACCGTCAGCGTATCGACCTGCCGCGCCGACCGCGTAACGGCGACGGACGTGCCGTCCGGGCGACCCTATGATGGGTGGGTCGGACGGCAGGGTCCGCCTTCCGCGCCGCTTGGCGCACCCACCCCGGGAGTTCCACAGTGGCGCTGATCGTGCAGAAGTACGGCGGTTCCTCGGTCGCCGACGCAGAAGGGATCCGCCGGGTCGCATCCCGCATCGTCGAGACCCGCCGCGCCGGCAACGACGTCGTCGTAGCGATCAGCGCGATGGGGGACACCACCGACGAACTGCTGGACCTTGCCGCACAGGTGACGCCGATCCCCGCGCCGCGGGAACTGGACATGCTGCTCTCGTCGGGGGAGCGGATCTCGATGGCACTGGTCGCTATGGCCATCCATTCGATGGGCTTCGAAGCCCGCTCGTTCACGGGCAGCCAGGCTGGGATGATCACCGATGCCACCCACGGCGCCGCCCGCATCGTGGACGTGACCCCCTTCCGGCTGCGGGAGGCGCTCGACGAGGGCGCCATCTGCATCGTCGCCGGGTTCCAGGGCTTCAACCGGGACACCCGCGACATCACGACGCTCGGTCGCGGCGGATCCGACACCACCGCGGTGGCGCTGGCCGCTGCGCTGGACGCCGACGTCTGCGAGATCTACAGCGACGTGGACGGGGTATTCACCGCCGACCCGCGGGTGGTGCCGCGCGCTCGCAAGCTCCCGCGGATCTCGAGCGAGGAGATGCTCGAACTCGCAGCCAACGGCGCGAAAGTGCTATATATACGCGCAGTAGAATACGCCCGCCGGCACGGGGTGCTGATCCACGCGCGCTCGACCTTTAGCTCGGCCGACGGCACCTGGGTTGGCAGCGGCATTCGGCCGGAGCACGTCGCGAAGGGAGTGCACATGGAGGAACCGATCGTGGCGGGGGTCGCCACCGATCTCGCGCAGGCGAAGATCACCGTGCTC
The DNA here is from genome assembly GCA_963696115.1 of uncultured Actinomycetota bacterium. Taxonomy (GTDB): domain Bacteria; phylum Actinomycetota; class Actinomycetes; order Actinomycetales; family Microbacteriaceae; genus Microbacterium. The sequence goes on along the minus strand of CAVOIT010000006.1, from coordinate 50,357 downwards.
GGCGTGCCGGACGTCCCAGGCAAGGCGGCGGAGATCTTCACCATCGTGGCCCGCTCTGGCGCGAACGTCGACATGATCGTGCAGAACGTCTCGGCAGCCGCGACAGGCCGCACCGACATCTCGTTCACACTCCCGAAGACGGATTCGCCGGCGGCCCTGAAGGCCCTTGCCGCGGCGCAGGAGACCGTCGGGTTCGAGAGTCTGATCCACGATGACCAGATCGGCAAGCTGTCGGTGGTCGGCGCGGGCATGCGCAGTCACTCCGGGGTCTCGGCGACCCTGTTCGAAGCTCTCAGCGCGGCGGGCATCAACATCGAGATGATCTCCACGAGCGAGATCCGCATCTCGGTTGTCGTGCGCGCGAACGATCTCGCTGAGGCGGCGCGCGTGGTGCACACGGCGTACGGCCTGGACGGTGACGACGAAGCGGTGGTCCACGCCGGCACCGGGCGCTGACCCCACCGTAGAATCGACCCCACCATGACCCGCATCTCCGAGACCGGACTGTCCATCGCCGTCGTCGGCGCCACCGGCCAGGTCGGCACCGTCATGTGCGAGATCCTTGCCGAGCGCCAGTTCCCGGTGCGGGAGCTCCGACTGTTCGCCACCGCCCGCTCCGCTGGCACCACGCGCGAGTTCGCCGGCCAGTCGATCGAGGTCGAGGACATCGCGCTGGCGGATCCGGCGGGGATCGACATCGCTCTGTTCTCCGCCGGAGCGACCGGCAGCCGTGCCCACGCCCCCCGATTCGCCGCGGCGGGCGCCATCGTGATCGACAACTCCAGCGCGTGGCGGATGGACCCCGAGGTGCCGCTCGTGGTCAGCGAGGTGAACCCGCACGCGATCGCCGGGGCTCGCACAGGCATCATCGCGAATCCGAACTGCACCACCATGGCCGCGATGCCGGTGCTGAAGGTCCTGCACGAGGAAGCCGGCCTGCGGCGCCTGGCCATCAGCACGTATCAGGCGGTGAGTGGCTCGGGCCTGGCGGGCGCGCAAGAACTTCTCGCGCAAGTGCGGGCCGCGCTCGCGGGTGACGTGCTGGGGCTTGTCCACGACGGGGCGGCGGTCGCGTTCCCCCCGCCCCAGCAGTACGTGGCGCCGATCGCATTCGACGTGATCCCGTTCGCGGGGAGTCTCGTCGACGACGGCGAGGGCGAGACGGACGAGGAGAAGAAGCTCCGCAACGAGAGCCGCAAGATCCTGGAGCTTCCCGATCTGCCGGTGGCGGGGACGTGCGTGCGCGTGCCTGTCTTCACGGGGCACTCGTTGAGCATCCACGCCGAGTTCGACCAGCCGATCACCCCCGACCGGGCCCGCGCCGTCCTGTCCACCGCGCCTGGCGTGGCCCTGACGGACGTGCCCACGCCACTGGCGGCAGCGGGATCCGATCCCAGCCTGGTCGGCCGCATCCGCCGGGACCAGTCGGTGCCCGACGGACGAGGGCTCGTTCTGTTCGTCTCCAACGACAACCTCCGCAAGGGCGCCGCGCTCAACGCGGTGCAGATCGCGGAGATCGTGGCGGCTCGTCGCGTCGCCGCCTGACCTGCCACCGCCCGGGCGGCACGGCAGGAATCCGCCCGCGAACTAGACTTGGCGGGTGACCGAAACCGTCGACGCGCTGCTCATCGGCGGCGGCATCATGAGCGCCACCCTGGGGACCTTCCTGCAGCAATTGCAGCCGGATTGGACGATCTCCGTCTACGAGCGGCTCCGGGAACCGGCGGAGGAGAGTTCCAACGCGTGGAACAACGCCGGCACCGGCCATTCGGCGCTCTGCGAGCTGAACTACATGCCCCCCGGACCGGACGGCTCGCTGGACCCGGCGAAGGCGATAGCCATCAACGAGCAGTTCCAGCAGAGCAGGCAGTTCTGGTCCGCGCTGGTCGAACGCGGCATTCTGGGCGAGCCCTCGTCCTTCATCAACTCCACACCCCACATGACGTTCGTGCGCGGAGAGAAGGACGTGGACTACCTCCGCCGCCGGTACGAGACCCTGCGCACTCAGCCGCTATTCGAGGGGATCGAGTTCAGCGACGATTCCCGCGTGATCAACCAGTGGGCGCCGCTGCTGATGCAGCAGCGGCGCCGCAGCGACGAGCCGTTCGCGGCGACCCGCGCCCCCAGCGGTACCGACGTCGACTTCGGGTCCCTCACCCGACAGATGATGGCGGCGCTCAAGACCGCGGGGGCGCAGATCGTGACCGAGCGCGAGGTTCGAGGTCTGAAGCAGTTGCGAGACGGATCGTGGGAAGTGCGGTACCGCAACGTGATCGGGCGCTCGCCGGGCCGCGTGAACGCGAAGTTCGTGTTCGTCGGTGCCGGCGGCTGGGCCATCAAGCTGCTGCAGAAGTCCCGCATCCCCGAGATCACCGGTTTCGGTGTCTTCCCTATCGGTGGTCAGTGGCTGAGGACCAGCGATCCGGCGCTCGTCGCGCAGCACAAGGCGAAGGTGTATGCGCAGGCGCCCGTCGGTGCGCCGCCGATGTCGGTGCCCCACCTGGACACGCGGGTGGTCGACGGGGATACGTCTCTACTGTTCGGGCCGTTCGCGACGTTCAGCCCGAAGTTCCTGAAGACAGGGTCGATGTGGGACCTGGTCACCCAAGTGCGACTCAGCAACGTCTTCAGCATGCTGAAGGTCGCGTTCACGAATCTGGACCTGCTGCAGTACCTGGTGTCCGAGTTGCTCAAGACCCGCGCCCGCAAGATCGAGAGCCTCCGCGAGTTCATGCCGACCGCCCGGTCGGAGGACTGGGAATTGCTCAACGCCGGTCAGCGCGCGCAGGTGATGAAGGGCGGAACCCTGCAATTCGGGACGGAGGTGGTCTCTTCCGCCGACGGCACCATCGCCGGACTCCTCGGGGCATCGCCGGGAGCATCCACCGCCGTGTCCATCATGCTGGGCCTGCTCGCGGACTGCTTCCCCGACCGGATCGACCAGTGGCGGCCGCGCCTGCAGGAGCTGATCCCCAGCTACGGGCGCACCCTCAATGACGACCCGGAGACCGCCCGGGAGACCACCGCGCGCACGGCGCGGGTGCTGGGCCTGACCGCCTGAAGCTGAGCGGCACGCCCGTGGCCAAGCTGTACTTCCGGTACGGAGCGATGAACTCCGGGAAGTCCACGGCACTCCTTCAAGCCGCGTACAACTACGAGGAGCGCGGCCAGCACGTGCTGCTGGCCAAGCCCGCCATCGACACGAAGGACGCCGACCGGATCTCCAGCCGTCTGGGACTGACCCGGGACGTCGACTTCCTGATCCCCCCGGGCGCCGATCTGCGGGCCGTGTTCGACCGGCACCGGGATGCCGTCCGGCGGGCGGGAGCCGATGCGCTCGTGCCCGAGGCGGGCGCGGACGTGGCGTGCCTCCTCATCGACGAAGCCCAGTTCCTGACGCGCGCGCAGGTCGACGACCTGCTGCGCATCGCGGTGCAGGACGACGTGCCCGTGCTGGCGTACGGCATCCGCACGGACTTCCGCACGCACGCGTTCCCCGGCTCGGCGCGGCTGCTGGAAATCGCCCACAGCCTGGAGGAGTTGAAGACCATCTGCCGCTGCGGGCGGAAGGCGATCGTCAACGCCCGGCTGTCGGGCGGCCGGTTCGTTTTCGAGGGTGACCAGGTCGCCATCGACGAGCTCAGCGCCGAACGGGTGACGTACGAGTCGCTGTGCGCGCAGTGCTACCTGCGGGAATCGGGCGGCCGCCTGGGCTGAGGCGGGCCGTCACAGCCTCGGCAGCGTCGGCACCAACTGCTCGAGGAACTGCGCCGTGTCCTCCCAGCCGGTCACCGCCTGGCAGGGAACCCCGAGCGCCATCACCGGATAGTCGTTGCCGTCGGGATCGAGCCGGTCGCCGACGAACAGCATCCCCGACAGCGGGATGCCGGTCTGCTCCGCCAGTTGCCGCATCCCATAAGCCTTGTCGATGCCCCGGTGTGTGATGTCCACCGACGTGGATCCGCCTGAGCGCACCTCGAGATCGGGCAGCCGTGCGGCGACCGCGGCGCGCAGCGCATTCTTCTTGGCCCCCGTGGGATCCCATGCCGTCTTGGCGTCCAGCGGGGCCTGCTGCCCCAGCGCGGAGAACGTGATCTGCGATCCCCGATCCTCCACGATCGGCCCCCACGTCCGACTCTCCCACAGTCCCAGTCGGCGAGCCTCCTCCTCGAGGGCGACGAAGGCGCGGGACTTCTCGTCGTCGCTCAGGGCGTGCGCATACACGGCCGCGACGCCCCCCGGAGTGAGGCGGTAGTACTGCGTACCGCACGTGGGCAGCAGATGAAACCGGGCGAGCACCTCCGGCGGCGCCGCCGGCAGCCGGTTGACCACCTGTGCGCGGAACTGCCCCAACTGGCCGCCCGAGATGATCGCGACCGGCACGCGCGCAGCCAGGTCGACCAGCAGGTCTGCCATCCGCGCATCCACCGCGCTCTTGGACGGCGCGAGCGTGTCGTCCAGATCGAACGCGACCAGTTCCGGCGGGGTCATCGGGCCTCCAGCAGCGTCACGGTGCTCGCCTCCCGCGAGCCCGCCGAACGGCGTACCAACCAAGTCGGGGTGACAGGATTTGAACCTGCGGCCTCTTCGTCCCGAACGAAGCGCGCTACCAAGCTGCGCCACACCCCGTGGCAACCCGACGAGTCTAACGCGCGCGACCGATGCCCCCGAACCGCATGCGACTCGGGCGTGCACGGGCCACCGCCAGTGAGCCGGCCAGGACCGCGGCAGCACCGCCGGTGCCCACGAGCGGCAGCATCCACCCGGCGCCGGTCGTCGCCAGCAGATCGACATGCGTGGTCTCGCCGCCGGCGCCGCATTCCCCGGTGGCGAGCACCACCGGCTCCGCGCTCGGGGCGGGACGGTACCGCAACTGCGCCACCCACAGCTTCACCCCCGGCCGGGTGGAGACCACGCTCGCGGAGCGATAATCGCCAGCACCGGTCACAGGCAGGGGTTCCGTCACCGTCTCCCGGGTCGCGTCGGTGCAGACCGGCGGCTCGCCCGGCTCGGCGTGGAACACGCTGAACACCAGGTCCGCATCGGCCCCCGCTGCCAGCCCGGTCACCGTCGCGGTGTCATGGTACGGCTCGCCGGTCGCTGCCCGCTGGACCGCAGATGTGACGATAGCCGGCGCGGCGACCCGGGTCGTCTCGCCCGGCGCTCCGCACGCACCCTGGCTCAACAGGCGGCGCTGACCGTCGGGAGGCGTGAACCACAACTGCTCGATCCAGTAGTGGATCCCGGACCCGGTCACCGGAACCGCTGGGGAGACGTACTCGCCCGCGGCGGCGACCGGCACCGGCGCCGCCGTCGTGTCGGCGACCATCGTCTCGGGGGTGCACGCTTGCTCCGGAGGGATGCCGTCGGGCGCGCGGAACACCTGGAACGTCAGCTCGGTCGCCCCGATCACCGGCACCGGACCGGAGATGGCCGCCCGATCGGACATCGTCCCGCCCACCTCCGCCGACTCCGGCGCCGTGGTCGTGACCGCCGGCAACGGGGCGCGGGTCGTCTCGTGCTCCATCCCGCACGCGCCCATGTGAACCAGGCGCCCCTGGGCGTCCACGGCCCGCTCCACCCAGACGTACACTCCGAAGTCCGGCACAGCGGGGGCGGTCACCACCGCCGATCCCGGCCCTGTCACCCGCGTCGGCGCGTCATACCCCGACCAGACCAGGTTGGCGTCCACACAGGCATCGGCCGGCGCCGACCCGTCCGGCACCCGGTACACGGCGGCGCTCAGATCCAGGCCCCCCGAGGGCACGGCCGCGGCGGCGATCACCAGGTCGCTCATCGGCCCGCCCACGGCGGCGACCGGGTCGGCGGCGGAGGCGACGGCGGGCATCACCATCACCTGCGACGGCTCCCCGAACGCCTCCACCCAGGAGTAGCCGGCGTCCAGCGCCCCCCGCGTCGGCGCCGACTGAGCATCCGCGTCGATCCGCCACACGGCGGTGAAGAACCCGGGGCCGGGCAGCATCCAGTCCGACGCGACCCGGTACGGCACCGTCGGCCCCGCCGCCGCATCGGTCGTGACCGTGAGGCTCCCGACCGGCTCGGCATCCGCCGGCACCGTCGTGGAGGCCGGTGGCTCGGAATCGGTGCGGAAAACGGTCGCGGTCGCCGTGACCGGCAGGTAGCCGCCGTCGGGCGTGCGCGCCCAGGAACCGCGCGCCGAGGCGAACGCTACGTCGTCGACGTAGCCGCCCTGCGCGGCGTACCGTGCTGCGACCTGCGTGGTGATGACCGGGGCGAAGGTGGTCTCTCGCGGCGCCTGATCCGCGCCCGCCACCGGGATCTCCACGGCGCCGGCCGGTCCTGCCGTGTCCTGCCCGCCCGGGGTGGTGAAGTGGTGGACGGCGGCCCGGAACCCGCCGCGCAGCATCCCGGTTCCGCTGACCGAGACGGCCGTGGCCCCGTCCGGCAGGATCGCCCGGATGGGATACACGGACCCCGCCGTGACGTCGCCGCGCACGTCGGCGCCGGTGTCGGAGAAGACCGCGCCGGTCAGCCTCACCTCCCCGCTCGCACCCGGAACATCCGCCGCCACGGTCATCGTGCCGGCGAGCGGGTCGAGCGGGTCCACCGCGAACACCAGCGACCCGGATGCCGCGGGCGGCGCGGCGGCGACCCCCATCCCCTCCGCGTACAGCGCCGCCGCACGCTGCTGAACGGCGGCACTGTGCTCCGGTGCGATGCGTGAGAAGACCCAGTCGATCGCGCCCTCCAGCCGGTCGCCGCCATACCCGAAGTGGTGCAGCGTCTCGTCCCAGTTCGCGATCGCCTTCACCGCCCACCCCACGGCGGCGGCCTCGACCGGGTCGCTCGTCTGACCATAGGTGGACACCAGCATGTTGATCGCGGTCAGCTGCTGCGCGTTCAGCCCGGCCGCGTCGGCGCTGATGCCGCGGTCCTCGCTCGCCCCGGTGGGGAGGGCTCGTCCGGGGAGGATGCAGTAGGTGTGCAGGTCGCCCACCATCATCGAGCCGTGCCAGCCGTACGGCGTCCACGGGCCCCAGGACCCGAACCCGCTGCCGGGGGATGCGGCCCGGGCGGGGAGACCGGCGACAACGGCACCGGCGAGAGTGGCGGCGAGCACGGCGAGCACGGCGAACAGGCGCTTCATGGCGGCCATCGTTCGCCGTCGCGACTCGGCGGTCCCGCCCGGCGCCGCGCCCTGTGGATGCGTCCGGGGGGCTCGGTGTGCTGGGGAGGATGGGTGGCGTCACGCGGACGGGATCAGCGTCACCAGCGAGGCCTCGGGGCGGCATCCGAATCGCACGGGAGCGTAGATGGACGTGCCGATCCCGGCGCTGACGTTCAGCGGGATGCGGCGTCCTGCGTGCTGCCAGGTGCTCAAGCCGCGCGCCTGATCCAACGGGAGGTCGCAGTTGGCCACCAGCGCGCGCCGCACGAGCGGTACCCGCACCTGGCCCCCGTGCGTGTGCCCCGCGAACAGGATGTCGGCACCGAGGTCGGTGAACGCATCGAGCACCCGCCGGTACGGCGCATGGGTGACGCCGAGGGTCACCTCCGCGCCGTCCGGGTGCGCGTCCAAGCGCCGCAGCGCGGCGACGGTCGGCAGGTCATCCCAACCGCGGTGGGCGTCGTCGACGCCGAAAGCGGCGACGCGGATGCCACCGGCCGTCAGGGCGGCAGTCGCATTGTCGACATCCGCCCACCCGAGCTCGTCCGTCAGCCAGCGGTCCAGCGCGGCCGTGTCGAGCGGGCGCTCCTTCGGGGGACGCACGGACGGGCCGGACAGATACCTCAGCGGGTTGCGCGGCGAGGGCGCCCACACGTCGTTGGAGCCGTGCACGAACACTCCCGGAACCCCGCGGAACGGCGCGAGGGCTCGGGCGACGCCGGGCAGCGCGCCGGGGTGCCCGAGGTTGTCGCCGGTGTTGACCACCAGGTCCGGAGACAGGTCCCTCAGGCCGGCCACCCAGTCCTGCTTGCGGTGCTGCCACGGTGCCATATGGAGATCGGACAGGTGGAGCACGCGCAGCGTGGCCGCGCCCGGCGGCAGGACGGCTGCGGTGTGCCGACGCACCGTGTAGAGGTGTCGCTCCACGCCGATGCCCCACACGGCAGCCGCTGCGGCGCCCAGCACCACCATCCGCGCCGTGGCGCGGATCAGGGGCACGTCTTCTTGGCGTACCCGATCGCGACGGAGCTGCCCAGCCGTACCGGCGTGCCGGCGGCGGGGTCCGTCCCGATGGCGCGGGCGTTGCCTTCGCCCAGTGTCGGTTCCGCCGTGCACGTTCCCGTCGTCGGGGACAGTCCCGCCGCGGACACGGCGGCGCGAGCCTCCTCCAGCTTCATCCCGGCCACGGCGGGAACGGGGGTGCGCACGCCGAGGCCGTTGCTGGGGTTGATCGTGATCACGGACCCGCCCGGCGCGGACCCCCCGGCAGGGTTCTGCGCGGCCACGATGTCGGTAGCGGCGTCGGAGTCCACCGGGTCGCCGACCGAGACCTGGAACCCGGCGGCCTCCAGCGTCTGCTGAGCCCGATCGACGGTCATGCCGACGACGTTCGGCAGCTCCTTCGTCACCGTGCGCAGCAGCTGGGATGCCGGGTCGGGGAAGCTGCCCCCGGGGAACAGCTCGTCGGCGCGGGCCTGGATATCCCGTGCGATCGAGTAGCGCAGGTTGGACACCTGCCGGCCGTTCGCCGACCGGTCGAACACGCTGTTCTCTCCGATCGAGTTGCCCACCCAGACCGCGGTGGCCACCGCGGTGCTGGATTCGATCATCCAGGTCTGCCACGCCTCGTGCGTACCGGTCTTGCCGATCAGCTCTGTGCCGTCGTAGGGGTTGGCTCCCGCGCCGGTGCCGCCGTTCATCACGCCCTGCAGCGCGTACGCGGCCGTGGCCGCGACCTCGGGGGTGAGCACTTGGGTGCAGGTCCGCTGCGGCTTGGGGAGTTCCTCACCGGCAGCGTTGGTGACGCGGTCGATGGCCTGGGGCTGGCAGTAGACGCCGTTGTTGGCGACGGTGCCGTAGGCGCCGGCCATCGCGAGCGGGGAGACGTTGTCCGACCCGATCACCTCGTTAGCGACCGCCATCGGGATCGGGCTGCCGTCGCCCAGCGTCACGCCCATCTTCGCGGCGACTTTCGCGATGTCGCACAGGTCCAGCTGGGCCGCCATCGCCAGGAAGCCGGAGTTCAGGGATACCGACGTGAAGCGCAGCGGTGTGCCGACGAAGCCGCCCGCCCCGCCGAAGTTGCCGATCTTGGTGCCGGAGGTGTTGACCCAGTCCCCGCTGCAGGAGTTCGTCATTCTCGGGAACACGCGGTTCACTCCGTTGACGACCTCGTTGACCGAGCGGCCCTGTTCGAGCCAGTCGACAAGAGTGAAGATCTTGAAGGTCGACCCGGCGGGGAACCCGTTGGAGTCGCCGAACTGCTGATTGCCGGCGTAGACGAGGGAGGAGTAGTTCGGGTCGGCGGCCAGCCCCGCGTCCTCGCTGAACCGGGTGTTCTGCGTGATCGACAGCACCCGACCGGTCGCGACCTCGACGTTCACGGAGGCGGCGCCGAAGTTCATGCCCTCCAGGGAACTCGGAGCGTATTCGGCCATGGTGCCCCCGGCGGAGTTCTGCAGGTTCCAGTCGAGGGTGGTGTACACCTTCAGCCCGCCGCGGCGCAGCGCGATGAGACGATCGTCCGGGGTCTCTCCGAACGCGGGGTCGTTCTTGATGACGGACACCACGTATTGGCAGAAGTAGGGGGCGGTGGATGCCGCGCATCCCTGGGTCGGCTCGGTGATCACCGGCGTGATCGGCTCGGCGACGGCCGCGTCGTGCTGCTCCGGGGTGATCTTGCCGTCCTCCAGCATCCGGTCCAGGACATAGACCTGCCGCTGCTTGGTGAGCGCATACCCGTCGAATGCGCCGTTGACCGGTGCGCCGGCTTCGTCGGACGTGGACCCCTCGGGCATGTCGATGCGATACGTGTTGGGGTTCTGGACGATGCCGGCCAAGGTCGAGGCCTGTGCCAGGTTCAGCTGCGCAGCCGGGACGCCGTAGTAGTACCGCGCTGCGGCGTCGATGCCGTAGGTGATGCCGCCGAAGTTCGCGATGTTGAGGTAGCCGAGGAGGATGTCGTTCTTGGAGTACTGCTGCTCCAGCGAGATCGCATAGCGCATCTCCTGCAGCTTGCGCTGGATGCCCTCCGTGCCGGTGGAGTTCGTGGCCGCGATGAAGCAATCCTGCCTCTGCTGGTCGTCGGTCGCGTTCCACTCGCACTTCTGGATCAGGATGTTCTTGACGTACTGCTGGCTCACCGACGATCCGCCCTGCACGTCGCCGTTGCCCTGCAGGTTGGAGAGCACGGCCCGCGTGGTCCCGAACAGATCGATGCCGCCGTGCTCGTAGAACCGCGGGTCCTCGCTGGAGAGGATCGCGTCGTACATCACCGGAGCAACGGCATCCCATGTGACGGGGGAACGGTTCTGGTCGTAGAAGGAGGTCATCTCGACGTACTCGCCGGTGCCCGGGTCCTTCGCGTAGAGCGTGGTCGGCTCCATCAGGTCCGAGATCTCCAGCACGCTCGGCAGGTTGTCGAACAGGGTGATGGCACTGGATGCGGCGGTGCTGGTGACCGCGATGGCGGGCGTGACGGTGGCGGTGATGAGCACGCCTGCGACGGCGCTCAGTCCGACCAGGCCGGCCAGGCCGCCGAGCGCGCCGCCGGCCTTCCGTTTCGTCTCGGGCATACGCTTGATGCTAAGCCAGGATGCTGGGGGATCTCTTGATGATCCTCCGCGCGGCGACGAGCACACGGCGACCAGCGGGAGCGGCGATGATCACCTGGGAATATCTGACTACGCCGCTTCTGATCCACAACACGGCGGCCATCCTGAACAACTGGGGCCGCCAGGGCTGGGAGCTGGTGCAGGTGGTGCCCGGTCCGGAGGGCGGGTTGGTGGCGTATCTGAAGCGCCCGGTCGACGTCGACGCTGCCGCGAACGAGGGCCTGGATGCTGCGGCGGCGGCATCCCGCCGGTTCGAGGCGGAGGCGTGAGCGCGCTCGCGGAGCGCCTGGCCACGCTCGGACTGGTGCTGCCTGAAGTAGTGCCCCCGGTGGCGGCGTACCTGCCCGCCAAGCGGCACGGCGACCTGGTGCACACCGCCGGTCAGTTGCCGTTCGTGTCGGGGGCGCTGGCGGCCACCGGCAAGGTCGGCGACGGGCACGGGTTGGTGCCCGCGTCAGATGCGGCCCAGTGCGCGCGGCTGTGCGCGCTCAACGCGGTCGCCGCCGCGGCTGCCGCGGTTGGGGGACTCGAACGGCTGACGGGGGTGCTGCGGGTCACCGGCTTCGTGGCATCCGACCCGTCCTTCACGGGTCAGCCCGGGGTGGTGAACGGTGCCAGCGAACTGCTGTCGGAGCTGTTCGGGGAGCACGGCCGACACGCACGGTCCGCGGTGGGTGTCGCAGTGTTGCCTCTGGACAGCCCGGTCGAGGTCGAGGTCGTGTTCACAACCGGCTGAGCCCGTCAGCGCAGCTGCGAGGCGATGACGGTCATAACCGTCGAGTCCGCGAGCGTGGTGGTGTCGCCGACTTCGCGATCCTCCGCCACATCCTGCAGCAGGCGGCGCATGATCTTCCCGGAGCGGGTCTTGGGGAGTTCGGCGACGATGTACACGTCGCGGGGACGGGCGATCGGACCGATCTCCTCCCCGACCCAGCTCCGCAGCCGCTGCGGGAGGCCCTCCACGGGGTGGCTGCGCAGGTAGTCCTCGCGGATGACGACGAACGCCACGATCGCCTGACCTGTGGTCTCGTCGGACGCCCCGACCACAGCCGCCTCCGCCACCGCCTCGTGGGCCACGAGAGCCGACTCGATCTCGGCGGTGGAAAGCCGGTGGCCGGAGACGTTCATGACGTCGTCGACGCGTCCCATCAGCCAGATGTCGCCGTCCTCGTCGCGCCGCGCGCCGTCGCCGGCGAAGTAGTAGCCGTGGCGTTCGAAGCGCTTCCAGTACGTCTGGACGAACCGATCGGGGTCCCCCCACACCCCCCGCAGCATGCTCGGCCATGGTTCCGTGACCACGAGCAGGCCTCCGGAGCCGGGAGGCACGGGGGTGCCGTCCTCGTCCACGACATCCACCCCGATGCCGGGCAGCGGCACCTGCGCGGAGCCGGGCTTGGTGTGGGTCACCCCGGGCAGCGCGGAGATCATCATCGCGCCGGTCTCCGTCTGCCACCACGTGTCCACGATCGGTGCGCGACCGCCGCCGATGACCTCGCGGTACCACATCCACGCCTCGGGGTTGATGGGTTCGCCGACGGACCCGAGCACGCGCAGGCTGCTGAGGTCGAACTGGTCCGGCACCTCGCGACCGGTCTTCATGAACGACCGGATCGCGGTGGGCGCGGTGTACAGCACGGTGACGCCGTACTTCTCGACGATCTCCCACCAGCGGCCCGGATGCGGCGACTCGGGCGTTCCCTCGTACAGCACCTGCGTCGCGCCGTTGGCGAGCGGGCCGTACGTGACATAGCTGTGGCCGGTGATCCACCCCACGTCGGCGGTGCACCAGTACACGTCGGACTCCGGGTGCAGGTCGAACACGCTCCGGTGGGTGAAGGCGGCCTGGGTGAGGTAGCCGCCACTGGTGTGCAGGATCCCCTTCGGCTTTCCGGTGGTCCCGGAGGTGTAGAGGATGAACAGCGGATTCTCGGCCGGGAACGGACCGGCCTCGTGTTCGGGGGAGGCGGCGGGAACCGCGTCGTGCCACCAGATGTCCCGGCCGTCGGTCCATTCCACATCATTGCCGCCCCGGCGCACCACGAGCACATGCTCCACGGTCTGCTGCGGTCCGTGGCCCCGGTCGGCGAGGGCCCGGTCCACGGCGGGCTTCAGGGGTGAGACCGCGCCCTTGCGGTAGCCGCCGTCCGCGGTGATGACGAGCTTCGCACCGGCGTCGTCGATGCGCGAGCGCAGGCTGTCGGCGGAGAAGCCGCCGAACACGACGGAGTGGATGGCTCCGATCCGCGCCACCGCGAGCATCGCGGTGACCGCTTCCGGGATCATCGGCAGGTAGATCGCGACCCGGTCGCCGGGTCCCACGCCGAGCGTGGTCAGCACGTTGGCCAGCCGCTTCACCTCCTCCGTGAGCTCCGCGTAGCTGATGCGGCGCTCGTCGCCGGGTTCGCCCTCCCACAGCAGCGCGATCCGGTCCCCGTTGCCCGCTTCGACGTGGCGGTCCAGGCAGTTGTAGGCCACGTTCAGTTCGCCGTCAGCGAACCACCGGGCGAACGGCGGCTCGGACCAGTCCAGCACCTCGGTGAACGGGGTGTGCCAGTGCAGCAGTGTGCGTGCCTGATCGGCCCAGAAGGCCTCCCGTTCCGCTGCCGCGTCGTAGAGATCCTTGCCGGCCACTGCCGTGGCGGCGAAGTCCGGGTGCGGCGGGAATCGCCGGCTCTCGCTGAGCAGATTGTCGATGCGGCTGGACATGTGCGCTCCTTCGCGTGAGACCGGCCCGGCCGGATCCGCCGGCCACGTGCTGGGCCACTGTAACCCCGCCCGCGCTGCTCGCGCGCGGCCTCGTGGTGCCGGATCGGGTCTCCGACGCCGGGGTGCGATATATCACCCCCGCGGCGGGCCCTTCCCGTTTTGTGCGCCGCTGCGGGGTGCGTAAGCTCGGCTGCGCCCGGACGCGTTCCGGGGCCCACGGCCACCCATTACCCCCAACATGGGGCCGTGTGCGGCGGCATCCCGACCCCCCAACGGGATGCCGCCTTCTCCTCTCCCGAGGGTCCGTGTCTTGCGCGGCCCGGACCTGTTCTCCTCTCCCCACGCCCCGGAGCCCGCTGCAGGATGCGGCGGATCAGGGCGGGCGCGTGACCCCGAGCAGCGCGCTCCTACCGTGGCGGCGTGCAGCCCTTCATCGCCCGCCCCCGCACCGCCGACGACCAGACCGGTGCGACCTCCCCCGTTCGGGCCTGGTCGGCTGCGTTGGAGCCGCTGCAGCCGTACCTGTCCGACCCCGAGGTGACGGACATCTTCGTCAACGGGGGCACCGGCCTGTTCGTCGACGACGGACGCGGCGCCCGACCGGTGCCGGGCTGGCGGCGGACCGAGGAGGAGGTGCGCGCGCTCGCGGTGACGCTGATCGGTCTGGGCGGACGGCATATCGATGACGCCACCCCCTGCGTGGACGTGCGCCTGCAGCACGGCCTGCGCGTGCACGCCGTGCTTCCCCCGGTCGCTGCCGGCGGGACCGCGATCTCGGTGCGGGTGCCGCGCCATCAGCAGGTGGATCTGGCGGGCCTGCGCGCCCTCGGCATGGTCGACGAGGGCTACCGAGGTCCGGCTGCGCGCGATGGTCGCCGATCGCCGCAACCTGCTGGTGACCGGCGCCGCCGGGAGTGGCAAGACCACTCTCCTGGGTGCGCTGCTCAGCACCGCACCCCAGACCGAGCGCATCGTGACCATCGAGGATGTGGCGGAGCTGCGGATCGACCATCCCCACCACGTCGCCCTGGAGGCGCGTCAGCCGAATCTGGAGGGCAGCGGCGGCATCGGGCTCCCGCGGCTCGTGCGGGAGGCGCTGCGGATGCGGCCGGACCGTCTCGTGGTGGGGGAGTGCCGCGGGGAGGAGATCCGTGACCTGCTGGCCGCGCTGAACACCGGTCACGACGGGGGCGCGGGGACGCTGCACGCGAACGGGCTCGACGAGGTGCCGGCACGGCTGGAGGCGCTGGGAGCGCTGGCGGGACTGGAATCGCACGCACTGGCGCGGCAGGTCGCCAGCGCCATCCATCACGTGGTGCATCTGGAACGCGGACCCGACGGGGCTCGCCGTGTCGTCGGCATCGGCCGTCCCGTCGTGGGACGGGAGGGACTGCGGATCGAGGTCGAGCCGTGACAGCGGTCCGACTCCGGGTGTCGCGGATGCTGCGCGCAGCCCTCCGCCGACCGGAACCGCCCGCCGCGCCGCCGCACGCGACCGTGCTGCGCCTGGCCGTGCTGCTCCAGGCCGGCATCGCCCCCGCTGGCGCGTGGCGGTACCTCGCCCGCGCCGGCGACGTCGACGCGGACCAGGTGATGGCGGGGTTCCGCGAGGGTTCTGCGCTCGCCGACCGGATCGCGGCGCTCGGCGCGGGCTGGTCACCGGTGGCGGCGGCGTGGTCGGTCGCGACGGTGGTGGGCGCACCCCTCGCGGACGCCCTGCGCGCGATGGCGGCAGCGCTGCGGGACGCCGATGAAGGGCGGGACGAGATCCGTGTGGCGCTGGCGGAACCGGCATCCACCTCCCGACTGATGACGTGGCTGCCGCTCCTGTCCGTCGGGCTGGGCGTCGTGCTCGGATTCGACACCCTCGCCGCGCTCGCGACGCCGGCGGGGCTGGCCTGCGCGGCGGTGGGAGCGGTGCTCATGATCGTGGCGCGGCGGTGGACCGCTCGGATGGTCGCGGCGGCCCAGCCGCCGCCGGGCGTTCCGGGCCTCTACCCCGAGCTGGTCGCCATCGCCCTGACCGGCGGGGTGTCCCTGGCGCGGGCGCAGCAGCTGGCCGCGGCGCACGAGTCGCCGGATGAGGAGAGCCCCCGGCTGCTGGCGCTGTCGGGCGAGGCCGGCATCCCCGCCGTCGAACTCCTGCGGGCGGCCGCGGCTCTGGAGCGGCACCGTGCGCGCACCGACGGTCGTCTGCGGGCGGCGGCTCTCGCGACCCGTCTGATGCTGCCCCTCGGGGTGTGCGTCCTGCCCGCGTTCATGGTGCTCGGCGTCGCGCCGCTCGTGCTCGGGATCCTCGGCACCACGCCGATGACCGTCTGACCGTGCCCACCGTCCATGCAGAGCCGATCAGAGGAGACACCATGACACCCATCCGCACCACACTCGCCCGCACCACGCGACCCGCGTTCCCGCCGCTGACCACCCGCCGGTCTGCCCGGCTGATGGCCGACGACACCGGCTCGGCTACCGCCGAATACGCCATCGCCACGATGGCGGCGGTGGCGTTCGCTGGTCTGCTGGTGGTCATCATGCGCTCCGACGAGGTGCGCGGCATCCTCGAAGACCTGGTCCGCCGCGCCCTGACGGTCGCCTGATGCTGCGGAAGGGCGATCGGGGCTCGGTGACCGCGGAGTTCGCGGTCGCCCTTCCTGCGGTCGTGCTGGTGCTGGCGCTCGGCGTGTCGACCCTGTCGGCCGCCGGCCGGCAGGTGCGGCTGCAGGATGCCGCCGCGGACGCGGCGCGCCTGGTAGGCCGGGGCGAGGACCCCGCGCATGCGGGATCCACCGTCGCCGCGGCAGTGGCGGGCGCGTCCGCACGGGTCGAGTTCCGCGGCGAACTGGTGTGCGTGCACGCCTCCGCCGACGCCGCGAATCTGCCGTGGCCGCAGCGGCTGACCGCGTCCTCCTGCGCGCTGACGGGCGGGCGCTGATGGCCGGCACGGCCGCCACGGCGGGAATGCTCGCGGTCGCGGTCTCGCTGACGGCGGGACTGGGCACGATCGCGTCGGCGGCTGTCTTCGGGCAGCGCCTCGCCGGCGCTGCGGATGCCGCCGCCCTCGCCGCGGCGGACACCGCCTCGGGGGCGCTTCCGGGCGCCGAGCCGTGCGACCGCGCCGCCACGGTGGCGGCCGCGGGCGGCGCACGACTGGCCCGGTGCGAGCTGGACCGGCTGGTCGCGACGATCCGCGTGGATGGCGCGTTCCTGACCGTTCCCGCGTCCGCGTGGTCCCGTGCCGGACCACCGCCGGAGGCCCCGCGTCCGTGACATCGCCCGTCAGCCCGCCCCGGGAACCACTGTGTATGGTGTGCAACGACGAAAGGACCAGGGTTGGCACAGGGCGAGAAGACGAAAACCCGACACGGCACCACGCTCGTGATCGTCGAGTCGCCGACGAAGATGACCTCCATCCAGGGATACCTGGGTGACGACTACACCGTGATGAGCTCCGTCGGTCATATCCGTGACCTGGCGAGCAAGAAGGACATCCCGCCGGAGAAGAAGGCGGCGTACGGCAAGTACTCCATCGACGTGGAGCACGGGTTCGACCCGTACTACGTCGTCAACGACCGGAAGGCCAAGACGGTGGCCGAGCTCAAGCGCGCCGTCAAGACCGCCGACGAGGTGCTGCTGGCCACCGACGAGGACCGGGAGGGGGAGGCGATCGCGTGGCATCTGCTGCAGGTGCTGCAGCCGAAGGTCCCCGTGCGCCGGATGGTGTTCCATGAGATCACCCCGGAGGCGATCCGCCAGGCCGTGACGAACACCCGCGACCTGGATCTGGCCCTCGTGGACGCGCAGGAGACGCGCCGGGTGCTGGACCGTCTGTACGGATGGGACGTGTCGCCCGTGCTGTGGCGCAAGGTCGGCACCGGCAAGGAGGGCGCGGCCCTCAGCGCCGGCCGCGTGCAGTCCGCTGCCACGCGCATGGTGGTCGACCGCGAGCGGGAGCGGATGGCGTTCGTCGCCGCCGGGTACTGGGACGTGGAAGCGGATGCTGCCCCCGCCGGGTCCGCGTCGACCTTCCGCATCCGCCTGCACCGCGTGGACGGCGCGCCGCTGGCGCGGGGAGCGGACTTCGACGACCGCGGTGAGCTGAAGCGCGCCGTGGTCGTGCTGGACGAGCAGCGCGCCCGCAGCCTCGCGGACGCGGTCGCGGAGGTCGGGACCGGGACGGTGCAGCGCCGTGGACGCCAAACCCGGCACCCGCAGCCCGAAGCCCCCCTTCACCACCTCCACCATGCAGCAGGAGGCCGGCCGGAAGCTCGGGATGAGCGCCAAGCACGCCATGGGCGTCGCCCAGCGGCTGTATGAGAAGGGGTACATCACCTATATGCGCACCGACTCGACCGCGCTGTCCGGTCAGGCGGTGCGAGCGGCGCGCGAGCAGGCGGTCGCGCTGTACGGGGACGCCGCGGTACCGCCGAACCCGCGCAGTCACCGCAACTCGTCGAAGAACGCTCAGGAGGCTCACGAGGCCATCCGCCCGTCGGGCGACCGCTTCCGGCGGCCGTCCGAGGTCTCCGGCGAACTCGACCGCGACGAGCAGCGCCTGTACGAACTGGTCTGGCGGCGCGCCATCGCGAGCCAGATGTCCGACGCCCGCTACGAGACCACCACGGTGACGGTGGACGTGGAGGCAGCAGGGGCTCGGCTGGAGTTCACCGCATCCGGGACCGTGTACACGTTCAAGGGATTCCTGGAGGCCTACGAGGAGGGCCGCGACGAGAAGCGGTCGGACGCGGACAGGGCCGAGGATCAGGCGCTGCCGGCACTCGCGGTCGGCGACGCGGTGACCGCGACCGCCGTCGAGCCGAAGGGCCACACCACCACCCCGAAGCCGCGATACACGGAGGCCAGCCTCGTCAAGGCTCTGGAGGAGAGGGGCATCGGCCGTCCGTCCACATTCGCGAGCATCATCGACGTGATCCTCGACCGCGGTTATGTGCGCAAGCGCGGGCAGGCCCTGGTTCCCACCTGGCTCGCGTTCAGCGTCGTCCGGCTGCTCGAGCAGCACTTCGCGGACCTGGTCGACTACGACTTCACCGCGGAGCTCGAAGACGACCTGGACGCCATCGCACGCGGCGAGCAGCACCGCGAGACCTGGTTGCGCGACTTCTACTTCGGCTCCACCGACCACGTCGGGCTCCGCCAGATCGTGGACAACCTCGGGGACATCGACGCCCGAGAGATCAACTCCACGCCCATCAGCGACGTGGCCACCCTCCGCTTCGGAAAATACGGCCCCTATCTGGAAGTGGTGGATCCCAGCGACCCGGACGCGAAACCCCGCATCGTGAACGTGCCGGAGGATCTCGCCCCCGATGAGCTCACCGCGGCCAAGGCGCAGGAGCTGATCGACGCGCCCGTGGCGGGCGATCGCATCCTGGGCGAGAACCCTGACAACGGAAAGCTCGTGGTCGTGAAGGACGGGCGCTTCGGCCCCTACGTGCAGGAGGTCGATCCCGACGAGGAGACCGATCCGGATGCTGGTCCGGCGCGGTCCGGCGCCGCCAAGCCCCGCACGGCCTCCTTGTTCCGCTCGATGTCGCCCGACACCGTCGACCTGGAGACCGCACTGCGCCTCCTCGCCCTGCCGCGCGTGGTGGGGACCGACCCCTCCGACGGGCAGACCATCACCGCGCAGAACGGCCGCTACGGTCCCTACCTGAAGAAGGGGACCGACTCCCGGTCCCTCGACGACGAGCAGCAGATCTTCGACATCACCCTGGAGCAGGCACTGGAGCGGTACGCCCAGCCGAAGTACGGCGCCCGGCGGGTCTCGGCCGCGCTCAAGGAGTTCGACGCGGACCCGGTCAGCGGCAAGCCGATCCGGATCCGCGACGGACGGTTCGGGCCGTACGTCACCGACGGTGAGACCAACGCCACCATCCCGCGCGGCGAGAGCGTGGACGACGTCGACTTCGAGAGGGCCGTGCGGCTGCTCGCCGACAAGCGCGCCAAGGGGCCGGCCGCCAGCCGCAGCGGCGCTCGCCGTGCGTCGGGGGCGCGGAAGACACCCGCCCGGCGATGACCGGGCTCTGGGTGACGTTCGAGGGCGTCGACGGGTCGGGGAAGTCCACGCAGGCCGAGGGTCTGGCGCGGTGGGCCGCCGCCCGCGGACGCGTGGTCACGCGCACGCGGGAGCCGGGCGGAACCGAGGTCGGCGAACTCATCCGCAGCATCGTGCTGCACCATCGCGGCGCGGTGGTACCCCGCGCCGAGGCGCTGCTGTACGCGGCGGATCGGGCTCAGCACGTGGCCACCGTCGTCCGCCCCGCGCTCGCCCGCGGCGAGCTGGTGGTGCAGGACCGCTACCTGGACTCGTCCGTCGCCTATCAGGGCTCCGGTCGCGTGCTCGACCCGGATCAGGTGCGCGCGCTGTCGCTGTGGGCGGCTGACGGGGCCCTACCCGATCTGACCGTGCTCCTGGACCTCGACCCGGAGGCCGCCCGGACCCGACTCGAAGCCGACGACAAGCCGTACGACCGGCTGGAGGCGGAGGCCGCCGACTTCCACGCGCGGGTGAGGGAGTCGTATCGCGCCCTCGCCCGCGCCGAACCCGGTCGGTTCCTCGTCGTGGACGCCTCCGCGCCGGTGGATCGGATCGCGGACGCCGTGCGGGAGCGCGTCCTGCCCCTGCTGTGATCCCGCCGGCGGCGTCGGGGGCGACCGTTACGCTGGGGTGATGACCAGCGCGACCGCGGAGGCGCCGCGGGAGGAGCAGGCTGCACCGTGGCGGGACGTGCTCGGCCAGCATGACGCGGTGCAGGTTCTGCAGCACGCGGCATCCGACCCGGCGGCCATGACGCACGCCTGGCTCATCACCGGACCGCCCGGGTCGGGCCGGTCCAATCTCGCGTACGCCTTCGCAGCAGCACTGATCGCCGACCCGGGTGACACCGCGGCGATGGCGCAGGTGATCGCCCGCTCGCATCCCGACGTCACCGCGCTGCGCACCGAGCAGGTCGTGATCCGGATCGACGAGGCCCGGAAGCTGGTCGAACGCGCATCGTTCGCCCCGTCCGTGGGACGGTACCGGGTCATCGTGGTCGAAGACGCCGATCGCATGAGCGAGCGCACCTCCAACGTGCTGCTGAAGGCACTGGAGGAGCCGCCGGAACGCACCGTCTGGGTGCTGTGCGCCCCGAGCGACGCCGACCTGCTGCCCACCATCCGATCCCGCGTGCGGGTGGTGCGCTTGCGGGAGCCCCGGCTCGAGGATGTGGCGGCGCTGGTCGCTCGCCGCTGCAACGTCGACCTGGTCGTCGCGGAGCAGGCTGCCCGGCACGCGCAGCGCCACATCGGCATGGCCCGTCGTCTCGCCACGGACGAGTCCGCGCGGGAACGCCGCGATCGCACGCTGCGCGACGCACTTCTGGTGCGCGGGGTCAGCGACGCGGTGGAGGTGGCATCCCGGATTGTGCAGGCGGCGACCGACGACGCCGCGGCGCTGACGGCCGAACGTGACCGCGGCGAACGCGAGTCACTGCTGCGCACGGTCGGGCTGGCCGACGGCGCCGCCATCCCGCCCGCGGTCCGGGCGCAATTGACCTCTCTGGCGGAGGAGCAGAAGCGGCGTGCCACGCGAAGCCTGCGCGACGGCATCGACCGCGTCCTCACCGACCTGCAGTCGCTGTTCCGGGATCTGCTCATGGTGCAGTTCGGCCGGGACGGCGACCTGGTCAACCGGGAGCTCGCCGACCTGCTGCGGGAACGGGCATCGGAGTGGTCGCGCTCGCACACGCTGGCGGTGCTCGACGACCTGTCGCGTACCCGCAGGAACCTGGAGCGCAACGTCGCGCCGGCGCTCGCGCTGGAGTCGTTGCTGATCACCATCGCCACCGGGAGGACGGCATGACCCGACACCGCGCGAGCGGCGTGCTCGCTCTGATCGCCGGCCTCGCGGTGGCGAGCCTCACCCTCACCGGATGCCTCGTCTCGGTCCGCGCGGACCCCTCCACATCTCCCGAGCGCACGGCGGACAGCTCGGGCGTCGCGCCGGAGCTGCGGCCCTTCTACGAACAGGATCTGCAGTGGCGGGACTGCGGGTCCGGCTTCGACTGCACCACGGTGACCGCGCCCCTGGACTGGGAGGCTCCCGAAGCGGGCACGCTGGACCTGGCCGTCATCCGGCACCGGGCCGAAGGCCCCGCCCAGGGCTCGCTCCTGACGAACCCGGGCGGTCCGGGCGCGAGCGGCGTCGCTCTGATCCGCGACTCCCTCGACTTCGCCGTCGGTGCGCAGCTGCAGGACGAGTACGACGTCATCGGCTTCGACCCGCGCGGGGTGGGGGAGTCCACCGCGGTGCGGTGCTACGACCCCGCCGCCATGGACGAGTACCTGTTCGGCATCGCCGCTGCGCCTCGCCACTCGCCGCAGTGGGAGGAGCAACTCACTGCCCGCAACGCGGCGTTCGCTCGCGCATGCGAGGCCGCCAGCGGCGGCATACTGCCCTACATCACCACCGTGCAGGCGGCACGGGACATGGATCTGCTGCGCGGCGTGCTCGGCGATGAGGTCGTGAACTACCTCGGCTACTCCTACGGCACCTTCCTCGGCGCGACGTACGCGGAGCTGTATCCCGACCGGGTGGGGCGGATGGTGCTCGACGGCGCGATCGACCCGTCCACCTCCGGGCTGGAGGTGTCCACCGCTCAAGGGGTGGGCTTCGAGTCGGCGCTGCGGGCCTACATGGCCTCGTGCCTGTCCGACGGCGCGGACTGCCCGTTCGTGGGGACCGTCGACGAGGGGATGGCGGACCTCGGGACCCTCCTCGCGCGGGTCGACGCGGCGCCGCTGCGGAACGGCGACGGGCGGATGCTGGGCGCCGACGCGCTGCTCACCGCGATCATCGCGGCGCTGTACTCCCAGGAGAGCTGGCCGTACCTGACGACCGCGCTCACGCAGGTGCAGCAGGGCGATCCGACCGCCGCGTTCGATCTGGCGGACTTCTACTACAACCGGTCCGACGGTCGCTACCTGGACAACTCGACGGAGGCGTTCATCGCCTACAACTGCCTGGACTACCCGCACGACGAATCCCCCGCCGAGCAGGCTGCCGCCGACGCGCGTCTCGCGTCCGAGGCGCCGACCGTGGCGCCGTACTGGAACACCGTCGACGTCTGCGACACATGGTTGCATCCGGCGACCGGGGTGCGCGGTCCGATCACGGCTTCCGGGGCCGCCCCCATCCTGGTGATCGGCACGACCAACGACCCTGCCACCCCCTACGCCTGGTCCGTCGCGCTGGCCGACCAGCTGTCCTCCGGCATCCTGATCACGCGCGTGGGGGAAGGTCACACCGGGTACAACAAGGGCGACCGCTGCGTGGACGGAGCCGTCGAGGCGTACTTCCGCACCGGGGAGACGCCCGACGTGACCTGCGCTGCGGCTGAGCCGGGACGCCGGGAGGGGTCCGGTATGCTGGGTCACCGTCGCCGCCGCGGTCCACGGGGCGCCGACGGCGGGATCCCGATCCCGAGCCGCCACCTTAGCTCAGTCGGCAGAGCGATTCACTCGTAATGAATAGGTCAAGGGTTCGATTCCCTTAGGTGGCTCCGACACGTGAACCAGCCCGACATCTCGGCACTCCGCCGTCGTCGGGGATAATCGGAACGTGCGGCCGCCCTGCCGCGGTCGCGACGGCACCGCATGAGACCGGGAGAGCCCGCTTGGGCACGACCGCTGGACGCGCTGCTGGAGACGTTCGCGATCGTCGGCGTCGGGGCGGGGGCGGCACTCGCCGTGATCGCGCTCGTGCTCCGCATCCTCGACGGCACGTGGGAGCGCACCCTCGCCGTCGTCGAGGCGAGCCCCGACGGCGACGAGCTGCGGTGGATCGGACGGGACGGGCTCGTGCACTCCGCGGTCCTGACGGCGCAGGAGCGGCGCATCCTCGCCGGCGCCGATTCCACGGAGATCTACACGAGCACCGCGGATCCCGGCCGGATGCGGATGCGGCGCACGAGCACGCCCCTGCGCTTCACTCTCCGGTTCGCCGGCGGGATGATCCTGCTCGCGCTCGCGTGCGCCGCGGCATCCGTGGGGCTGCTGTTCCTGCGCGGATGACCCGACGTGCCTGCGGGTGGTGGGCGAGCATATTTGCTAGATAAGCTAGCGATATGAAGTCGTCCACAACGCCCGCCTGGCTGCGGATCGGCGTGCCTGCTCTCCTGGTGCTCGTGTGGCTCGGGGCCGCGGCCGTCGGGGGACCCTACTTCGGCAGGGTCGACGAGGTCTCCACCAACGATCAGTCCACCTATCTGCCCTCCAGCGCCGAAGCCACACAGGTCGCGGATCGGCTCGCCGACTTCCGAGGCGACGACACGGTGCCGGCCGTCATCGTGCTCACCGGGGACGGCCCACTCAGTCCCGCTCAGCTCGGACAGGCGCAGCAGCTCGCCGCCGAGATGGCCGCCGTCCCGGGCGTCCACGGCGATGTGTCCCCGGCGATCCCATCGGAGGACGGGCAGGCCGTGCAGATCGTCGTCCCGGTGGACAGCTCCGGCGACATCGGAGGCACGGTCGAGTCGCTGCGAGCGACGATCGCCGACACGCTCCCGGACCCCCTCGAAGCGTGGGTGACCGGTCCGGCGGGGTTCAGCGCGGATCTCGTGGCCGGCTTCCTCGGAATTGACGGGATCCTGCTGCTGACGGCCTTGGCGGCGGTGTTCGTGATCCTGATCATCGTCTATCGATCGCCGCTGCTGCCTGTGCTGGTGCTGCTGGCCTCCACCTTCGCCCTCAGCCTGGCGATCCTGGTCGTTTGGTGGCTGGCCAAACTCGGTGTGGTGGTGCTGAACGGGCAGGTGCAGGGAATCTTGTTCATCCTGGTCATCGGAGCCGCCACTGACTACGCACTGCTGTACGTCGCGCGCTTCCGAGAGGGGATCGGCGCCGGCCTCACCCGCTGGGAGGCGACGGTGCAGGCATGGCGCGGCGCGTTCGCGCCGATCCTCGCCTCGGCAGGAACCGTGGTGGCGGGCCTGCTGTGCCTGCTGCTATCGGATCTGGCCACCAACCGAGCCCTCGGTCCGATCGCCGCGATCGGCATCGGGTGCGCGTTCCTCGTCGCACTGACGTTCCTGCCCGCCCTCCTCGCATTATTGGGTCGGGTCGCCTTCTGGCCGTTCATCCCCCACCGCGCAGCCGCCGTCCTCCCCGAGGATCTGAGCGCACCGGTCCCGGGGCTCTGGCCGAAGATCGCGCGCCTTATCGCTCGCCATGCGCGTCCGGTGTGGATCGGCGCGAGCGTGGTGCTGCTCATCGCCGGTGCAGGCGTGCTGCAACTGAAGGCCGACGGCGTGCAGTCCAGCGATCTCGTGCTCGGATACTCCCAGGCCCGCGACGGGCAGCAGGTGCTCGGGGACCACTTCCCGGGCGGAACCGGCAGTCCCATGTACGTCATCGCCCCGGCCCAGCAGGCTGCGGCGGCAGCCGAGGTGGTGCGTGACCAGGACGGCGTGCAGTCAGTCTCGGATCCCATCGTCGCCGGTTCCGACGCCCTACTGGTGGCGACCCTAACGGACGCACCCGACTCGATCGAGGCCGAGTCGACGGTGCGGTCGGTGCGGGAGAGTCTCCAGGCGGATGTTCCGGGGACGCTGGTCGGAGGTGTCACGGCGACAGCCTTGGACACGAACGACACATCGATCCGGGACCGCGCCGTCATCATCCCGATTGTGCTGGTCGTGATTCTGATGATCCTGATGCTGCTGCTGCGCGCCGTGCTCGCACCGCTGCTCCTGGTAGCGAGCGTGGTCGCCTCATTCGCGGCCGCGATGGGAGTCAGCGCGCTCGTCTTCAATCACGTGTTCGACTTCCCCGGAGCCGATCCCGCTGTGCCACTGTACGGGTTCGTGTTCCTTGTGGCGCTGGGCATCGACTACAACATCTTCCTCATGACGCGGGTGCGTGAGGAATCGCTCAGGCATGGCACGCGTCCCGGCATCCTGCGCGGCTTGGTGGCCACGGGCGGAGTTATCACCTCGGCCGGTCTCGTGCTGGCGGCAACGTTCGCGGCGCTGGGCGTCATCCCGATCCTGTTCCTGGCTCAATTGGCATTTATCGTGGCGTTCGGGGTGCTGTTGGACACTTTCCTCGTGCGGTCGCTTCTTGTGCCCGCTGTGTCCTACGACATCGGACGGTCGATCTGGTGGCCGTCGCGACTGTCCCGCGAACAAGCGCCGGCGGATAGCCTCGAGTCATGAGTCGGGCACTGCTGCTGGTCGACATCCAGAACGACTTCACGGAGGGCGGAGCGCTCGCCGTCGCCGGAGGCGACGACGTGGCCCGGGCTGTTTCCCGCCATCTGCGGGACCACGTCGAGGACTACGCGGTGATCCTCGCGTCCCGGGACTGGCACGATCCGTCCGGCGACAACGGGGGCCACTTCTCGGCCGACCCGGACTACCGGGATACGTGGCCGCCGCATTGCGTGGCCGGGACCGCGGGAGCCGACTACGATGACGGCTTCGATACCTCCCGGGTCACCCACCACATCCGCAAGGGTCAGGGCCGGCCCGCGTACTCACTGTTCGAGGGCGTGGCCGACGACGGTCGCACCGCAGAGCAGGTGCTGCAGGAGCACGGCGTGAGCAGTGTGGACATCGCCGGGATCGCCACCGACCACTGCGTTCGCGCCTCAGCACGGGACGCGCTGCGCGCCGGGTTCAGGGTGCGGGTGCTCACCGACCTGGTGGCCGGCGTAGACACGGACGCGAGCGCTGCCGCCCTCGCCGAGATCGCGGCGGCCGGCGGCATCCTCACCCCCGCCGGTCGCTGAGCGCGGCTCGGGGTGCGGTGGGCCCCGTGGGGCTCGAACCCACGACCCGCGGATTAAAAGTCCGATGCTCTACCGACTGAGCTAGAGGCCCGTCTGTCCAGCCTAGTTCGTGCCAGGCGCGCGCCCCCGCGGGTAGCCTCGACAACGATGAGAGACGACCCGGAGTCCTTCCACAAGCCGATCCGCCGCCCCGGCGAGGTGTTCGATCGCCTCTACGCCGCGGAGGACCCCGCCGAGGTGTCGCGGGTGGCGCACTCGACGGCCTCGGGTCTGCTGGCCCGGGTGCGCGCCGGAGCGGATGCCGCCGCCGTGGACCGCCTGGTGGCCTTCACCGGGGACCACGGCATCGACGACATCGCGCTGCTGTGGTCCCGCGCCCCGGCCCGCACCCTCCCGGGAGCGCTGTGGCGGCTGTACCTGCTGCAGCTCATGATCCACGACGACCCCCAGGGATCCGCGCTGCTGTTCGACCGCGGCCGGACGGAGCTCCCCGGCGTGGACGTGGTGGTGGCGGGCGCGCCGGCACCGGCGGGTCCCGCCGAGCTCGTCTCGCTCATCGACACGATCCTGCGCGGCGCGTTCGCCGGCGACTTCGCGATCGCGCTGGACCGTGCCGCGGCGTTCTGCCGCGTGCACGCAGCCGGCGCCACGCACGTGGCGGACGACTACGAACCCACCGAGCCGCAGCGCGCGAGCACGCTGACCACCCGCGCGCTGCGGCTGTCGACCTTCGCCGAGGACCTGGCCGCGGCGGCGGCGCTCTGGCGCCGCGACGCCCTCATCTGAGCCGGGGCACGCCCGTCGCTCACGCGCCTCGCCTCGGCCCGCACGCCCCCGCGTCGGCCGGACATGAGGATGCCGGGCCGCAGAACGCCTCTCGGCGCGTGGCCGCTCGCAGCGGCAGAAGATGGAGCCCGGGGTTACTGCGGCCCGGCCGATCCAGTGTAACCGGACGAGCCGGGCGGGCATTCCCGCGTAGGCTCGCACCGTGACCTGGCGCCGCGCACTGCTGCTCGAGCCGGCCGGGACCGCCGACGTCCGATCGGACTTCACGGAGACGTTCACACCGGTCGACGCATCCGCTCCGGCTCTCAGCGTGGGGGAGTTGAGCACCCAGCGCGGCGACGGCATCTTCGAGTCCATCGGCGTGGTCGACGCGCACGCGCAGGAGGTCGAAGCGCATCTGGATCGCCTGAGCCATTCGGCGACGCTGTGCGACCTGCCCGCTCCGCACCGGCAGCAGTGGCGCCAGGCGATCGCGGTCATGGCGGCGTCGTGCCCTCCCGGCGAGTGTGTGATCAAGCTCATCCTCAGTCGCGGGGTCGAGCACGGGCCCGCGCCGACCGCGTGGGTCACCGCCGCGCAGGCGCCGGACTACACCGCGGTCCGCGCCGGCGGGCGTGCGGGTGGCGACCCTGGACCGCGGGTACGACATCACCGCGTCCGCCCGTGCGCCGTGGTTGCTGCTGGGCGCCAAGACCCTCTCGTACGCGCCGAACATGGCCGCGCTGCGGGAGGCGCGCCGCCGCGGCGCCGACGACGCCGTCTACGTCTCCAGCGACGGGATGCTGCTGGAGGCGCCGACCGCCTCGCTCGTGCTTCGCCGCGGCGACCGCTTCCTCACCCCGGAGCCGGGGATCGGCATCCTGCACGGCACGACCCAGATGAGCCTGTTCGCCTGGCTGGAGCAGCACGGCCATCCCACCGGGTACGAGACCCTGCCGGCATCCGCCCTGGTGGAGGCGGATGCCGCGTGGCTCCTGTCCAGCGTCCGCCTCGCCGTGCCGATCGTCGCCGTGGACGGCGTTCCCGTTCCGCGGGATGACGCCCTCACCGCATCCTTCAACTCCTACCTCCTCACCCCCCGCACCTGACCCCTCCTCCGTCCCCGCCCCGCCCCTCCGTCCCCCGCCCTCCGACTCCCCGTCCGTCGTGCGGATGCCGAGCGCGACACGCCGGCCTCCCGGCCCGCGCTTCCGGCGTGTCGCGGATGAGGTCCGCACGACGGGCGGGCGGAGCCGCACGACGGCGGGCGGGAGCGGCGGAGGCGGGAGAGGGGGATCAGGGGCGCAGGTGGGCGCCGGCGGCGACCTTGGCGAGGACGGCGGCTTCCACGGTGTCCCAGTCGTGCAGGACCTGACCGTAGTCGAAGCGGAGCGTCTCGTAGTCCCAGACAGCGGCGCTCGCGTCGCGATCCAGGTCCCGACGCCGAGCGCGAGGCGCGTCGTGGTGAGCGCGACTGTCGATCTCGACCAGCAGTCGGTCTCCGATGAGGAAGTCGGCCCGGTGACCCGGACCCACGCGCGCCTGCGATCGGATCGGGATGCCGGAGGGCAGCAGTCGCAGACGGAACAGCGACTCCGTGCCCGACCCCGCATCCGCCCGGGCCAGGTCCACGAGCGCGGCGGCGGCGCGCGGCAGGTTCGTCCGCATGGTCCGCATCTGCGCGATCGTCACCTGTCCGGCCGCGAGTGCGGATTCGAGGGCGACGAAGAAGGCCTCAGGGCCGCGGCATCCGGCGATCTGGGTGAGGACGGTCGTCACCGGGGGGATGGTGCCGGGCGCGGGGACAGGGCCGTCCCAGTGCTCGACGCATCCGCACCCGGCATGGGGCAGCCGATGACCCGCCCGGCCGAGCCCGACGTGGACGCGGCCGTCGTCGAGCACCCACAGGCCCAGGATGCCGCCGGCTGTCACGCAGGCCGGGGCGCCGCCGTGGCGGGCCGCGGTGAGATGCCTCACATCGCATCCTGCGGCCGCGTACAGTCCGCGTCGGACGGGCGTGAGGGATCCCGCGGCGGTCGCGCGGCGGATACTGTCTCGCGTCCAACCCGCGCTGCGCAACGCCGACGTGCGCCACAGGACCGGATCGACCATCGGCTGCGCCAGCATGCGATCAGCGTGCGTCGGGCGGGCGGCCGCAGGCGCGGCATCCCCCGCTCGCAGGAGTCCCGTCCAGGCCGTCTCGACGGGGGAGAAGACTCCGGGCCGGGCGGGTTCAGCCGAAGCGGCCGGACACGTAGTCCTCGGTGGACTTCATCGACGGTGCGGTGAAGATCGTGGAGGTGTCGTCGTACTCGATGAGCTTGCCGGGCATGCCGGTGCCGGCGATGTTGAAGAACGCCGTCTTGTCGCTGACCCGGGACGCCTGCTGCATGTTGTGGGTGACGATCACGATCGTGTACTCGGCCTTGAGCTCCTCGATCAGCTCCTCGATCGCGTAGGTGGAGATCGGGTCGAGCGCCGAGCACGGCTCGTCCATCAGCAGCACCTCCGGGGCCACGGCGATGGCGCGGGCGATGCACAGGCGCTGCTGCTGACCGCCCGAGAGTCCCGACCCCGGCTTGTCCAGCCGGTCCTTGACCTCGTTCCACAGGTTCGCGCCCTGCAGCGATCGCTCCACCAGCGCGTCGGCGTCGGACCGCGAGATCCGGCGGTTGTTGAGCTTCACGCCGGCGAGCACGTTGTCGCGGATCGACATGGTCGGGAACGGGTTTGGGCGCTGGAACACCATCCCCACCTGACGGCGCACCAGCACCGGGTCGACGTTGGGCGCGTACAGGTTCTCGCCGTCCAGCAGCACCTCGCCGGTGACGTACGCGCCCGGGATCACCTCGTGCATCCGGTTCAGGGTTCGCAGGAAGGTGGACTTGCCGCATCCGGACGGTCCGATGAACGCGGTGACGCTGCGCGGCTCGATCGTCAGCGACACGTCCTCGACGGCCAGGAAATCGCCGTAGTAGACGTTCAGATCGGTGACCTCGATGCTCTTGGACACGGTCTCCTCGGTTCGTTCGGGTTCGGTCAGCGGCTGAACGTGGGGGAGAAGAAGTGAGCGACCAGTCTCGCCACCACGTTCAGCACCATCACGATCAGGATCAGCACCAGCGCCGCCGCCCACGCACGGTTGATGTATGCCTCGGCCGGGATGCCCTGATTCATGTACTGCGAATATGCGAACACCGGCAGGGTCATCATCCTTCCCTCGAAGAGGTTGTAGTTCATGGATGTCGCCACACCCGCCGTCAACAACAGGGGGGCGGTCTCGCCGATGACGCGGGAGATGGACAGCATCACGCCCGTCATGATCCCGGCCAGCGACGTGGGCAGCACCACCCGCGCGATGGTGAGCCACTTGGGCACCCCCAGGGCGTAAGCGGCCTCGCGCAGCTCGTTCGGCACGAGTCGCAGCATCTCCTCCGTGGACCGCACGATGATCGGGATCATGAGCACCGCCAGGGCGATGGATCCCATGATCCCCATCCGGATGCCGGGGCCGAGGAAGATCGCGAAGACGGCGTAGGCGAACAGACCGGCCACGATCGAGGGGATGCCGGTCATGACGTCCACGAGGAACGTCACGCTGCGCGCCAGGCGGGTGCCCTGCCCGTACTCGACCAGGTAGATCGCCGTGAAGATCCCGACCGGGATCGAGATGACCGCCGCCGCCAGGGTGATCAGCACCGTGCCGATGATGGCGTGGAGGGCGCCGCCGCCCTCCCCGACGACGTTCCGCATCGAGCTGCCGAAGAAGTCCGCCGACATCCCGGCGACGCCGTTGACGAGCACGGTGACGGTCACCGAGATCAGGGGGACCAGTGCGATCCCGAACGCGATGGTCACCACGCCGGTCACGAGCCGGTCCACCGCCTTGCGTCGGCCCTCGACCACGCCCGACACGGTCGTCACCAGGACGAGGTACATCACGGCGGTGACGACAGCCCATCCGATGACGTTGAAGCCGGACGCGGATGCCGCCGCGATGACCGCGAGCACCGCCGCACTGAGTGCCGCGCTGCCGGCCAGGATCGCCCAGGGCACCCAGCGGGCGAGCCTGCCGCTGGTCAGCCGGTGCACGGGCCGTGCCAGAGGGGCCTGCGGGGGTGATGCGATGGTCACCGTCATGTCAGTTCGCCCCCGAGAATTCTTTGCGCCGCTCCACGACCCATCGCGCCACGGCATTCACGGCGAAGGTGACGACGAACAGGATCAGGCCGGTGGCGATCAACACGTTGATGTTGATCCCGAACGCTTCCGGGAAGGTCAGCGCGATGTTCGCGGGGATCGTGCCGGGGTTCTCCGAGGTGAACAGTCGGAAGGTGACGATGTTCGCCGCCGACAGCACCATGGCCACCGCCATGGTCTCGCCCAGCGCGCGCCCCAGCCCCAGCATCGATGCGGAGATGATGCCGCTGCGCCCGAACGGGAACACCGTCATGCGGATCATCTCCCACCGCGTGGCGCCGAGGGCGAGCGCCGCCTCCTCGTGGAGCACGGGCGTCTGCAGGAAGACCTCCCGGCAGATCGCGGTGATGATGGGGACGACCATGACGGCGAGCACGATCGCGGCCGTGAAGATGGTGCGCCCGGTGCCCGATGGCGATCCGGCGAACAGCGGAAACCAGCCCGCGTTGGCGTTCAACCACGTGTAGACCGGCTGCACGATCGGCGCCAGCACGAGGATGCCCCACAGGCCGAACACGACCGACGGCACCGCCGCCAGCAGGTCGACCGCGTACCCGAGCACTTGCGCCATCTGACGCGGAGCGTAGTGCGAGATGAACAACGCGACGCACACCGACAGCGGCACGGCGATGAGCAGGGCGAGGAATGATACCCACACGGTGCCGAAGGCGAGCGGCCAGACATACGCCCAGAAGTTCGACGACAGCAGCTTCGCGTTCTCGCTGGTCGCGGTCAGTCCCGGGATCGACTGGATGATGAGGAAAAGGGCGACGGCGGCGAGAGTCACCAGGATCGTGATGCCGGCCCCGACGGCGGTGCCGGAGAACCAGCGATCCCCCGGCCGCTGCTTCGTCCCGGCGCGGCGGGACGCGTTCAGCGCCGCGGGTGCCGACTGTGTCATGCGTTGTTCCTTGGGACGACGAAGTGGGGCACGGAGTGGGGGACGGCCGGCCCGGCTGAAGCCGGGCCGGCCGTCGACGTCACTGGGTGACGATCAGGTCGATCGCCGCGTTGACCTGCTCGCGCAGCGTGTCGGAGATCGGGGCGTTGCCCGCGGCGGCCGCGGCGGCGTCCTGACCTTCGGGGCTCGCGATGTACTGCAGGTACCCCTTCACAAGCGGAGCGACTGCGGTGTCGACGTATTCCTCGCACGCCACCAGGTAGCTGACCAGGACGATCGGGTACACGCCGGCCGCGGTGCTGGTGCGGTCGAGCTTGATCGCGAGGTCACCGTCCGCGCGGCCCTCCTCGAAGGGCGACTCGTCCACGATGGCGGCGGCCGCCTCGGGCGAGTACGGCACGAACTCGTCGCCGATCTTGACTGCGGCGGTCGTCAGACCCTCCTCCGCGGCCCGTGACGCGTCCGCGTAGCCGATGGTGCCGTTGCCGCCGGCGACCGCGGCGACCACGCCGGAGGTGCCCTGCGCGGCTTCACCGCTGGCGAGCGGCCACACACCGTCCGCCTCATCCGCCCAGGCACCGCCCGACGCCTGGTACAGGTAGTCGGTGAAGTTCTCCGTGGTGCCGGAGTCGTCGGCGCGGTGCACTGGCGTCACCGCCAGGTCCGGCAGGGTCACGCCGGGGTTCAGCGCCGCGATCGCGGGGTCGTTCCAGTTGGTGATGGTGCCGTTGAACAGCTTCGCGATTGTGGCCGCGTCCAGGTTCAGCGCGTCGACGCCGTCGATGTTGAAGATCACCGCGATCGGCGAGATGTACAGCGGCAGTTCGACGATGCCCGGGGTGGCGCAGCCGTCGAACGGGCCCGCCTCGATCTCGTCGGGCTTGAAGGCGCGGTCGGTACCCGCGAACGGGAAGGCCCCCGCCTGGAACGACTCGCGGCCCGCGCCGGAGCCGGCTGGGTCGTACGTGATGGTCACGTCCGGGTTGGCGGTCTGGAAGCCGGCGATCCACGCCTGCTGCGCGACCTCCTGGGAAGACGCGCCGCCGCCGGCGAGGTTGCCGGACAGCGACGAGACCGGCGCATCGGTCTGAGCGCCGCCCTCGTTGGAGGCGCAGCCGGCGAGGGCGAGCGCGGCGACCGCGGCCAGCGCGCCCACCTGGGTGATGCGATTGATCTTCACTGCGACAGTCCTTTACATGTCAGGGATACGTGCCCGGTGCAGGGCTCGCTGCGACCGTAGACACGCCGCCTTACCAGACTGCGCAGGGGGGGTGAACGGCTGGTGAACACGGCGGCGGGTCGGTTCACGCGCGGTGGCTACGCTGTCGAGGGGCCGGCGGTCGTGGAAGGGGGTCCGGGGTGGCAGAAGAGGGCATTCTCGACCGCCGCGAGATGGCCGCGCCCCCGCGCACGCTGGTGGACGTGCTGGCGACGACGGCAGCGCGGTTCCCACATGCCGTCGCGATCGACGATGGCTCCGTGGAGCTGACCTACCGGACGCTCCTGGCTCGCGCGGCCGCCGCGGCTGCGGCCCTGGTGGCGGCGGGCGTCCGGGCGGGCGACCGGGTCGGCATCCGAATCCCGTCCGGGACGCATGACCTGTACGTGGCCATCCTCGGGACGATGATGGCCGGAGCGGCGTACGTGCCGGTCGACGCCGAGGATCCCGACGACCGGGCGCGCCTCGTGTTCGAGCAGGCCGGGGTCGCCGGGATCGTGGGCGCCGGGGGCGTCTTCACTGCGGCGGTCGCGGATCGTCCTCCGGGTCCTGCCCTCCCCATCCTCGCGTCGGCGCCGACGGCGTCCTTGCCGGCGCTGCACCGGGTCGAGCCGTCCGACGACGCGTGGATCATCTTCACCTCGGGTTCCACCGGGATCCCGAAGGGGGTGGCGGTGACCCACCGGTCCGCAGCGGCGTTCGTCGACGCCGAGGCCAGGATGTTCCTCCAGGACCAGACGCTCGGCCCGGGGGACCGCGTGCTCGCGGGACTGTCGGTCGCGTTCGACGCATCCTGCGAGGAGATGTGGCTCGCATGGCGCCACGGCGCGTGCCTGGTCCCCGCCCCGCGCGCCCTCGTGCGATCCGGCGAGGACTTGGCGCCCTGGCTGATCCGCCAGGGGATCACCGTGGTGTCCACGGTGCCGACCCTGGCGGCGATGTGGCCTGCGGAGTCGCTCGAGAACGTGCGACTGCTGATTTTCGGCGGGGAGGCGTGCCCGCCGGAGCTTGCGGCGCGCCTGGTCGCGGACGACCGGGAGGTGTGGAACACGTACGGACCCACCGAGGCCACGGTCGTGGCGTGCGCGGCGCGGCTCGACGGATCCGAACCTGTGCGGATCGGTCTGCCCTTGGACGGGTGGGCACTCGCCGTGATCGACGCTGAAGGGCGCCCGGTGGCCGACGGCGAGGTCGGGGAACTGGTGATCGGCGGTGTGGGGCTGGCCCGCTACCTGGACGCCGACCTGGACGCCGCTCGCTACGCGCCGATACCCGCACTCGGATGGTCCCGGGCCTACCGGTCCGGCGACCTGGTGCGGTTCGATCCCGCGGGTCTGGTCTTCCAGGGCCGCGCTGATGACCAGGTCAAGATCGGTGGTCGGCGGATCGAACTGGGCGAGGTGGAGGCGGCACTGCAGGGCCTGGCCGGTGTGACCGCCGCGGCCGCCGCCGTGAGGGGCACGCGGTCCGGGGTGCAGCTGCTGGTCGGCTACCTCGTGGTCGACGACCCGGAGGGTTTCGACGTTCCGACGGCGCGGCGGACGCTCGCCGCCGAGATGCCCGCGGCCCTCGTGCCGACCCTCGCCGTGGTCGACGCGCTCCCGGTGCGGACTTCCGGGAAGGTCGATCGGTCCGCCCTTCCCTGGCCGCTGCCAGGAGCCGACACACCGCCCGCCGGACTCACCCCCACCGAGCAGTGGCTCGCCGAACAGTGGCAGGCGGTCCTCGGCATCCCGGTGACGGGTCCGGACGCGGACTTCTTCGATCTGGGCGGCGGGTCCCTCGCCGCCGCTCAACTGGTGTCCCGCATCCGGGTCCGGGCGCCGGAGTTCGCCGTCGCTGACATCTACGATCTCCCCCGGCTGGGAGCGATGGCGCACGCTCTGGGCCCGCTCACCATCGGGCCGGCCCTCCCACCGCACAGCCGGTCCGCCCGCACCCCGCGCCGCATGCAGGCGATCCAGACGGTGCTGGGGGCGCCGCTGTTCATCCTGTCCGGGGCGCGCTGGCTCATGTACCTCCTGACCGCGGGAACGCTGCTGCACGCCGTCCCCGGTTTCGAGGTGCTCCCCGCTGCGCCGTGGTGGGCGCTCGCGGCGGGACTGCTGATCTTCGCCACTCCGTTCGGACGGATGGCGATCGCGGCGGTGAGTGCGCGACTGCTGCTGCGGTCGGTCGCGCCGGGGGACTACCCCCGCGGCGGATCGGTGCACTTGAGGCTGTGGCTGGCCGAGCAGATCGGGGCACAGGTGGATCCCGTGGGCCTGGCCGGGGCGCCGTGGGTGGTGTACTACGCCCGGGCGCTGGGTGCCCAGGTCGGTCGCGACGTCGACCTGCATGCGCTTCCCCCGGTCACCGGGATGCTGCGGATCGGGGACGGGGCCGCGATCGAACCGGAGGTCGATCTGTCGGGCTACTGGATCGACGGCGACATCGTGCGGATCGGCGAGGTGCGGGTGGGCGCGGGAGCGGTGGTGGGGGCGCGCAGCACCCTGGCGCCGGGCACCCGGATCGGACGCCGCGCCGAGATCGCCCCCGGGTCGGCGGTGTTCGGCCGCATCCACGCCGATCAGCGGTGGGCGGGGTCACCGGCGGCGCGGATCGGTGCCGCCGGGGACGGGTGGCCCGAGGAGCGGGCGCCGGCCGGTCGGCCGTGGCTGTGGGCGTATGCGGCGTCCGGGATGCTGCTGGGCCTGCTCCCGATCGCCGCGTTCGCGGCGGGCGCCGCGGTGCTCGCCGTGGGGATTCGAGGGTCCGCGACGATCGGCGACGCGGCGTTCGCCGCACTCGGCTGGCTGACCCCGGCGACTCTCACCACCGGGGCGGTGTTCGCCGGCGCCGTCGTGGTCGCGGTGCGCTTGCTCGCCGTGGGCCTGAAGCCGGGCACTTTTCCGGTCCGTAGCCGCCGCGCCTGGCAGGCGTGGACGACCGAGCGGCTGCTCGACACGAGTCGGACGATGCTGTTCCCGGTTTACTCGAGCCTGCTCACGCCGCTGTGGCTGCGGATGCTGGGAGCCGAGGTCGGGCGGGACGTGGAGGCGTCGACGGTGCTGCTGGTGCCTTCGATGACGCGGATCGATGACGGCGCCTTCCTCGCCGACGACACCATGATCGCCTCTTACGAACTGCACTCGGGGTGGATGCGGCTCGGGCGGGTGCGCGTAGGCAGGCGCGCCTTCATCGGCAACTCCAGCATGGTTGCACCGTCCCGCCGTGTGCCGCGGGATGGTCTGGTGGCGGTGCTGTCGTCGGCGCCCCCGAAGGCGAAGCCCGGATCGTCGTGGCTCGGTTCGCCTGCCGTGCGGCTGCGGAGGGTGACCGCGGGCGGCGACAGTACCCGCACCTATCAGCCCACCGCGGGCCTGCGCGTCGCGCGGGCCCTGTGGGAGACCTGCCGCATCGTCCCCGTCCTGGTCACCTGCGGGATCGGTCTGGGAGTGCTGTTCACGCTCGCGCTGGTGCACGACCGCCTCGGTGCGGTGCTGGCGTTCTTGCTCTCCGGGGTGGTGATGCTCGCCGCGGGGGCGGGGTCCGCCGGGATCTCCACGCTCGCCAAGTGGCTGGTGGTCGGGCCGATCCGGCCCGGGGAGCGGCCGCTGTGGTCCAGCTTCGTCTGGCGCACGGAGGTGAGCGACACGTTCACGGAAATGGTGGCCGCGCCGTGGTTCGCGCGCGCTGCCAGCGGTACTCCGGCGCTGGCGATGTGGCTGCGCTCGCTCGGTTCGCGGATCGGACCCGGCGTCTGGTGCGAGACGTACTGGCTGCCCGAGCCCGACCTGGTGACCCTCGGCGAGGCGGCCACGGTGAACCGGGGCTGCGTCCTGCAGACGCACTTGTTCCATGATCGAATCATGAGCATGGACGCGGTCGAGCTGGCGGACGGAGCCACGCTCGGTCCGCACAGCGTGATCCTTCCCGGCGCCTCGCTGGGCGCGGAGGCGACCGTGGGGCCGGTGTCCCTGGTGATGCGCGGGGAGCATGTCCCCGAGGGGTCCCGCTGGAGCGGGAACCCGATCGGGCCGTGGCGCGCGGTGAAGCTCCGGCCGTATCAGTCGCGCGCATGACCGCTGCGGCCGCGGATGCGTACACGCCGGACTGCGGGGACACCCGTTTCGGCGTCGAGGCGTACGATCTCGACCTCGACTACCGGGTCCGCACGAACCGGCTCTCGGCACGGGCTGTGCTCGCCGCGGTCGCCGCGGTGCGCTCCCGCTCCTTCGCGCTCGATCTGAGCGGCCTGCGCGCCTCGCGCGTCCTCATGGACGGGGAACCTGCCGAGTTCCACCAGCGTGGCCGGCGACTCATCGTCACAGCCGGGCGCACGATCGCCGCGGGCGAGCCGTTCTCCCTCGACGTGACCTACGCGGGGGCGCCGGCTCCGCGGCGCTCACGCTGGGGCGCCATCGGCTGGGAGGAGCTGTCGGACGGCGCGCTGGTGGCCGGCCAGCCCATCGGGGCACCCACGTGGTTCCCCTGCAATGACCGGCCCGATGACCGGGCCCGCTACCGCATCGCCGTCACGACCGAGGCCGAGTACACGGTCGCCGCCACCGGGCGCCCGATGGAGACCCGTCGCCAGGGGCCCCGGCGGACGTCGGTGTTCCGCAGCGACGTGCCCACGGCGACCTACCTGGCTTCGGTGCAGATCGGCCGGTACCAGCGTCGTGCCCTGGCCGGGCGCGGCGAGTACCTGGCTCCCGCCAGGCTGGACGTCCAGGCGCAGCGCGCATTCCGTCCGGTGCCCGACATGGTGCGCGTGTTCGAGGCGGCGTTCGGACCCTACCCGCAGGAGCAGTGCACCCTCGTGGTGACTGCGGACGATTTGGAGATCCCGCTCGAGGCGCAGGGGATGGCGGTGTTCGGGCGCAACCACCTGGATGCCGCCAGCGAGCGCCTCGTGGCCCACGAACTCGCCCACCAGTGGTTCGGCAACAGCGTAGGAATCGCACGTTGGCGCGACATCTGGCTCAACGAGGGATTCGCGTGCTACGCCGAGTGGGTGTGGTCGGAAGCCTCCGGCGGTCCGACGGCCGGTCAGCTGGCCGCCGCTCATCACCGCGAACTGCGCGCGGTCGGGTCCGGCATCGCGATCGGGGACCCGGGTCCCGACGCCATGTTCGACGACGTGGTGTACAAGCGCGGCGCGCTGGCCCTCCACGCGATCCGCGTCGCCATCGGCGACGACGCCTTCTTCGCACTGCTGCGGGACTGGGCGAGGCGGCACCGCCATGATCTGGTGACCACGGACGACTTCCGTCGGCTGCTGGCCGAAAGCGCAGGACCGACGGTGGCCGGCGACCTGAGCGCCTGGCTGGACCGGTCGCCACTACCGCCGTTGCCGGGATGAGCCGGCTCGCTCGATGAGAGCGAGGCTCACCAGCACCCCGGCCGGGCCGTCGATATCCATGCCCCGCACCTGGTCCGTTCGGCCCGGGACCTGCGCTCGCCACCGCCGCCTGCCGCCGCGAATGCTCACCCGTCCCGGGTCCACCCGCAATCCGCGCCCGTCCGCCTTCAGGGCGGCCTCCACGCGCACCCACTCGCGCATTCCCGCACCACCCCGCAGCACGCCGGCGAGGTCCGGTGTCGCCCCTGTCGCCGAAGGATCGGCGGCGGCGTCCACGCCTACCGCGCGGAACCGGCCGGAGTCGGCGAGCGCGACGACCGCGTAGCCCGCGGCGTACGAGACCGCTGCCACCAAGGGAACGCCGGTGAGCGTCACCGGGTCCGTGCGGGCCGCCGCAGCGCGGGCATGGGTTGGATATCACCGCGCCGTCACCGGCGAGATCCGCGAGCAGTCCCCACGCGGCCCGCCGCCGCCCTTCGTGGTGGTCGTACCGGCGCCAGGCGACCCGCCATGCTCCCGCCGGGGACCCGTGGCGCCGACGGGCGTCCTCGGCGGTCATGCCGCCGGGGGGTGCGTCTCGATCGCCGCGATCCCCGAACCGGGGTTGGTGCGGGACAGGTGGGCCACGGAGAACCCGCCGACGTCCAGGTCGGCGGCACGGGACAGGTAGGAGCCCTTCACGGTGCCCGTCGCCAGCGCGATCTCGTCCAGCATGGTCGGCAGCACCGGACCGTGGCTGCACAGGACGGCCGGCTTCCCGGCGCGCACGCGCTTGCCCACCACCGCGCGCACATCGGCGGTGCCCTGCTCCCAGGCATCCTGACTCAGGTCGTGGGTCTGCCGGATGGGCCTATCCAGCGCCGCCGCCAGCGGCGAAACGGTGGCGACGCAGCGGACCGCGTCACTGGAGACGATCCGTCTCACCCCGTAGCAGCGCAGCGGTTCCACGACCGCGTGCGCCTGACGAACGCCCCGTGGGGTCAACGGGCGTGCCGCATCCGAGCCCTCCCACCGGCTGCGCGGGACCGCCTTCCCGTGACGCAGCACGACGAGGGGGAACGTCTCCAGCACGCCGTCGTCGACGAACGCGAGGAACGTCTCGAGGATCTCGATGTCGACCGGGTAGCTCAGCGTCGCGAGTGCCCGCTTCGGGCTCACCCATTCGATCGCGGCGACCTCCCCGTTGGGGACGAACGCGCAGGCGCGGACGGCGAACTCATCGGCTTCGGCCGCCCAATAATGTACGACCTTGTCGATCCCTCGCGGCAGCCGGTAGCGCGAGACACCCACGGGCAGCCCCAGGTCGACGCGGAGGCCGGTCTCCTCGAAGATCTCCCGCACCGCGGTCTGCACCAGGGACTCGCCTGGCTCCACCTTGCCCTTGGGGAGGGTGACGTCCCGGTAACGGGTGCGATGAATCAGCAGGATGCGCAATTTGCCGTCGACCATCCTCCAGACCACGCCGCCGGCGGCGTAGACGGCGGCGTCCGTCATCGAACCGCTCGCGTGCGTCGACGCCGCTGGACCGCGGCCATCGTTGCTTCGTGCAGGTCGGTGAGGTCCGAGCCGTCCTCGGCGAGGTGGTGACGGGTCCACGTCCCGGAGGCGTCCAGCCACCAGGAACTGGTCGAGTCGGCCATCGCGAGCGAGAACAGCTCCTGCAGTTCGGCGACGTGCCGCGAAGACGCCAGCCGCACCAGGGCTTCCACTCGGCGGTCGAGGTTGCGGTGCATCATGTCCGCGCTGCCGATGTACGCGATCGGGTCGCCGTCGTTGTGGAACGCGAAGATGCGGGAATGCTCGAGATAGCGGCCGAGGATGGAGCGCACGGTGATGTTGTCGCTGAGGCCGGGCACCCCCGGCCGGATGCTGCAGATGCCGCGCACCCAGACATCCACGTGCACCCCGGCCTGGCTCGCCCGGTACAGGGCGTCGATGATCTGCTCGTCGACCATCGAGTTGACTTTGATGCGCACGCTCGCCGCGCGGCCGGCCAGCGCCACGCGCCGCTCGGCCTCGATCAGCCGGATGAGGCCGCGGCGCAGATGGCGCGGAGCCACCAGCAGCCGCTTGAACTTCTTCTCGATGGCGTAGCCGCTCAACTCGTTGAACAGCCGGGTCAGGTCCCGGCCGACCTCGTCGTCGGCGGTGAACAGGCCGAAATCCTCGTACATGCGACTCGTCTTCGGGTTGTAGTTCCCGGTGCCGACGTGGCTGTAGCTGCGGAGCACGGCGTTCTCCTCGCGGATCACGAGCGCGAGCTTGCAGTGCGTCTTCAGTCCCACCAGCCCGTAGACCACGTGCACGCCGGCCTTCTCGAGCTTGCGCGCCCAGACGATGTTGTTGGCCTCGTCGAAGCGGGCCTTGACCTCCACGAGTGCCAGCACCTGCTTGCCGGCCTCGGCCGCGTCGATGAGCGCCTGCACGATGGGACTGTCACCGGACGTGCGGTACAGGGTTTGCTTGATTGCGAGCACGTGCGGATCCTGCGCGGCCTGCTCCAGGAACGCCTGCACGCTCGTGGCGAACGACTCGTACGGATGATGCACGAGCACGTCGCCTTTGCGGATCGCCGCGAAGATGTCCGTCTTCTCGGTGGAGTCCCCCGGCTGGAAGGCGACCGCCGTGGTGGGCACGTGTGGCGGGTACCTCAGTTCAGGGCGGTCGATCCGCGCCAGGTCGAACAGGCCGCGCAGATCGAGCGGCCCGGGCAGCCGGTACACCTCCTGTTCGGTGATGTCCAGTTCCTTGATGAGCAGGTCCAGCGTGACATCGTCCATGTCATCCGTGATCTCCAGCCGGATCGGCGGTCCGAAGCGGCGCCGCAGCAACTCCGCCTCGAGCACCTGGATGAGGTTCTCGGTCTCGTCCTCCTCGATGACGACGTCTTCGTTCCGCGTGAGGCGGAACGCGTGATGATCCAGGACCTCCATCCCGGGGAACAGGTCGCCCAGGTTGTTCGCGATCAGGTCCTCCAGTGCCAGGTAGCGCACGACATCGCCGTCGCGGGAGACCTCGACGAACCGGGGCAGCATGGTCGGCACCTTCAGGCGTGCGAACTCCTGGCGCCCGCTGCGAGCGTTCCGGATCCGGATCGCGAGGTTCAGGGACAGGCCGGAGATGTACGGGAACGGGTGCGCGGGGTCGACTGCCAACGGCATGAGCACCGGGAACACGTGTGCCTGGAAGTACTCGTACAGGCGGGTGCGGTCGGCCTCGTCCAGATCGCGCCAGGCCAGCACGTGGATGCCGGCGTCCGCCAGCGCGGGCTTGACCCGCTGCTGCCAGGCATCGGCGTGCCTGCGCTGCAGACGGTGCGCGGCTGCCGAGATATCGGCGAGCACGTCCTGCGGCGCCCGGCCGGTATTGGTCGGCACCGCCAGACCGGTCAGGATGCGGCGCTTCAGTCCCGCGACGCGGACCATGAAGAACTCGTCGAGGTTGCTGCCGAAAATGGCCAGGAAGTTCGCGCGTTCCAGGATCGGCAGGCGCGGGTCCTCGGCCAGTTCCAGTACGCGCTGGTTGAACGCGAGCCAGCTCACTTCCCGGTCGATGTACCGGTCGTCGGGCAGTTCGGGGTCGGAGGCAGCAGCAGGCAGGTCGAAATCGTCGTCATCGGCGTCGCCGAGCCCGGCGTCGAGCACGTCCTGTCCGATCACCCCTTCATCATCGCAGCCCGGAGTGACGGGCGGATGAACGGCCGGTCAGCCCCCGGGCCGCGTCCGCGGTGCCGGCACCTGGTCGTCCTCGTACACGTTGAAGCGGTACCCGACGTTGCGCACGGTACCGATCAGCTGCTCCAGGTCGCCCAGCTTTGCCCGCAATCGCCGCACGTGCACGTCCACGGTGCGTGTCCCGCCGAAGTAGTCGTACCCCCACACCTCGCTCAGCAGCTGCTCGCGCGTGAACACCCGGGACGGGTGGGTGGCGAAGAAGTGCAGCAGCTGGAACTCCTTGTACGTCAGGTCCAGCGGCTGGCCGCGCACCTTGGCCGAATAGGACGACTCGTCGATGGTGATGCCGGAGGTCTGGATGCGGCTGGAGACCTGGTCCTTCGCGAGCCGTCCGATCGCGAGTCGGATGCGGGCGTCCACCTCCGCCGGTCCGGCGCTGGTGAGCACCACGTCGTCCACGCCCCAGTCTGTGGACACGGCGGTCAGACCCCCCTCGGTGACCACCAGGATGAGCGGTGCCTCCAACCCCGTGGTGGTGAGGATCTTGCACAACGACTTCGCTCCGACCAGGTCCTCCCGTCCGTCGACGAAGACCACGTCCGCCTGCGGCGCGTTCACCAACTGTGCCGGCTCGGCGGGGATCTGTCGGACCCGGTGGCTGAGCAGTTCGAGCGCGGCCAGCACGGGCGCGCCGCCGGGCGCGGAACTCAGTACCAGAAGCTGCGCCAACACATCCCCCTGAACCGGGTCGCCATCGCCCATATCCTAGGCGCAGTCGCGACGGAGCTCGCGCCGACCGCCCCGCCCGAGTCCCCGCCGGCTCCCGCATGGGCGACAATGGCAGCGTGAACGAACCGGAACTGGTGCCGCATCGGCCGCTCGGTCCCGTGGTCGCGGTGTGGATCGGCACGGTTGTCGCCGGCGCCACGGTGGTGCTGCTGCTGCCTGCGGGTGACCAGGCCACGTGGCTGGGGGTGACCCTTGCGGCCGCGGTCGTGGCGGGCTTCGCAGCGCAGTTGCGGTACGGCGGCGCACCACGGTTCATCGCCCGAATGGCGCTGACCGGGATCGGCGCCCTGGTGCTGCTCGGAGCTATCAGCGCGGTCGCGGCGCTCGCTGACCTTCTCACAGCGATCTGACCGGCGGCCGTGCGGCTACCATGGAGCCATGGATCTCGTCGCGCTCGAATTGTTCTTCGTCGGGCTGCTGGGTCTGGCCGCGCTCGCGATCGTCGTCGTCGCGGGCGTGGTGATCCGCAACCTGTACCGGGGCCAGCGCTGACGGCGCCCCGATGACGGACCAAGCCGTCCTCGTGGACGGCGTCATGCAGCACTCGGGATCTCCGTTCGCCGAGCAGCGCGATCTGGCCTCCGGTGCCGCGGTCGCGGTCCTGGACGACCGGGCCGTGCTGACCGTGTCGGGGGAGGACCGGCTGAGCTGGTTGGACTCGATCTCCAGCCAAGCGCTCGCCGGGCTGGCGCCGGGCACGTCCACCGAAACGCTCATCCTCGACCCGCAGGGCCACGTCGAGCACGCCGCCGCCGTCCTCGACGACGGTGCGACGACGTGGTTG
Source organism: uncultured Actinomycetota bacterium (assembly GCA_963696115.1). Classification (GTDB taxonomy): domain Bacteria; phylum Actinomycetota; class Actinomycetes; order Actinomycetales; family Microbacteriaceae; genus Microbacterium. Next base: position 6,421 of record CAVOIT010000006.1, on the reverse strand, counting down.
ATCGTGGACCGGGCCGATGCGTCCGGCCTCCTGACGTGGCTGACGCGGATGCGGTTCCGGTTGCGCGTGGACCCGCGCGAGAGTGCCGACTACGCCGTTCTCGGCGGCGCGAGCGCCGCCGTCACCGTCGCCGCCGCCGGGTGGGGCATCGACCCGCGCGTGTGGCGCGACCCATGGCCCGCGGTGGGGGCGGGATCCGTCGGGTACGCGGCGGCGGAGGGCCACCCTGGGGCTGACCGCGACTGGAGCGAGATGATCGTGCCTCGGGCGGTGCGAGACGAGCTGGTGCACGGGCGATCCGCGGAACTCCGCCCGGCGGGCGCCGTTGCCGCCGAGGCCCTGCGGGTCGCCGCATGGCGGCCGCGCTGGGCGACGGAGGTGGACGGGCGCACCCTTCCGCACGAGGTCGACTGGCTGCGCACCGCCGTCCACCTCGCCAAGGGCTGCTACCGGGGTCAGGAGACGGTCGCGAAGGTGCACAACCTGGGGCATCCGCCGCGGCGGCTGGTGGCTCTGCACCTGGACGGCAGTGACGAGAGGCTCCCGCGGAGCGGCGACGAGGTGCGCTCGGACGATGTCGTGGTGGGGCGCGTCACGTCGGCTGTGCGGCACTATGAGCAGGGACCGATCGGATTGGCACTGCTCAAGCGCTCCGCGCCCGTCGACGGCGGACTCGTGGTCACCACCGCTGACGGCCCCGTGGCAGCATCCTCGGCGGTGATCGTTCCGCCGGATGCGGGTGCCGCCGCTGCAGTGCCGAGGATGCGGCGGTTGTCCGGTCGCAGCTGAGGCGTGACGCGTCGCCCGAGGGGATCGTCCCGGTAGCATGGCGGCCATGAGCGAGGCCACCCTGATCCTGCTGCGGCACGGGCAGAGCGACTGGAACGAGCGCAATCTGTTCACCGGCTGGGTGGATGTGCGCCTCACGCCACGCGGCGCGGCGGAGGCATCGCGCGCCGGCGAACTGATGCGTGCGGCGGGGCTGCTGCCCGACGTGGTGCACACGTCGCTGCTCAGCCGAGCCATCCAGACCGCGAACCTGGCGCTGGACGCCGCCGACCGGCTGTGGATCCCGGTGCGCCGATCCTGGCGGCTCAACGAGCGCCACTACGGCGCCCTGCAGGGCAAGGACAAGGCGCAGACCCTCGCCGAATACGGTCCGGAGCAGTTCGCGGCCTGGCGGCGCTCGTTCGACGTGCCGCCGCCGCCGCTACCCGACGACTCGGAGTTCAGCCAGGCGGACGACCCGCGCTACGCGCGCATCGACGGCGAGATCCCGCGGACTGAGTCCCTGCGGCTCGTGATCGACCGGCTCCTGCCGTACTGGCAGGACGCCATCCTGCCCGATCTGCTCCCCGGACGCACCATCCTCGTCGCCGCGCACGGCAATTCGCTGCGCGGGCTCGTCAAGCATCTGGAGGGCATCGGTGATGAGGAGATCGCGGAGGTGAACGTGCCCACCGGCATCCCGCTGGTGTACCGCTTCGACTCGGACCTGCTCGTGCGGGGCCCGGGCGAGTACCTCGACCCGGAGGCCGCGGCGGCCGGCGCCGCCGCAGTCGCCGCTCAGGGATCGCACTGAACCCCGTCGGCCGACGGGATCAGCCCTCGCCGTACGGTGTCCAGTCGCCTGTGGCGAGGTACACGATCTTCTTCGCTACCGACACCGCGTGGTCGCCGAACCGCTCGTGGTAGCGGCTGGCGAGGGTGGCGTCGACGGTGGCGGCGGTCTCGCCCTGCCAGGAGTCGCTGAGCACCTTCTCGAAGACCGCGACGTGGAGTTCGTCCAGACGGTCGTCCTCGTTGCGGATCTCCTCCGCCAACTGCAGGTCCCGGGTGCGCAGCAGCTCCGTGAGCTTGCGCGCCAGGTCCACGTCGATCTCACCCATCTTGGTGAAGGTGCCCTTCAGCCCCTTCGGGACCGCCCGTTCGGGGAAGCGCATCCGCGTCAGCTGAGCGATGTGCTCGGCGATGTCGCCCATGCGCTCCAGGGATGCGCTGATCCGGAGCGCCGACACGACGGTGCGCAGATCGGTCGCGACCGGCTGCTGACGCGCCAGGATGTCGATCGCCAACTCGTCCAGGGCGACGGCCTTGTCGTCGATCACCTGATCGTTGTCGATCACCTCTTCGGCGAGGGCGACGTCGCCGGTCCCGAATGAGCGCGTGGCCTTCTCGATCGCCTCGGCGACCAGGTCGGCGATCTCCACCAGACGCAGTCGCACGTCGTCCAGAGTCTGCTGGAACAGCTCTCGCATGGTCGCACCTTCCTCCCTGGCCGCACCATGATGTTCCGGCGATTGTCGCCGCGTCATGTGAACGAACGGTGCCGCAGGAGTGAATAGTACCGACGTCCTCGCAGCAGCCGTCGGGCCGGGCGAGGGTCCTATCGGGCCGGGATCTACGCTGGTGCCATGGATACGGCGCAGCTGTCGCTGCTCGCACTCCTGATCGGGTCCCTGGTCGGGGCGGGCGTGACCGGGCTCGTGCTGGGCGCCGTGATCGTCCGGGACCGGTCCCGCGCGGCAGGCTTCGTCCGACGTTCCCGCCGGTGTCCGCGACGTTCTGGAGGCGATGGAGGACGCCGCAGTCGTGGTGGACGGATCCGCCACGGTCCGGGCCGCTTCGCCGCCCGCGGCTGGTTTCGGGCTGCGCGTGGGCGAGATCGTCGCCGATGATGCGATTCGCGATCTGGTCCGCACCGTGCGCTCGTCCGGAATGCCGGCGAGCATGACGATCCTGCTGCGACGCGCAGCCACGCCGACCGACCAGCGCCACGTCTCCGTGCGCGGCACCCGCCTCTCCTCGCCGCTCGTGCTGGTGGTCATCCGAGACATCACGGAGCAGGAGCGGGTGGAGCAGATGCGCCGCGACTTCGTGGCGAACACCAGCCACGAGTTGAAAACCCCCGTGGGCGCGGTCAGCCTGCTCGCCGAGGCCATCGAGTCCGCGGCCGAGGACCCGGAGCAGGTGCGGGCCTTCGCCCGGCGCCTGAGCGCGGAGGCCGCGCGTCTAGCCTCGCTCACGAGCCGCGTGATGAGCCTGTCCCGGCTGCAGAGCGCCGACGATCTCGCGGTCACCGACGACGTCGCCATCGACTCGGTCGTCGCTTCGGCGATCGAGGCGCACGCCACGGCGGCGGATGCGGCCGGGGTCACGCTCGTGCGCGGCGGGGACCGCGGGCTGGTGGTGCGCGGGGACCAGCAGATCCTCAGCGAGGCGGTCGGCAACCTGATCGCCAACGCGATCGCTTACTCGCCGCGCGGTTCGAGCGTCGGCATCGGGATCTCCCGGGTCGGGTCCGCCGTGGAGATCGCCGTCACGGACCGCGGCATCGGCATCGCGGAGGACGAGCAGCAGCGGGTCTTCGAGCGCTTCTACCGCTCCGACCAGGGGCGCTCTCGTCGCACCGGCGGAACCGGGCTGGGGCTGTCGATCGTCAAGCACGCCGTCCAGCGTCACGGCGGCGAGGTTCGGCTCTGGTCGCGCCCGGGCCGGGGGTCCACGTTCACCGTGCACCTGCCACTGGCGCCCGCGTCAGAGATCCCGGCCCGACCCCGTCGCCGCGCCCTGCGGTCGCGCGTCACGCCCGCCGAGACCCCGAGGAGGTCCGCACCATGACCCGAGTGCTCATCGTCGAGGACGAGCCCGACCTGGCCGACCCGCTTGCGTACCTGCTGCGCCGGGAAGGATACGAGGCGACCGTCGCCGAGGACGGCCCGGCGGCGCTCTCGTCATTCCGGGAAGAGGGGGCCGACATCGTCCTGCTGGACCTGATGCTGCCGGGAATGCCCGGCACGGAGGTCTGTCGGCAACTGCGGTCGGCGTCGGCGGTGCCGGTGATCATGCTGACCGCCAAGGACAGCGAGGTGGACATCGTCGTCGGCCTCGAACTCGGTGCGGATGACTACGTCACCAAGCCGTACTCCGCGCGCGAGCTGCTCGCCCGCATCCGGGCTGTGCTGCGCCGCTCCACGCAGAACCAGACGGACCTGGAGGACCGGATCCTCACCGGAGGCCGAGTGAGCCTTGACATCGATCGCCACACCGTCACCGTGGACGGCACGGCAATCGCGATGCCCCTCAAGGAGTTCGAGCTGCTCGAGGTGCTGATGCGCAACGAGGGCAGGGTGCTCACGCGTGGCCAGCTCATCGACCGCGTGTGGGGTACCGACTACTTCGGCGACACGAAGACCCTGGACGTTCACATCAAACGGATCCGGTCCCGCATCGAGAAGGAACCGGGTAATCCTGTGATGCTGGTGACGGTGCGCGGCCTCGGCTACCGATTCGAGGGGTGAGGTCGTCTTCGGGGCGTGAGGGCTCCCCGCTCAGGGCACGAGGTCGGCGAGATAGTCCAGGCTGCCGTCCAGCACGGGCACGTCCACACGGGCGCCTTCGCCGTCGCCGGACTGGAAGTAGACCGGAATGGTGGCCCCGGGCAGGGTGTCCAGGCGCTCGACGAGGATCGGGTCGACGCCCTGTTCGCCGGAGCCACCGATGCTGATGCTGCCGTGAGCGGGCACGCGCACCTCCAGGGCGGTCGCGCCGGCGCCTTCCCCCACCTCCATGCTGAGCACGTGCGGTGCATCCGTCGGGTTCACCAGGGCAGCGACCAGGTTCCCTTCCGAGCCATCCTCGGTCGCCACGATCAGCACGTTGCGCACCTGGATCGGACCGCTGGTCACGGGCACGCTCATCCCGTCCGCGGGGGAGTACTGCACCGTGGTGCCCTGCGGCACCAGCATGCCGCATCCGGTCGTTCCGAGGGCGAGGGCCGCCCCCAGTGCCACGGTCGCGATCAGGCGCGATTTCACGGTTCCTCCCCTGGTGCCAGACGGGCTTCCTTGCATTCTAGGGGGTCGGAACCGCCTGCCGAGGACCGCCGAGGGACGTCCCGCGGACGTCCCTCGGGTGGCGGAGCGAACTCTAGCGTATGCGCCGTGTGGTATTCTTGACTCTGCCGAAAGGACTCAACTCCATGCTTTTCGAGGTTGGCGAAACCGTCGTCTATCCGCATCACGGGGCGGCAACGATCATCGAGGTCAAAGAACGCGTCATCAAGGGCGAGGCGAAGAAGTACCTCAAACTCAATGTGACGCAGGGTGACCTGATCATCGAGGTTCCGGCGGACAACGTCGACCTCGTCGGCGTGCGTGACGTCATCGGTCGCGATGGGCTCGAGCGGGTGTTCGAGGTGCTGCGGGCGCCCTTCACCGAGGAGCCCACGAACTGGTCTCGGCGCTACAAGGCCAACCTCGAGAAGCTCGCCTCCGGCGACGTCATCAAGGTCAGCGAGGTGGTTCGCGACCTGTGGCGGCGCGATCAGGACCGCGGTCTGTCGGCGGGCGAGAAGCGGATGCTGGCCAAGGCGAAGCAGATCCTGGTCTCCGAGCTCGCGCTGGCGGAGAAGACCGACGAGGAGCGCGCCAGCATCCTCCTCGAAGAGGTTCTTGCGAGCTGACTCGGGTCCGGCGATGACCCCGACTGCGGTTCCGCGGGTGGCGATCATCGTCGTGGCGGCCGGTTCCGGCAACCGACTCGGTGCCGGTGCTCCCAAGGCACTGGTCGGGATCGATGAGCACACCGTGCTGCGGCACTGCCTCGACCGCGTCTTCGGCGCGCAGCCCGCGCAGGTCGTCGTCGTCGCGCCCGCCGGCCATGAGGGCGAGGCTGCGACAGATCTGATGGAGGCGGCAGGATCCCGTCGGGATCTCGGGGTGGTCGTGACCGGGGGAATCACGCGCCACGAATCCGTGCGCAAAGGGCTGGACGCCCTGTGGGCCGGATATCGAGATCGTGCTGGTGCACGATGCCGCCCGCGCGCTGACCCCGCCGTCCGTCTTCGACCGGGTCATCGAGGCCGTGCGAGACCCGGGACCGGCCGTCGTCCCGGTCCTGCCGGTGGTCGACAGCATGAAACGACTCGGCGACGGGCGGATCCTCGGCGCGGTGGATCGGGCGGATCTGGCCGCCGCACAAACCCCGCAGGGCTTCCGACGAGACGTGCTCGAGGCGGCGTACGCGCTGGCGGATGCCGACCACACCGATGATGCAGCGGTCGTGGCTGCCGCCGGCCATCGGGTCCTCGCCGTCGAGGGCGACCCCGACGCGTTCAAGATCACGACCCGTAACGATCTGGAACGGGCGCGGATGCTGGTGGGCAGCGGGTCCCCGCGCGTGACCGCGGGGCTGGAGGCTCCGGCCCGGATGCCACGGGTGGGACTCGGCACCGATGTGCACGCATTCGGCGGCGAAGGGCCACTGTGGCTGGCGGGACTGGAATGGCCGGACGATCCGGCGCTGTTGGGCCACAGCGACGGCGATGCTGTCGCGCACGCGATCGTGGACGCGCTGCTATCCGCTGCGGGGCTGGGCGATATCGGGGGGGCGTTCGGCACCGACCGGGCCGAGTTCGCCG
>CAVOIT010000005.1:0-14951 GCA_963696115.1 uncultured Actinomycetota bacterium | reverse complement strand
ACATCTCTGCTCGGCCGGTCGGCAGCGAGGTTCCCTTCTCCTCCTTCTGCCACGGCCACCTACCGGTGATCTCCAGTTCCAGCGACCAGCTCAGAAACGTCCGGATCAGCACGATGGCGGCAAGCACACCGACGCTCTCCAGCGTGGGGCTCACAGCGACCGTCCGAATGATGTCCGCCGCAACGAGCAACTCAAGCCCGAGCAGGATGGAACGCCCGAGGAAGCGACGGAATCGCTCGTACACGTGGCTGCCGCGTCGGATCAGGCGGGAAGCAGCAAAGACCGCGGCGAGCACAGCCCCAACCACGATCGCCGCCACGCCCGCGGCGTCGAGCAAGCGACCCGCCGATTCGATTAGCTGCTGAGAATCCATATCCGGCCCCTAGCCCAGGTGGCAATCTCCTATCGCCGATCCCACTCACTTGCCGGACGGAATCGGCTTCGGTTCTCGAAAGTCGCAGAGCGGGTACGTGCGCGCACCTCCGGAAATGACCTTATGCCGGTCTTAGCTGGGTTTCCGGCGGGTAGCACGTGGCGCCAAGGGATGGCGGGTTGACCCCGAAGAGCTTGTGCGGAGGTTATCGCATACGGGCTCTGGCGGAGTTGTGGGTGCGCTCGGCTCCGCTGGAACCGGGGACAAGCCGAGACGAGACCTGGTTACCGGGGCGGAGTGCCGTCGGAACGGTGCGGAGAGTGGTTTCCGATGAGGTTTTCGACCGGATCAAATCTCGCAACCCAAAAGTCCCGGAAACCGTTGAATTTCCGGGACTTTTCGTTGCGGGGGCAGGATTTGAACCTACGACCTCTGGGTTATGAGCCCAGCGAGCTACCGAACTGCTCCACCCCGCGGCACAAGGGTCAAGCTTAGCATGCGCCCGGAGCACCGCCCCAGGACCGGGAGACGCTGCGAGGATGAAGCCGTGCTCTCAGACCCGGTCGGCGTGGCGGTGGCTCAATTCGCACCGATCGCCGACAGCGACGCGAACCTCCGGCGCATCCGCCGTCTCAGCGCCCAGGCGACGGCGCGCGGGGCACGGTTCGTCGTCTTCCCCGAGTACGCGGCGTACTTCGTCGACCCCCTGGACGGGTCCATGGCGGAGCACTCCGAACCGCTGGACGGGCCGTTCACCGACGCACTGCGGGCAATCGCACGCGAATCCGGCGTGACGCTCGTCGCGGGGATGGCCGAATCCGCCGACGGCGGCGGTGTCCACAACACCGCGGTAGCCGTGTCGGAATCCGGAATCGTGGCCAGCTATCGGAAGGAGCACCTCTACGACGCGTTCGGGCAGCGGGAGTCGCAGTGGATCGTGCCTGGCGACCCGGCACCGCCCCGGCTGTTCGACGTCGACGGACTGCGGTGCGGCATCCTCACGTGTTACGACCTGCGTTTCCCGGAGTCGGCGCGCATCGTCGCGGATGCGGGCGCCGACGTGATCGCGATCCCGGCGGAGTGGGTGCGGGGCCCGCGCAAAGAGGATCAGTGGCAGACTCTCCTGCGCGCGCGGGCGATCGAGAACGCGCTGTACGTCGCGGCGGCGGATCACCCGCCACCGTTGGCGGTCGGCCTATCAGCGGTGATCGACCCCGAGGGTGTGGTGATCGCGGGGCTCGGGACCGGCGAGGGCGTGGCGGTCGCTGCCGTGGATCGGGTGCAGCTCGATCGGGTCCGCACGCGCAACCCTGTGCTGGAGTTGCGGCGCTACCGCGTTGTGCCGCGCGACGCCCCGGGGCGCGCATAGGAGGCGCATAGCTGAATCGCATCACCGGCATAGCCAATCCACAGGGGGGGCAGCCACAGTAGGGCATGCGTCAGAAGGAGCAGTCATGAGTGACACCGAGGGCATTCGGCCCGGTCCCGTCCACCCGACCTCGTCCCCGGCGGCGGTCCCGCCGACCCAACCCCCTCAGCCCGGATACGCGCCGCCTGCCTCCGCCGCAGGGTATGGCGCGTTCGGACCCCCGCCCACTGCACCGCACCCGACCGCCGCGGTGCCCAAGCGATCCGGAGCGGGCCGCGCGGCGGGACTGCTCGTGGCGGCCGCCGTGGTCGGCGGGGCGGCGGGCTTCGGGGGCGCGTACGCGGGCCTGAGCGTCTGGGGCTCGCCGGAGACGGTGGCGGCGTCCGGTGGCAGCGTGGTGACCATCAACAACCCCGAGTCGGTCACCGCCACCACCGCGGTCGCTGCGAAGGTGGTGCCCGGGGTCGTGACGATCTCGGTCCGCGGCGGCAACGGCGCTGGCACCGGCTCCGGCGTCGTGATCAGCGACGACGGGTACGTGGTCACGAACACGCACGTCGTGACGCTGGACGGTCAGGTCGCCAGCCCCGACATCTCCGTCACCACGGCCGACGGGCGGATCTACAGCGCGCGGATCGTGGGCACCGACCCGACCTACGACCTGGCGGTCATTCACCTCGAGAACGCGAGTGGTCTGACCCCGGTCGCCTGGGGTGACTCGGCCAAGCTGAATGTGGGCGACCCGACCATCGCGGTCGGCGCGCCCCTGGGGCTGGCCAACACCGTCACCGAAGGCATCGTCAGCGCCCTGAACCGGTCGATCGAGATCGCGTCCTCCGCGGCACCGGACTCAGGGGACTCGAACAATGGTCAGGACGGCCAGGGCGGCCCGTTCTACTTCGACTTCGGCCAGGGTCAGCCACAGCAGGGCCCATCCGAAACGATCAAGATCGCGGTGATCCAGACGGACGCGGCCATCAACCCGGGTAACTCCGGGGGCGCGCTCGTGAACGCGCGTGGTGAGCTGATCGGCATCAACGTGGCGATCGCCTCCGCCGGCGGCGCGTCCGGACAGTCCGGATCGATCGGGGTGGGTTTCGCCATCCCCTCCACCGTCGCCCAGCGCGTCGCCGAGGACATCATCGCGAACGGCAGCGCCACACACGGCCTGCTCGGTGCCACCGTGCAGCCGGCGACCAGCGTCGAGACGGCGACCATCACGGGGGCCTACATCAGTGAGGTCAGCCCGGGCGGCGCGGCCGCGGCGGCGGGCCTGCGAGCCGGCGACATCGTGACGCGGTTCGGCGATGCGCCGATCACCGACGCTGTCGACCTGACTGCGCAGGTACGGGCAGCGCGGGGCGGGGAGACCGTGACGGTGACCTACGTCCGGGATGGGGCGACACGGACGGCGGACGTGACGCTCGGCACCTTGCCCTGACCGGCGCGGCGGAGCGCGGTGGCGGTCAGCTCGGAAGGAGCAGGCCGACCGCCGCCGCCGCGGCCGATGCCACGGCCAGTGCGAGGGCGATTCCGATGAGCACCGCGTGGACCGTGAAGAACCGCGTCCTCCGCCCGGCGGCGTCGCGGGCGCGCGGATCGTCCGCGACCCTCCGGAAGAACCGGGGCCACGCGATCAGATTGAACAGAGCGTTCGCGATCAGCAGGCCCGCCAGCAGTCCGGTCACCGGGCGAGTCTAGCGGCGCCGGAAGATGCGGCTCGCCCCGACGGCTCCCGCCCGCGCCGCCCCGGCGACAGCGGCACCTGCGCGGCCGGCGCCCGACCGGGTGCGTTCCCCGATCTTCCGCGCATCCGGCCCCGGCTCCAGTTCGGCCGGCAGCGCCTGCGGCGGCATCCCGAACGCGTCCCGCGCGGCGGCGACGACGCGGCGACCGAGGAGATGGTTGCCGGTCCCGCCGATGGCGGCGCCCACGCCGAAAGGCATCGCCTTCCCGAGCCACGACGCTCCACCGCGGACCGCGAACCGGTGCAGGAAGGTCGTGGTGAGCCGGTCGAGCAGAGGCGCGAGCGCCGCGCGCGGCAGGGTGCGGGTGACGATCTCCCCCCAGTACTGGTCCCGGCCGGGACCGCGCCCACTCAGCTGTCGCGACAGCTGAGTCACCAGATCCACCCCTTCACGCCCGAGCAGGATGGTCAGCACCAGCGCGCGGGCGCGGTCGGGGTCCGACACCGCGATGCCGTGGACCTCGGCCACCGACTGCGCCAGGAGCGCCGTCGCCTCCAGGAATGCGACCGTCTCCGCACCGCTCAGGGCGAGCGTCACTCCGGTCCCGACCCCGGGCACGACGGCGGTGGCGCCTACGGCGGCCCCACTCGTGGTCACGGCGGACAGGTACCGGCGCTCAAGCGTCGCCACGATCTGCAGCGTCGTCGCTTGGGGGCGGCGCAGCCGGATGCTGCGCAGGTGCGCGATCACCGCGGGGCGCTGCAGCGCGAGCGCCGAATCCAGTGCGCGCACCGCCAGCGGGTGCTCGGCGGAACCGGCCGGCGGCAGGCCGCCCGCCCACGGCGCGTCGTCGGGGAGCGAATGGATGCGGGGAACGCTCCGGGTCACGCTCTGATCCTAGAAAGCGCGCCTGGAGGTCCTCTGGGGGTTGCGGGGCGGGGCGGGATGCGCTTGATACCGTGGTCGCGTGGTCGCATCCCCGCCCGATTCCGCCGCCGCGAGCCAGCGCGCTGCGACGGAGGCCGGGCACAGTGGTCCGCCGCGTCCGGACCGCCCGGCCGCCCAGGAAGCCCGCGTTCGAGCAGAGCGTGCCGGGGCAACCGGCGACGCCGCTCCCGCCAGGCCGATGGTCCCCGAACCGCCCGCTCCAGGTGCGGCCGCCGACATCGACCCCGAGGGGCTCGCGGCGACGTTGATGACAGCGGTCGACGCGGGGACGCGACCGGTTTCGGATGACGCGCCAGCGGTGCTGGTCACGGACTTGACCAAGTCGTTCGGCTCCACGCCGGCGGTGGCCGGGGTCACGTTGAGCATCCCGCGCGGGAGCTTCTTCGGTCTGGTCGGGCCGAACGGGGCGGGGAAGACAACGACCCTCTCGATGATCGCCGGTCTGCTCCGGCCCGACGCCGGCAGCATCCGGATCCTCGACGTGGACGCGCGCACCCACGAGCGGGAGGCGAAGAGGCTCATCGGCGTGCTGCCTGACCGGTTCCGGACCTTCGACCGCCTCACGGGAAGACAGCTGCTCCATTACGCGGGCGTGCTCCGGGAGGTGCCGGCGGACGTCGTCGGGTCCCGGGCGGACGACCTGGCTCGCGCATTCGACATCGAGGATGCGCTGGGGCGAACCGTGGCGGACTACTCGGCCGGAATGGCGAAGAAGATCATGCTGGCGTGCGCTCTCATCCACGCGCCCCGCGTCCTCGTGCTCGACGAGCCGTTCGAAGCGGTCGATCCCGTCTCCAGCGCGGCGATCCTCGACATCCTGGGCGCGTATGTCCGACACGGCGGCACCGTGATCCTCTCCAGTCACGGCATGCAGACCGTGGAGCGGGTGTGCGATCGCGTGGCCGTGATCGCGGACGGCCGCGTGGTAGCCGATGGCACGGTCGCCGAGGTCCGCGGCGACCGCACTCTGGAGGAGCGCTTCATCGAGCTGGTCGGAGGCCGACCGGATGTAGGCGAACTCGAATGGCTGCACGGCTCCTCCGACTGAGGCTCGCCCTCCTGGCGGGCGGTCTGCGCACCGGTCCGCGCGTCGCATCCATCGTCGGGACGGTGCTGCTGACCGGTGCGGTGCTCGCGGCATGGTGGGGCGCGTGGTCGCTCCGGGATGCGCCGACGGCTACGGCGCATCTCGTGACGGTTGTCGGCGGGGCGGCGGTGACCACCGCCTGCCTGCTCGCTCCGGCCCTCACGGGCGGGGACGACATGCTCGACCCGCGCCGGTTCGCGCCTTTCGGCGTGACCGCGCGACCGCTGGCTGCGGGGCTGCTCGCGGCGGGCATCGCCAGCCCACCGATCCTGGCCTTGGCCCTGGCCACTGCCGGCGCCGCCGCGCTCTGGGCGGACGGGCCGACGCCCGTCATAGCCGCGATCGGCGGCCCGCTCCTCGGCTTCGTGTGCTGCTACCTGATCGCCCGCGTCCTGACGGCGGTGGCGTCATGGGCGCTCCCGTCCCGTCGGCCGCGGGAGCTGGTGGGACTGCTGGTGCTGGTGCTGGTGGTGCTCGTGCCTGTGGGGGTGTTCCTCGTGTCCCAGCGCGGGACGGGCGGAGTACCGGCGGAATTGGCGGGAGCGGCAGCCGTGCTCGGGTACACCCCGCTCGGCGCGGCCTGGGCGATCCCGGGTCTGGCGGCCGCCGGCGACCCGATGGTGTGGGTGTCGACGGGAGTCGCCGTCGCCACGGCGGCGGCCGCGGGCGCGGCCTGGTTCGTGACGGTGGATCGGATGCTGCACCATCCCGAACGCCCGCGCGCCCGGGCGCGGGCGGGTCTGGGTTGGTTCGGCGCGAGTCCGGCCACCCCGGCAGGGGTCATCGCCGCGCGGAGCCTCGTGTACTGGCTGGGGGATCGCCGCTATCGGGTGAACATCGTCGTGGTGCCGATCGCCGCTCTGGTGGCTACCCTGCCGCTGCTGGTCGCCGGGGTTCCGCCTGCCGTGGTCGCGCTCGTCCCGGCACCGCTGGCGGCGCTGCTGCTGGGGTGGCTGCCGCACGACGATCTGGCCTACGACTCCAGCGCGATCTGGCTGCACGTGGCCAGTGGAGTCCGCGGGTGGGCCGACCGCGTCGGACGTCTCGTGCCCATCGCCCTGATCGGAGTGCCGCTGCTGGCCTTCGGGGTGCCGCTCTCGGTGGCGCTGGCCGGTGATATGAGCCTGGCACCCGCGCTCGCCGGGGTGTGCGCCGCGCTGTTCCTGTCCGCGGCCGGACTGTCCTCGATCAGTTCGGTCGCGTGGCCCTACCCGGTGCCGCGCCCGGGCGACAGCCCCTTCCGCCAGCCGCAGCGCACCAACGGAGCGGGCGTGGGCGCACAGGCGTTCGTGATGATCGGCGCCCTGGTGCTCAGTGCACCCGCGGGGTGGGCGGCGTGGCTGACGCTGACCGTCGACCGCGCGTGGGGTCTACCGGCCCTGGTTCTGGGCGCGGCGACGGGGCTGGCGGTCCTGGTCGGCGGTATCGCCGTGGGAGCAGTGCTGTTCGATCGGCGGTCCGACCATCTCATGGAGTTCGCCGAAGCCGCCTGAGGCGGCATCCTCGCGGCTAGAATCAGTCCCCATGGGCACGGCACCGGCGGATCCGGAGACGGGCGGGACAACCACCCTGGATCGCGAACTCGAGGAATTGCTGCGGGAGCAGCCGGTCGAGCCGGGGGACCATGAGCGGTTCTCGCACTACGTCAAGAAGGACAAGATCCTCGAGTCCGCACTGACGGGGAAGCCGGTGCGGGCGCTGTGCGGCAAGAAGTGGACCCCGGGGCGCGACCCGGAGAAGTTCCCCGTCTGCCCGGCGTGCAAGGAGATCTACGAGCGTCTCGGCGGTTGAGGGTCCGCGAGTCAGTCGATGTAGACGGTGGGCACGGCGGGGTCCCCGGGGCTGAGCGCGAACGCGTGCGCGGGCAGCTCCGCGCGCGCCGCGCGATGGTGCTCGCGGGCGCGCGCCACCCCCGCTGCGCCGGTGGCGACGGTCACCGAGCCGTGGTCGAACAGCGGCACCTGCAGCCCGCGCCCGTCGCCGCCGGGGTCGGTCCCGTCGTCGACGGGTGAGATGACCTCGGCTGCGGCGCAGCCGTCTTCCAGGGATCGCAGTGCGCGTTTGCGGCCGCCGCGCCCCTCCTTCAGGGCCGAGGACTTCGCCACCGCGGTCCATCCCCCGGGACCGTGGCGCGCGACCATTTTGTAGACCATCCCGGCGGTCGGTGCGCCGGAACCGGTCACCAGCGCCGTACCGACTCCGTACGCATCCACAGGGGATGCGGCCAGCGCTGCGATCGCGAACTCGTCCAGGTCGCTCGTGACGGTGATGCGGGTGCGTTCCGCGCCCAGCCGGTCCAGTTGTGATCGCACGGTGCGGGCGGCCTGGGGAAGGTCGCCCGAGTCGATGCGCACTCCGCCGAGTTCCGGCCCGGCCGCGCGGACCGCCGTGGCGACTCCGCGAGGAATGTCGTACGTGTCTACCAGCAGCGTGGTCGCGGGCCCGAGTGCGGCGACCTGCGCGCGGAACGCATCCTCTTCCCGCTCATGCAGCAGGGTCCAGGCATGCGCCGCGGTACCCATGGTCGGAACCCCCCAGCGGCGTCCTGCCGCGAGGTTGCTCGTGGCGGCGAAGCCGGCGATGTACGCGGCGCGGGCCGCCGCGACCGCGGCCTCCTCGTGCGTTCGCCGCGACCCCATCTCGGACAGGGGCCGGTCCCCGGCGGCGATCGACATCCGCGCGGCCGCGGTCGCGACGGCGGAGTCGTGATTGAGGATGCTCAGCACGATGGTCTCCAGCAGCACAGACTCCGCGAAGCCGCCTTCCACCGTCAGGACGGGAGAGCCCGGGAAATAGATCTCGCCTTCCCGATACCCCGTGATCGTCCCCGTGAACCGATAGTCCGCCAGCCACTCCAGCGCGCGCCCTGACAGGCCTGTGGTGGCGAGGAACTCCAGGTCGTCGGCATCGAACCGGATCCGCTCCACCGCCTCGATCAGGCGGCCCGTGCCGGCAACCACTCCGAACCGTCGTCCCGCGGGCAGAGTCCTGGCGAACACCTCGAAGACGCATCGCCGGTCGGCGGTCCCGTCGCGCAACGCCGCGTCGATCATGGTCAGTTCGTACCGGTCGGTGAGCATCCCAGCGGCGTCGGTCATGGCGGTCACCCTACCGAGCGCGGGTAGGCTGACCGACCGTGGACGACGCGCCGATCGGGATCTTCGACTCCGGGGTCGGAGGTCTGACGGTCGCGCGCGCGATCTCCCAACTGCTGCCGCGCGAGTCACTGCTCTATATCGGCGACACCGCCCGCCGGCCGTACGGTCCGAAGCCGATCGCGCAGGTGCGCCGCTATGCGCTGGAGGTGCTCGACACGTTGGTGGAGCAGGGTGTGAAGATGCTGGTGATCGCTTGCAACACCGCCTCGGCCGCCATGCTGCACGATGCCCGGGAACGGTATGCGGTCCCCGTGGTGGAGGTGATCCGGCCGGCGGTGCGCACCGCGCTCGCGACCACGCGCAACCGCCGCGTCGGTGTCATCGGCACCCGCGGCACCATCGCCTCCGGTGCGTACCAGGATCTGCTGGAGGTCAGCCCGGGGGTGTCGGTGTATGCCGAGGCGTGCCCCCGGTTCGTGGACTTCGTCGAGGCAGGGGTCACCGACACCCCTGAGGTGCTGCAGGCGGCGCAGGGCTACCTCGCTCCGTTGCGGGACGCGGGCGTGGACACTCTCGTGCTCGGGTGCACGCACTACCCGTTCCTCGAAGGTGCGATCAGCTATGTCATGGGGGAGCACGTGAGCCTGGTCTCCAGTGATACGGAGACCGCGAAGGACGTGTACCGCCAGCTCATGGTCCGGGACCTGCTCGCGGGACCGGATGCGGCGGCCCATCACGTGTACGAGGCGACGGGTTCGTCGGCCGACGAGTTCATCCGCTTGGCCCACCGGCTGATGGGTCGGGAAGTGTCGAGCGTGCGTCTGGTCGAGACCGGCGCGATCGATCTGCCACGATGACGGTGCGCGGCGGCATCGCGCCACCTATCCGAGGAGAGTCATGAGTCAGACCATCCGCGCCGACGGGAGAGCCGTCGGCGAACTGCGCCGGGTCGAACTGGAACGGGGCTGGTCCGATCAGGCCGAGGGTTCGGCGCTGGTCTCCTTCGGCCGCACGCGGGTGCTGTGCACCGCATCGTTCACCGGGGGCGTGCCGCGTTGGCTGACAGGCAAAGGGCGCGGGTGGGTCACGGCGGAGTACGCCATGCTGCCGCGCGCCACCAACACACGCACCGACCGCGAGAGCGTGAAAGGGAAGGTCGGGGGCCGCACGCATGAGATCTCGCGGCTCGTCGGACGTGCGCTGCGGGCGGTGGTCGATACCAAGGCGCTCGGCGAGAACACGATCGTGATCGACTGCGACGTGCTGCAGGCCGACGGCGGCACGCGGACCGCGGCGATCACCGGAGCGTACGTGGCGCTCGCGGATGCGGTGGAGTGGGCGCGCGCGCACCAGTTCATCGGTCAGCGCGCGCAGGTGCTGCGGGACTCCGTTTCGGCGGTGTCTGTCGGCATCGTCGGAGGAGAGCCGATGCTCGACCTCGCATACACGGAGGATGCCGCGGCCGATACGGACATGAATCTGGTCGTGACCGGACGAGGCCTGTTCGTCGAGGTGCAGGGCACCGCGGAAGGCGCGCCGTTCGACAAGGCCGAATTGGACGCGTTGCTGGAACTGGGCGTGCAGGGGTGCGGGCAGCTGCGGGCGCTGCAGGAACGTGCGCTGGCGGGGGTGGCTTCGCCGTGACTGACGTGGTGCTCGCCACGCACAACGCGCACAAGGTCCTGGAGCTCCAGGAGATCGCGGCCGCAGCGCGTGCGGGACTGACGGTGCTCCCGTACGACGGGCCGGAACCGGTCGAGGACGGGGTGACGTTCGCCCAGAACGCGCTGATCAAGGCCCGCGCGGCCCACGCGCACACCGGATTGCCCGCCGTCGCAGACGACTCCGGCATCTGCGTCGACGTGCTGGGAGGGGCCCCCGGGGTGTTCTCGGCATACTGGGCGGGGCACCGCAAGGATGCCGCGGCCAACGTCGCACTGCTGCTGGATCAGCTCTCCGACATCGCCGACCCGCACCGGGGGGCGCAGTTCGTCTCGACCATCGCTCTCGTGGTGCCCGGCGGGGGCGAGCACGTCGTCCAGGGCGTCTGGGCGGGTCGTCTCGCACGACGGCCGAGCGGCACCGGCGGGTTCGGGTACGACCCGGTCTTCATCCCCGACGACCAGCCCGACGAGCGCGTGCGCACCGTCGCGGAATGGTCAGCTGCGGAGAAGAACGCCGCGTCCCATCGCGCCCGCGCATTCCGGGCGCTCACCCCGCTGCTCGCGACGCTCTGACGCGCGGGCGCCACGGCCTAGCCTGGGAGCATGCACGAGCACGCGGCCGCCGGGGTGCGGGACGCGCCGAACCGGAGGCTCCTGGCCGCCTCGCTCGGCCTGACCGCCCTCGTTTTCGCGGTGCAGGTGGCGGGCGCCGTGTTCTCGGGGTCGCTGGCGCTGCTGGCCGATGCGGTGCACATGCTGACGGATGCCGCGGCACTGGTGGTCGCGCTGGTTGCCGGGACGGTCGCCGCTCGCCCGGCCGACGACCGGCGCACCTTCGGGTACCAGCGGGCGGAGGTGCTCGGGGCGCTGGCCAACGGGGTGATCCTCCTGGTGCTGTCCTGCTGGGTCGCGGTGGAGGCCGTGCTGCGGCTGCTGCATCCCGAGACGGCCGAGGTGACGGGCCTGCCGATGCTTGTCGTGGCCGCGGTGGGCCTGGTGGCGAACGCCGTGTCGATGTGGCTGCTCAGCTCCGCTCAGCGGCGCAGCTTGAACGTTCGCGGCGCCTATGTGGAGGTGATGGGCGACCTGCTCGGGTCCGTGGCCGTGATCGCGGCCGCGGTGGTCATCCTGCTGACCGGGTGGCTGCCAGCAGATGCGATCGCGTCCCTGGCGATCGCGGCGATGATCGTGCCGCGGGCGGTCGGTCTGCTGCGCGAGGTCGTGACGGTGCTGACGGAGTCGGCGCCGCGGGGTGTGCAGGTGCAGACCATCCGGGACCACATTCTCGCGACGGCGGGAGTGCGTGCGGTGCACGACGTGCACGTGTGGCAGCTCACGCGGGGGACCCCCGTGTTCAGCGCGCACGTGGTGGTCGACCCGGAGGCGCTGGCATCGGGCGGGTCCGGCCGCATCCTCACCGAACTGCAGGAGTGCCTGGCTGACCATTTCGACGTGGAGCATTCCACGTTTCAACTCGAGTCGGCCAGCCACGTGGACGGCAGCGCGCACGCCTGAATCTCACTCCGGGACCACCTCGTCTGGAGTCAGGTCCGGGCGCAGCCCCCGCCATCGCGGGTGGCGCAGGATGCCGGCGGGGGTGTACTCGGCGAACGCGACCTCTCCGACGAGCTCCGGTCGCACCCAGATCGCGTCGGCGGCATCGGCCGCCGGGATCTCCGTGAACGGGACGGCCGCGGCGCGCAGCGGATCCAGCGCGTCGGCCAGCCGGTCCAGCGCCGCCTCGCTGAATCCGGTGCCGACCCGCCCCACGTACCGCAGACCCCCCTCCCCGGGAATCCCCACCAGCAGGGAACCGATCCGCCCCGTCCGCGCGCCTCGTCCGGGGCGGATTCCGCCGATGACGACCGCCTGGGTCCGCACGCGCTTGACCTTCAGCCAGTCGCCCGGCCGACCGCCGGGACGGTACCGGGATGCCGGGTTCTTGACGACGATCCCTTCCAGGCCGAAGCGTCCGGCGGCATCCAGCGCCGCGTCCAGGTCGTCGAAGACCGGTGGGACCGAAATGGGGTCGGCGAGTCGGTGAGCCAGGCGATCCAGCACCCGCCGACGCTCCCGCAGCGGCACCGAGGTGAGGTCGTCCTGTCCGTGCGCGATGATGTCGAACAGGTAGTAGCGCACCGGAGTGCGCTCCGTCTCCCGGGCGATCAAGGCACGGTCGGCCAGATGCATCCGGTTCTGCAGCCGTGCGAAGTCGGGCGCGCCGTTCGCGCCGAGAGCCACGATCTCCCCATCGACGACCACCGGGTCCGCCCCGAATCCGGATGCGGCGGCGACGATCTCGGGATACCGGCCGGTGATGTCAGCGCCGCTGCGTGCGAACAGGCGCATCCTGCTGCCATCCCAGACACCCAGGGCGCGCACCCCGTCCCACTTCATCTCCGCCCACGGCGGCTGCTCCCACCGGTCCGCCGCGGCACGCGCGGTTCGCATGTCGGCGGGCGTCGCCAGCATCGGTCGGCGACGCGCGCCCGCCGCCCGTGGCACCGGCGGAGCGGTCTGATCCTTCATACGATGCAGCAGCCACTGGGATTTCTCGCCCTCGCCGGACGTGCGGATCAGGGCCAGCCGGACGCCGTCGAGGGGACCGTGAGGACGGCCGTGCATGGTGACGATGATCTCGTCGTCATGCCACTTCTCGGCTTCGTACCAGCCGCGGTCCCAGATGGTGACTGTGCCAGCGCCGTACTCGCCGCGGGGGATCTCGCCCTCGAACGAGGCATACTCCAGCGGGTGATCCTCGGTCTGGACCGCGAGATGGTTGCCGGACGATGCGTCGGGAATCCCCTTCGGCACCGCCCAGCTCACCAGCACCCCATCGCGCTCCAGCCGGAAGTCGTGGTGCACCCGCCGCGCGTGATGCTCCTGCACCACGAATGTGGGTCGGTCATCGCGGCCGAGCCGGGGCCGGGCGGCGTGGTCGGGCACCGGTTCCGGTGTGCGCGCGGCGGAGCGTTTGCCAATGTAGGTCCGCAGGGGAGCGTCGTCCGTCCGGTCGGCGCCGACGGTCAGCACTCCCGCCAGCAGATCGCCGGATGCCGCGACGCGCCTGAGCACCTCCTCGAATTCCAGGTGACCGAGGTGCGGATCGTCGAGCTCGTCCCAGCGGCGAGGCGCGGCGACAGTGGGCCGGAGCCGCCCCCGCAGTGAGTACGGCGAGACCGTGGTCTTGTTCGCGTTGTTCTGGCTCCAGTCCACGAACACGCGTCCGGGTCGAAGGGACTTCGCCATGGCGCTGACCACCGTGTCGGGGTGATCGGCTTCCAGTGCGCGCGCCAGTTCCTTCGCGACCGCGGAGACCTGGTCGCTGGTCTGCTCGCCCGGCAGGCCGGTGTACAGATGGACCCCCTTGCTGCCGCTCGTGACGGGAACCGGGTCCAGCCCCATGCCCGTGAGGATGGTCCGCGCCCACTGCGCAACTCGGGCGCAATCGGCCAGCCCCATCCCCGGCCCCGGGTCCAGGTCGAGCACCATCCGGTCCGGCGGCAGCCGGCGGCCGTCGGGCCCGAACCGCCACTGCGGCGTGTGCAGCTCCAGGCTCGCCACCTGCGCCAGGTAGGCGAGCGCCGCGACGTCGTCCACCAGCGGATAGTCCTTCGGCCCCGTGGAGTGCGTGATCGTCGCGCGGGGCAGCCACGCGGGTGCCCCCGCCTCGAGATCCTTGATGAAGAACGATGGGCCCGGCGCCGCGGCGGTCCCGACCCCGTCCGGCCACCGCTTCCGGGTGATGGGGCGCCCCCGCAGGTGCGGCAGGAGCACCGGTGCGACCGTCGTGTAGTAGTGGATGACATCGGCCTTCGTGGTGCCGGTCTCCGGGTAGAGCACCTTGTCCAGCCGTGACAGCCGCAGTGAGCGCCCGCCGATGCGGACCGTCTGCTCCTGGTCGGCCATGGCACCCATCCTGCCGCCCCAGGATGCAAGCCCCTAGCCGCGCCGCGACCGGGCAGTGTGTACTGATTGCCATGAGATCCATCTGGAAGGGCGCGGTCGCGTTCGGGCTGGTCAACGTCCCGGTCAAGCTGTACGCCGCGACGGAGGACCATGATGTGCCCTTGCACCAGGTGCATCACAAGGACGGGGGCCGCATCCGGTATCAGCGCCGATGCGAGGTCTGCGGTGAGATCGTCGCCTATCAGGACATCGACCGCGCGTTCGACGACGGCGAGCGCACCGTGGTGCTCACCGACGACGACCTCGCGACGCTTCCCGCCGAGCGCGACCGGGAGATCGCCGTTGTCGAGTTCGTCCCCAGCGACCAGGTGGATCCGCTGCTGCTGGACCGGGCGTACTACCTGGAGCCGGACTCCGCATCGCCGAAGGCATACGTGCTGCTGCGGGAGACCCTGGAGCGCACCGACCGCACCGCGATCGTGCGGTTCTCCCTGCGGCAGAAGACGCGCCTCGCGGCGCTGCGGGTGCGCGCCGACGTTCTGGTGCTCCAGACCCTGCTGTGGGCCGACGAGGTGCGGGATGCGGGGTTCGCGGGGCTGGATCAGCCCGTGACGATCTCCGACAAGGAGTTGGAACTGTCGGCGGCGCTCGTCGACAGCTACTCCGCGGACTTCGAGCCGGAACGGTTCACGGATGACTACCAGACGCAGTTGCGCGCCCTGATCGCCGCGAAGCTGGAGAAGGGTGACGCGCTGGAGACGGCGGACACGTTCGGTGCGACAGAGGACCGAGAGCCCGAGGGTGAGGTGATCGAC
>CAVOIT010000004.1:0-38699 GCA_963696115.1 uncultured Actinomycetota bacterium | reverse complement strand
GTCCGAGCCGCCGGCCGCGCGAAGGTCTTCGGCGAAGCGCTCCACGCCATACTGCAGTACGGGGTTCCAGTACGTCATCACGAGCACCGGCTTGCCGCTGCGCGCGGCCACAGCGGCAATGGCGGGGAACGTATCGGCCACCCGGAACCCGTTCGCGAGCGCGACCTGCGTCGCCTCCTGAATGACCGGGCCGTCCATCACCGGGTCGGAGTAGGGCAGACCGAGTTCGATGATGTCCGCGCCGTTGTCCGCGACGGTGACGGCGGCGTCCACCGCGGACCTACGGTCGGGGTATCCGAGCGGCAGGTACCCGATCAACGCTCCGCGGCCACGCGCGCTGGCCGCGTCGATGGCGGCTTCGACGGCTGAGGTCATGCGCGCGGATCGGGGTCGTATAGACCGAAGTAGCGCGCCGCCGTGTCCATGTCCTTATCCCCGCGCCCGGAAAGGTTCACCACGATGAGCGCGTCCGGGCCGAGAGTGGGAGCCATCCGTAGCGCGCCGGCAAGCGCATGTGCGGACTCGATGGCGGGGATGATCCCCTCGGTGCGGCTGAGCAGGCGCAGGGCCTGCATCGCTTCGTCGTCCGTGGCCGGGATGTACTCGGCGCGGCCGATCGCCGACAACCACGAGTGCTCGGGCCCGACGCCCGGGTAGTCCAGTCCGGCGGAGATCGAGTGCGATTCGATGGTTTGACCGTCCTCGTCCTGTAGGACGAAGGTGCGCGCGCCGTGCAGCACGCCCGGCCGTCCGCGCTCGATCGAGGCAGCGTGACGGGGAGTGTCCACGCCCTCGCCGGCGGCTTCGACACCGTACAGGCGTACTTGCGGGTCGTCCAGGAACGCGTCGAACATGCCGATCGCGTTCGAGC
This sequence comes from uncultured Actinomycetota bacterium, assembly GCA_963696115.1. Classification (GTDB taxonomy): domain Bacteria; phylum Actinomycetota; class Actinomycetes; order Actinomycetales; family Microbacteriaceae; genus Microbacterium. The sequence continues at coordinate 37,828 of CAVOIT010000004.1, read as the reverse complement.
CTCCTCCGACGCAGGCGAACACCGCGTCCGGGAGGCGGCCGGCGACGGAGAGGATCTGCTCGCGGGTCTCCTCGCCGATGATCTTCTGGAAGTCGCGGACCATGGCCGGGAACGGGTGTGGTCCCGCTGCGGTGCCGAAGATGTAGTTGGTCGTCTCCACGCTGGCAACCCAGTCCCGGTATGCCTCATTGATGGCATCCTTCAGGGTGCGCGATCCTGTGCGCACGGGCACCACTTCGGCGCCCAGCAGACGCATCCGCGCGACGTTGAGCCCTTGCCGTCGCGTGTCCACCTCCCCCATGTACACGGTGCACTCGAACCCGAACAACGCGGCGGCGGTCGCGGTGGCCACGCCATGCTGACCGGCACCCGTCTCGGCGATCACCCGCGTCTTGCCCAGCCGGCGCGTCAGGAGAGCCTGTCCGATCACATTGTTGATCTTGTGAGATCCGGTGTGGTTCAGATCCTCGCGTTTGAGGAAGATGCGGGCGTCCCCCGCGTGAGCGGCGAAACGTGGAACCTCAGTCAGCGCCGACGGGCGGCCGGCATAGTCGCGAAGGATCCGGTGGTACTCCGCGAGGAACGCTGCGTCGGCCATGGCATTCGTGTACACGGCCGTCAGTTCGTCGATGGCGGCGATCAGCGACTCCGGCATGTACCGGCCGCCGAACTCGCCGAAGAACGGCCCGGGCATCTCGCGCAGGCTCATGCGCCTGCCGCCCGGAGCGATCGCAAGGTGGCGACCGGGTCGGATGTGACGAGCGCTTCGCCGACGAGGACAGCGTCCGCGCCGTGGGCTCGGTAATGCGCGACATCGCCGGGACCGGTCACCGCCGATTCGGCCACGCGGATCGCGTCGGCGGGGAACAGCGGCGCCAGGCGCCCGAAGAGGTCACGATCCAGGTCGAACGTTGTGAGGTCGCGCGCGTTCACCCCGATGAGCCGCGCGCCGAGGTCCGCCGCCCGGGCCAGCTCCTCGGGAGAGTGCACCTCCACGAGCGGTGTCATGCCAAGCTGCACGACGAGGTCATACAGCTGCTGCAGCACCTCCTGAGTCAGGGCGGCGACGATCAGGAGGACCATGTCGGCACCGGCCGCACGAGCCTCCAGAACCTGATACTCGGTCGCGATGAAATCCTTGCGCAGCACGGGCAGGGTGACCGCGGCGCGAACGGCCTCCAGGTCGGCGAGGCTTCCCTTGAACCGTCGCCCCTCCGTCAGGACGGAGACGGCAGAGGCGCCGCCGGCCGCGTATCGCATCGCGAGTTCGGCCGGGTCTGTGATCGGTGCCAGGTCACCCCGGGATGGGCTGGCGCGTTTCACCTCGGCGATGATCCGTACGCCGCCGCCGCCGCCGAGGGCGGCTACCGCGTCCCGCGGTGCGGGGGCGGACTCCGCACGCCGTTCGAGTTGCCCAAGCGGCACGGAGCGGGAGCGCTCCCGCGCGTCCTGCACTGCGCCGGCCGTGAGGTCGGCGAGCACGGTCAATGCTCTTTCGGCAGGTACTTCGGGCCGTTGACTCCGTAACCGGCCCGCGACAGGATCCAGCCGACGAGCAGGCCCACCAGCACGAATCCGGCGCATACCAGGACCAGCGTGGGCATCTCCAGGAAGAAGAAGACCGTGCCGAGCGCGATCGCCAGGAGCATGATCACGACGGCGGTCCAGGCCGCCAGGGAATGACCGTGACCCGGGTCGCCAATGGGGTTGCTCATGTGTGTTCCTCCGCGTGCGTCGCTCGGGTGCCCAGTCTAGCGGGCGGGATCCGAGCCCGTGGGGTCGGCGCCCCGGCTGAGAGCATCCCACGAATCGACCGGGTCGCTGGACATCGTAGGCTCGGGATCGGCCGGGCTCCGGTAGCGCCGGGCGGAGTCGGGCCAGCGCCGAGCGGTCGCGAGCACCAGTGCCGCCGCGGCTGCGCTGATCGCTGCGGCGGCGGCAGCCGCATACGGCCAGGCCGTCAGCGACATCGTCGCTACGAGGCCCGACACGGCCGCGGCGCCCGAGATGCCCGTCGCCTCGGCCACGGTCGCCGCCACGGCATCCATGGGGGGCCCGGTGATGACCGGCCACACAGCGAGAGACATGCTTGCGGCGACCATCAGCGCGAGCGCGCCGCCGACGTAACGAAGGATCCGACCGGCGATCGAGAGCATGGCTCCGACCGCCAGCAGAGCCAGGGAGAGCGGAGTCCAGACCGGCGCGGCCGCCGTGCCCGGCACCGCCAGCGCCGTCGTCGCCCCGTCGGTCAATTCGGCCTGCACCCACGTCTGCGTTCCGGCGATGACGCCAACCGCCCCCGCAGCCAGCAGTGCCAAGACCGCGACGAGCCGGGCGCTCCGGGTCACGGCGTCGAGCCTTGGGCGGGGTGCAGGTCACGGCGGTCGAAGCAGCTGTGATCGCCGGTGTGGCATGCCCCGCCCACCTGCAGCACCTGGATGAGCAGCGCGTCGCCGTCACAGTCCAGGCGGGCCCCCCGCACGAGCTGGATATTGCCGGAGGTGTCGCCCTTGCGCCAGTACTCCCCGCGGGACCGTGACCAGAAAGTCACCCGCCCGGAGGTGAGAGTGCGCCGCAGCGCTTCACGGTCCATCCAGCCCAGCATCAGGACGTCGCCACTGCCCCATTCCTGGATGATGGCGGGGGCCAGCCCACGATCGTCGAACACCACCGCACTGGTCGGGTCGTCGTCGCCGACATTCATGCGCGCACCTCGATTCCAGCCGCGGCCATCGCGGATTTCACCTCGCCGATCGTGATCGCTCCGGTGTGGAAGACGGATGCCGCCAGCACTGCGTCGGCACCGGCGCGCACAGCCGGGGCGAAGTCGTCCACCCGACCCGCTCCCCCGGACGCGATGAGCGGCACCGTCGCCGCGGCCCGTATCCTGCTCACGAGTTCCAGGTCGAACCCGGTCCTGGTGCCGTCGGCATCGATGGAGTTGACCAGCAGCTCCCCCGCCCCGCGGTCCACCGCCTCCGCGGCCCACGCTACCGCGTCGAGGGTGGTCAGGGTGCGGCCGCCGTGGGTGGTGACGCTGAAGCCGGATGCCGCCCGCGGGTCCCGTCGCACATCCAGCGACAGGACCAGGACCTGCGCACCGAACCGATCGGCGATCTCGTCGATGAGCGCGGGGCGGGCGATGGCAGCTGAGTTCACTCCGACCTTGTCCGCCCCCACGGCCAGCAGCCGCGCGACGTCATCGGCGGTGCGTACCCCGCCACCGACGGTCAGCGGGATGAAGACCTCTTCCGCGGTGCGCCGAACGATGTCGTAGGTGGTGCTGCGCTCGTCGACGGTGGCGGTGACATCGAGGAACGTGATCTCGTCGGCGCCCTGTTCGTAATACGCTCGGGCCAGCGCCACCGGGTCGCCCATGTCGCGCAGGTTCTCGAAACGGACGCCCTTGACCACGCGACCCGCGTCCACGTCCAGGCACGGGATGACGCGGCGAGCCAGCCCCATCACAATCTCGCGTTCTGGATGGACGTCACCAGGATCGCCCGGGCGCCGAGCGCGTACAGGCCGTCCATGACCTGGTTGGCCGCCCGCCGCGGGACCATCACCCTCACCGCAGACCAGTCCGGATCCCGCAGCGGCGACACCGTGGGCGACTCGATGCCGGGGGCGACCTCCGCTGCCGCGTCGATCAGGGCGGTGGGCAGATCGTAGTCGATCAGTACGTAGCGTCGGGCGACGAGCACGCCGCGCAGTCGGCGCAGGAACGTCTCCAGTCCCGGGGGGTCGGACGCCCCTCCGATCAGCACTGCTTCGGATTCCAGAAGCGTCGGACCGAACACTTCCAGCCCCGCCTGGCGGAGGGTCGCCCCCGTGGAGACCACGTCCGCGACAGCGTCGGCCACTCCGAGGCGCACTGCGGATTCGACCGCCCCGTCCAACGGCACCAGGTCCACGGCGATGCCGTGCGCGTCCAGGAACGCGTCGACCAGCCCCGGATAGGAGGTCGCAACGCGCATCCCTTCCAGGTCGGCCGGGTCGCGGAAACGTCCCGGCGGCCCAGCGAACCGGAACGTCGAAGCGCCGAACGCGAGCGCTTCGATCTCCCGCGCTCCGGGCATCCGGGCGTCCCGCAGCAGGTCGCGTCCGGTGATCCCCACATCCAGCGCTCCCGACCCGACGTAGGTCGCGATGTCCTTCGGGCGCAGGTAGAAGAACTCCGCGTCGTTGGCTTCGTCGACCACGTGCAGATCCTTGGGATCGCGACGGACACGGTACCCGGCCTCGGCGAGCATCTCGGCGGCGGTGTCGGTGAGGGATCCCTTGTTGGGCACGGCGATACGCAGCATGGCGGTGGCTTTCGGAGGCGGCGGGAGCGGGTTCCGGCTCACAGATGTCGGTAGACGTCGTCGAGGGTCAGGCCCCGGGCGAGCATGAGAACCTGCAGGTGGTAGAGCAGCTGCGAGATCTCCGCGGCGGTGGCGTCGTCGGACTCGTGTTCCGCGGCCATCCACACCTCCGCGGCCTCCTCGACGATCTTCTTGCCGATGGCATGCACGCCGGCGTCCAGCTCGGCCACCGTGGCGGATCCGGCAGGCCGGGCGCTGGCCTTGACCGCGAGTTCGCCGAACAGCGCCTCGAAGCTCTTCACCCCGCAAGGCTACCGAACGGGCGCGGCGTCGTCGTCAGGGGAAGGTCACCGAACGCGCGCGCTCCCGCAGCGTCCGGATCGCCGCGGCGGGGTCAGGGGTGCCGAACACGGCGGATCCGGCGACAAAGGTGTCGGCTCCGGCGCGGGCGGCGTGCAGGATCGTCTCCTCCGTGATCCCGCCGTCCACCTGCAGGCGCACCTCGGGAGCGCGCGCACGCACCGCCTCGGCGATCCGGCGCAGCTTCGGCATGGTGTCCGCTCGGAAGGCTTGGCCCCCGAAGCCCGGTTCGACGGTCATCACGAGCACCTGGTCGATCCGGTCCAGGATCGCGAGGACCGGTTCGGGACCGGTTCCGGGCTTGATGGCCACGCCGGCCTTCGCCCCCCGCGCTCGCAACTCCGCCGCCAGCGCCCCGGGGTCGCGGCACGCCTCGAGATGGAAGGTGACCGATGCGGCTCCCAAATCCGCATAGCCGGGAGCCCAGCGGTCGGGATGCTCGATCATCAAATGCACGTCCAACGGAACGGGGCTGGTCTCCTGGATGCGGCGGACCATCTGCGGCCCGAACGTGAGGTTGGGCACGAAATGGTTGTCCATCACATCGACATGGACGCTGTCCGCGGTCGCTATCCTGGCGAGTTCGCGCTGCACGTTGGCGAAGTCCGCAGCCAGAATCGACGGATGGATGCGGGGCTCGTGACGCATCGGATCATTATCCCCGCCGCTGCAGCAAGGTGATGGACATCGCATCGGTGCCATGGCGGTGCGGCCACAATTGGGCTCGCCCCGATCCGTCCATCGGGGCGGCCAGGTCCAGCGGACGGCGGGCAATCCGCTGCAGCACGGCGCGCGTGTCGAGCTCGTCCAGCGCGTCCCCGTACTGGGCGCGGACGGCGCGCACCACGTCCGCGGTCTCCGCCAGATGCGGGGAGCACGTGACGTAGGCGAGGATGCCGCGCGGCGCCAAGGCTGCCACGGCCGCCGCCAGCAGGGAGTGCTGCAGACGGGCGAGCTCCGGAACGTCCGCGGGCGACTTGCGCCATCGGGCCTCCGGGCGCCGACGCAGGGCACCCAGACCCGTACACGGCGCGTCCACGAGGATGCGGTCGTACGTCGCGGGTGCTGAGTGGGCCCGCAGCACGCCGTCCTGTTCCGTGACGTCCACGTGGGCGAGCGTCGCCGATACGGCCTCCCGGACCAGTCGCGCCCGCACGGGGACCGGCTCGTTCGCGCTGAGGGTGGCGCCATGAGTCCAGGCCTCCGCCGCGAGCACGGCGGTTTTCCCGCCGGGTCCGGCGCACAGGTCGAGCCATCGCTCCCCCGCCTGTACCGGACGCGCGCGCGACAATGCGAGGGCGGCCAGTTGCGATCCTTCGTCCTGCACCCGGAGCGATCCCGATGAGTCACCGACCACGGCCGTCGGGTCCGAGCCTGGCCACCGGTAACCGATCGGCGACAGCGGGGTCGGTTCGAGGCCCGCCCCCTCGCTCAGTCCAGGGAGGGCCGTCAGGGTGACCGTCGGCGAGGCGTTGTCCGCCTCGAGCAGCGCGGGCAACTCCTCGGCACGGTTCTCCGCGGCCAGAGCGCGCCGGAACGCGCGCAGGATCCAGACCGGATGACCCGTCCGCAACGATTCGCGTTCGTCCGGTGAACGGGCCGCGTCCATGATCCGCGTCATCCAGTCACCCGGAGTCTCGCGTGCGATCCGCCGCAGTACGGCGTTCGCGAATCCGGTTGCGCTGTCGCCGGCGCTCGCCCGCACCAGATCGACCGTCTCGTGGACGGCCGCATGGGAGGCGACCCGCGTGCTCATCAGCTGATGCACGCCGAGCCGGAGCGCGTCGAGCACCGGCGGATCGATCCGGGCCAGAGGACGCGCTGCGGCCGAAGCGATGATCGCGTCATAGGTTCCGCGGCGGCGCAGTGTGCCATAGGTAAGTTCCGTGGCCAGGCCGGCCTCGCGCGCGTCGAGCCCGGCCCGCGTGATGGCAGACGGAAGCAGGAGGTTCGCGTACGCGTCCGAGGCCTGTACCTCACGGATCACGTGGTAAGCGACGCGGCGAGCGGGCGAGGCCGTCACACGGCCACCAGCGGCGTCGCCGTCCGGATCCCGCGCAACCAGTCGGACGCGCTCATCACACCCCGACCGGCGGGCTGGACGCGCTGAAGCAGCACGGGGGCGGTGCCGGTCCCGGCCAGGACCCCCTTGTCGGAGGGGGCGAGGTGGCCGGGCGGCAGCGGTTCGGCCTCGGAAGGCCGCGCCTGCAGCACCTTCAGGCGCGTGCCGACCACGGTCGTGAATGCGCCCGGTTCCGGGGTGACGCCGCGGATCCGCGCCAGGACCGCAGGGGCATCATGGTCCCATCGGATGCGGGCATCGTCCAGTGTCAGCTTCGGCGCCCAGGTGATCTCACCCGACTGCGGCGCGGCCCGGGCCGTTCCGTCCGCGATCGCGTCCACCACCCGCGCGAGCAGATCCGCGCCAGCCGTGGACAGGTCCGCAAGCACGTCACCGGCGGTCGCGTCGGCGGGGATGGGCCGGCGCACGGTGGCGTACACGTCGCCGGCGTCGAGTTCAGAGACGAGTCGGAACACGCTGGCGCCCGTGACCGTGTCGCCGGCGATGATCGCGTGCTGAACGGGCGCGGCTCCGCGCCAGCGCGGCAGCAGTGAGAAGTGGAGATTGATCCAACCGTGAGGCGGGACGTGCAGGAGCGGGGACGGCACGAGTCCGCCGTAGGCCACCACCACGCCCAGGTCCGGCCGCTCCCCCGCGATCACCGCCGCGGCGTCCTCATCCAGCCGGGCCGCGGGAAGGACGGGCAGCCCGAGGTCACGGGCTCGGCGCGCCACCGGCGAGGGGGTGGGGATGCGCCGCCGACCGTGCGGGGCGTCCGGCCGGGTGATCACCAGCGCGACCTCATGCGCCGACTCCAGCCGTTCAAGCGAGGGCACGGCCGCCGCCGGTGTGCCGGCGAAGACCAGGCGCATGGGATGTCCCCCGGATCGGCGGCTCATAACTCGGGGTCGGCCACATCGACCCGCACAGTGAGTGTAGTGCGCGCCGCCGTGGGTCCGCGCGGCCGGGATCGCAGGGCGGCGACCACGACGCTGGCTCGCAGCGACCCCGTGACCGCCGGGCCGAGTGCATATTCGAAGCGCACCAGGGCGCGGGCGCGCCCGTCCCCGCTCGGTGCCGGGATCGGGCCCAGGACGGCCTCTGGCCCCAGGTGAGGCACCTCCTCGTGCAGGCGGCGCAGGGCGCGGTCCACCATCTCCGGCGTCCCGTCGATCGAGGCCATGCGCACAGCCGGCGGCAACCGGAGGGCGACGCGTTCGGCGAGATCGCGGCGCGCGTACTCAGGGGCGGTCCACGTCGCCAGAGCGCGGGCCACCGGACCGCGCACGCCCACGAGGTGGACGGGGGCTCCCTCCGCGGCGAGTGCGGCCGCATTGGACCACCACCGCAGGCATGACTGCGCCGTCTGGGGTCCGTCGGCCAGCAGCATCCGTTCGCCGTCCAGCAGCAGCACGGCGCGATATCCGCCGACGGCGAGGGGTTCGGCTCCCCGTGTGGCCACGACGAGCGCCGGGCGCGCATCCACCGTGGTCACGGCGTGCGCAGCATCCGAGACCACCACACGGACCCCGGGGAAGGCCCGTCCGAGCTCATCGGCGGTGCGCTCACTGCCGGCCGACACGGGACGGATGCTGCGACCTTCGCACTCCGGACACGTCCAGGTGGCTGCGGCCGCGCCGCACCACCCGCATCGCGGCGATGCGCCGCGCGCGGGGATGCGCAGCGGACCGCCGCACGCCGGGCACCGCGCCGGTGCCCGGCAGGACGCGCAGACGAGCGCTGGCGCGTACCCCGGCCGCGCCACCTGGACGAGCACCGGGCCTCGTTCGAGACCGTCCCGTGCCGCGCGGTATGCGGAGGAGGGGATCCGCGCCGCACCCTCGCTCTCGGCCGGAGGCGTCAGGATGACGCGCGGTGCGATCCGGCGCGCCGGTGTCGCCTCCCGCAGCCATCCGATGCCGACCAGGCGCTCGACGTCTGGGGTGCGGGTGTGACCGGCGATCACAAGCGTCGTGCCCTCCATCTCCTGACGCAGGAGCGCCGCGTCCCGCGCGTGCACGCCCGGGCTGCGGGGTTCGGACAGCAGCGGGTCGCCGTCATCCCATAGTGCCAGCAGGCCCGTGCGATGCGCGGGCGAGTACACGGCGGACCGGTTGCCGATGACGATGCACGGCTCCTCCGCCAGCACCCGGAGATAGCCCGTGTAGCGTTCGGCGGGGGTTCGCCGGGCGTCGTCCCGAACCACGGCGCCGTCGGGGACACGATCGCGCAGTGCGGCGAGCAGCTGATCCTCGTCACGATGGTCGGGGACGATGAGGATGGCGCTGCGCCCCCGGGCGAGGGTCTGCAGGGCCAGCGCAGCGAAGGTGACGGCCCAGGTCATCACGGTGCCTCCGGGGGCGAGATCGACCAGGCGGGGCGTCGCGTGCCATGCCAGCCGTGCGCCGGCGCTGAGCTCGTCGAACGCGGGAACCGGGTGCAGCACCCGGCGGGCCCAGGCCAGTGCCTCGGGGGACGGCACCGGCGTGTCCGGTGGCGGTGAGGCCAGAAAGGACTTCTCCGCACGCACCATCCGTCGCGGGATGGCCAGTCGCAGGATGTCGGCGGCCGAGCCGGCGGCACGGTCGGCTGCGCGCCGCGCGAGCTGGTACAGCCCGTCCGGCATCACGGCGAGAGTGCCCACCACCTGGTCGATCGGGGACAGCGCGCGATCGCCGTCGTCATCGACCACATCCACCACGTATCCCTCGACCATGCGTGCCCCCGATCGCAACGGCACGCGCACGCGCACTCCTGGTCGGACCAGGTGCGCCCATGAGGCGCTGACCTCGTAGTCGAACAACCTGTCCAACTGCGGCAACGGCGAGTCCAACAGCACCCGGGCCCGTCGGCGAGGCGCAGGTGCGGCGTCCACGGCCGTGCGCTCGAGGTCGCTCAGAGGCCCGCTGCCGCCCGCAGAGCCTCGGCGCGGTCGGTACGCTCCCAGGTGAAGTCCGGCAGCTCCCGGCCGAAGTGCCCGAAGGTGGCGGTCTGGGCGTAGATCGGTCGCAGCAGGTTCAGATCCGCGATGATGGCGCGCGGACGCAGATCGAACACGTCCCGGATCGCTCCGATGATGACGTCGTCGGAGACGCGCCCGGTTCCGAAGGTCTCCACGTAGAGACCCACGGGATGGGCTTTCCCGATGGCGTAGGCCACCTGGACCTCAAGGCGCTCCGCCAGTCCGGCCGCGACCGCGTTCTTGGCCACCCACCGCATCGCGTAGGCCGCCGATCGGTCCACCTTCGACGGGTCTTTGCCGGAGAAGGCGCCGCCGCCGTGGCGCGCGGCACCGCCGTACGTGTCGATGATGATCTTCCGACCCGTCAGCCCGGCGTCCCCCTTCGGGCCGCCGATGACGAAGGGTCCCGCCGGGTTGATGAAGTACTTGACATCAGGCAGGTCGAGCCCCGTGGACTCGAGGACCGGGTCGATCACCTCCGCCCGGACGATCTCTCGCAACTCGCCCAGGCTGATGTCCGGGTCATGCTGCGTGGACAGCACGACGGCGTCGACGCTGACGGGACGGTGTCCTTCATAGCCAAGCGTGACCTGGGTCTTGCCGTCCGGACGCAGGAATGGCAGTTTGCCCGAGCGGCGCACCTGGCTGAGCCGCTCGGCCATCCGATGCGCGGTCCACGCAGCCATGGGCATGAGCTCGGGAGTCTCGCGGGTCGCGAAACCGAACATGATTCCCTGATCGCCGGCTCCCTGCTCGTCGTGGGGATCCACGGAGTCGGCTTCTCGATGCTCGAACGCCTTGTCCACACCGGCCGCGATGTCGGGAGACTGGGCGCCGATCGACACGCTCACACCGCACGATTCGCCGTCGAACCCGGTGTCGCTGGACGTGTAGCCGATGCCGGTTACCACCTGGCGGACGATGGCGGGGATCTCCACGTATGCGCTTGTGGACACCTCCCCTGCCACATGGACGAGCCCGGTCGTCACGAGGGTCTCCACCGCGACGCGACCGGCGGGGTCCGCCGCCAGGATGGCGTCGAGGATGCTGTCGGAGATCTGGTCGCAGATCTTGTCGGGGTGCCCCTCGGTGACGGATTCCGACGTGAACAGCCGCAACTGTGGCATCGTTGCTCCAGGTCGGGCGGCTGCGCCGCCATCGGGTCGCGCGCCATCCGCGGCCGCGACGGTGGTCGTCACTCCGCGGGGCGAAGGCGCAGCTTCGACTCGTCGATCTCGCGCAGCGCGATCGACAGCGGCTTGTCCTCGATGGTGGAATCGACCAGCGGACCGACGTTGTCGAACAGGTTGCCCTCCTGCAGGTCCGAGTAGTAGTCGTTGATCTGGCGAGCCCGCCGCGCGGCGTAGATCACCAACTGGTACTTGGAATCAACCTTCTCGAGCAGGCTGTCGATGGGGGGATCAATGATGCCCTGGGTGTTCGCGACCATGCGCTGCCTCCTGACGGCGAGAACGGGAATCCTTCCGGGTCGTTATTCCCGGGTGGAAAGCTCCGCTAATTGTACGACCTCGTGCGCGGCGCGCTCGACGTCCGCGTTCACCACACGAAAATCGAACTCCCCCTGCGCCGCCAATTCCCGCCGCGCGGTGCGCAGGCGCCGAGCCCTTTCCGCGGCGTCCTCTGTCCCGCGCCCCACGAGACGACGGACGAGGTCGTCCCAGGATGGCGGAAGCAGGAAGACCAGCGCCGCGTCGGGCGCCGCGGCCCGCACCTGGCGCGCGCCCTGCAGATCGATCTCCAGCAGCACCGTGCGGCCGGCGGCGAGAGCCTGCTCGATCGGCTCGCGCGGCGTCCCGTAGCGGAACCGGTTGTGCACCGTGGCGTGCTCCAGGAGCGCGCCGGATGCGATCATGCGGTCGAATTCATCGTCGCCGACGAAGTAGTAGTGGACTCCGTCGACCTCGCCCGGGCGGGGTGGCCGAGTGGTGGCGGATATCGAGAGCATGATCTCGGGGTGGCGGCGGGCGATCGCCGCCGCCACCGTCCCCTTGCCGACCGCGGTGGGTCCGGCCAGGACCACCAGCCGGCTGCGGTGCGGGCGGGGACGCGGTTCGGGGAACCGTTGCTCCAGCCAAGCGGTCAGTGCTTCCCGCTGGCGCGGGCCGAGCCCGGCTAGCCGTTTCACGGGTGCGATCCGAAGATCCGCCAGCGCACGGTCACGTTTCGCGGGGCCCACGGCTGGCAGAGCGGTGAGGAAGTCCGCGATCCGCATCGACCCGGCGGGCGAGGACGGATCGGCTGTCGCCTGCCGGAGCACCTCCTGCGGGCTGACCACCCGGGTGGCGAGGTCGCGTTTGAGAGCGGCGCGCGCGCGACGGGCGGCGACGGCGCGGGCGGCGGCAGCAGCCCGGTCCACCTCCGGCGGCCGGCGGCGGTCACTCATCGAGGATCTCGAGATACGTGTGTGCACGCGCCCGCACCGCGGCCCGCAGGCCCGCCGGTGCCGTGGCCAGGATGCTCCGCGACTCGTTGGCGATGACGCGGTGACGCGCGTCGCCGAATCGTCGCGGCAGGTCTGCGGGAGCGGCCCCCTGGCGCCCGAAGCCGGGCGCGAGAATCGGCAGCGGCAGGGCCGCGACGCCGTCGAGCCCGCGTTCGGTGAGATCCACGGTCGCGCCGATCACAAGGCCGACGGCGCTCCACGGCGCGGACTGTCCCTCGGATGCCGCGAACTCAGCGGTCTGCCGCGCCACGGCGGCGGCCACCGTCCCTCCCTCCAGTGCCGCCCCCTGCAGTGCCCGCGCCTCCGGATTGCTGGTCGCGGCGAGCACGAACACGCCCTTGCCTGCGTCGCGGGCGACCCGGAACGTCTCGTGCAGCGTCCCGACGCCCAGGTACGGGTGAACGGTTATTGCGTCCGCTTCCAGGGGAGCTCCCACCCCGAGCCAGGCGGCGGCATACGCGCTCATCGTCGATCCGATGTCCCCGCGCTTCACGTCGGCGATCGTCACCAGGCCCGCTGCCCGGGAGGCCGCCAGGAGCCGTTCCAGCGCCGTGAATCCCGCCGCTCCGAAGCGTTCGAAGAACGACGCCTGGATCTTCACGAACCCGACAGTCCCCGTCGCCGCATCGATGGCGCGCATGCCGAGCTCGCGGGCACCGTCCGCGGAGACGGGAAGATCCCACTCGCGCAGGATCTCGTCGTGCGGATCCACCCCCACGCACAGCGGTCCGTACTCGGTCAGCGCCGCTTGCATCCGGAGCGCGAACGTGTCGCTCACTGTCGTGCCCGACGGTCGGCGGCGTACTCCTGGAGGCTGCGAACTCGGAACCCGTTCCGCAGCACCGGCAGGGCAGCGACTGCTGCACCGAGGACTGCGACGGTGGTGAGAAGGGCCTTATCGGCGGCCACGGCCGCCGCCCGGATCTCGTAGCCGTCGGCCCGCGCCATTCCTCCGCTGGGAGTGTTCACGATCATGTCCACCGCGCCGTCGTTGATGAGGTCCACGATCGTGGGGCCGTCGCCGTCGTCCGTGTCGGAGTACTTGCGGACCACCTCGACCGCGATGCCGTTGCGCGCCAGGACCTCGGCGGTGCCCTCGGTCGCCAGCAGGTCGAAGCCCAGCTCGTGGAGGCGGTGCGCGGGCAGGATGACGGCGCGCTTGTCGGAGTCGGCCACCGAGATGAACACGGTTCCGTGCTGCGGCATGCCTCCGTAGGCGGCCTCCTGGCTCTTGGCGAACGCGGTCGGGAAGTCGCGGTCAATCCCCATCACTTCGCCCGTGGAGCGCATCTCCGGCCCGAGCACCGAGTCCACAATGCGACCTTGCGCGGTGCGGAATCGTTTGAACGGCAGCACCGCCTCCTTCACCGCCACCGGGGAGTCCAACGGCACGTGAGCGCCGTCGGTGGCCGGCAGCAGTCCTTCCTCGATCAGGTCGGCGATCGTGTCGCCGACCATGATCCGGCTGGCGGCTTTGGCCAGCGGGATGCCCAGGGCTTTCGACACGAACGGCACGGTGCGGCTCGCGCGCGGATTCGCCTCGATCACGTAGAGCACGCCGGCGCTGATCGCGAACTGCACATTGAGCAGTCCGCACACGCCGACGCCCGCCGCGATGGACTCGGTGGCACGCCGAACCCGGTCGATGTCGCTGCGGCCCAGTGACATCGGCGGGAGCGAACAGCTGGAGTCGCCCGAATGGATCCCGGCTTCCTCCAGGTGCTCCATCACCCCTCCCACGTACAGGCGCTCGCCGTCGTACAGCGCGTCCACGTCGATCTCTATCGCGTCGTCGAGGAAGTGGTCCACCAGCAGCGGGCGCCCGTCGCCAACAATGCCTTCGCCCGCGATGCGCGCGAAGTAGTCACGCAGGCTCGCATCGTCGTACACGATCTCCATCCCACGCCCGCCGAGCACGAAGCTGGGACGCACAAGAACCGGGTAGCCGATCCGGCCCGCGATATCGAGCGACCCGTCGAGATCGACCGCGGTGCCATGGCGCGGGGCGACCAGTCCGGCACGGTCGAGCACGCGGGAGAACAGCTCCCGCTCCTCGGCGAGGTCGATCGCGGCGGGACTGGTGCCGAGCACGCGGAATCCCGCGGCCTCCAGGCCGTGCGCGAGCCCGAGCGGAGTCTGACCTCCGAGTTGGCACACCACTCCGACGAGGGTGCCGGAGGCCGATTCGGCGTCCAGCACCTCCAGCACGTCCTCCAGGGTGAGCGGCTCGAAATACAGTCTGTCGCTCGTGTCGTAGTCGGTGGAGACCGTCTCCGGGTTGCAGTTGATCATCACGGTCTCGTAGCCGGCGGCCGCGAGCGCGAACGAGGCGTGCACGCAGGAGTAGTCGAACTCGACGCCCTGCCCGATCCGGTTCGGGCCGGAACCGATGATGACGACCTTGCGCCGCTCGGACGGGGCCACCTCGCTCTCCTGGTCGTAGCTGGAGTAGTGGTAGGGCGTGAGGGCGGGGAACTCCCCCGCGCACGTGTCGACGGTCTTGTACACCGGTCGCACGCCCAGCGCGTGCCGCAGTTCTCGCACATCCGATTCGGTCTTGCCGCTCAGTGCAGCCAGTTGCGCGTCACTGAAGCCGTGCCGCTTGGCGCTGATGAGCGAGTCCTCGTCGAGACCCCGCGCGGACACGTCCGCCGCGACCTCGTTGATCAGTGCGATCTGGTCGAGGAACCAGGGGTCGATTCCCGTGGCGTCGTGGACCTCGTCGATGCTCGCCCCCCCGCGCAGGGCCTGCTGCACCGTCACGATGCGGCCGTCCGTCGGGATGCTCGCCTGACCGAGTAGCTCCTCCACGGTGCGATGCTGATGGTCCCAGTGGAAGGCAGAGCCGCGCCGTTCCAGCGACCGCAGGGCCTTCTGGAGCGCCGTGGTGAAATTCCGTCCGATGGCCATCGCCTCCCCGACGGATTTCATGGTGGTGGTCAGTGTGGCGTCGGCGGCGGGGAACTTCTCGAAGTTGAACCGGGGGACCTTCACGACCACGTAATCGAGCGTCGGCTCGAAACTGGCGGGTGTCACGCGGGTGATGTCGTTGGGTATCTCGTCCAGACGGTAACCGATGGCGAGCTTCGCGGCGATCTTCGCGATCGGGAAGCCGGTGGCCTTGGACGCGAGTGCGGAGGACCGCGACACGCGGGGGTTCATCTCGATGACGATGATCCTGCCGGTGGCCGGATCGACGGCGAACTGGATGTTGCATCCCCCCGTGTCCACGCCGACGGCCCGGATGATGTCGATCGCGATGTCGCGCATCCGCTGATATTCGCGGTCGGTGAGCGTCATCGCGGGTGCGACGGTGATCGAATCACCGGTGTGCACACCGACCGGATCGACATTCTCGATCGAGCACACCACGACGGTGTTGTCGGCGGTGTCCCGCATCAGCTCGAGTTCGTACTCCTTCCACCCCAGGATGGATTCCTCCAGCAGCACCTCGTGGGTGGGCGAGTCGTGGAGGCCCGCGCCCGCGATCCGGAGCAGGTCGTCCTGGTCGTAGGCGATCCCCGAGCCGAGACCACCCATCGTGAAGCTGGGGCGCACCACCAGGGGGTAGCCGAACTCGGATGCGGCGGACAGGGCGTCCTCGAGGGAGTGCGCGATGCGGCTGCGGGCGACTTCGGCGCCGGCGGCGACAACCAGGTCCTTGAAGACCTGACGGTCCTCGCCCTTGCGGATGGCTTCCACCCGCGCCCCGATCAATTCGACGCCGAACCGTTCCAGCGTGCCGCGCTCATGCAGTGCCATGGCGGCATTCAACGCGGTCTGGCCGCCCAGCGTCGGGAGGATGGCGTCGGGTCGTTCCTTGGCGATGATCGTCTCGATGACATCCGGGGTGATGGGTTCGATGTACGTCGCGTCCGCGAAGTCCGGATCGGTCATGATCGTGGCCGGGTTGGAGTTGACGAGGATGACGCGCACGCCCTCCTCCCGCAGCACCCGGCACGCCTGGGTTCCGGAGTAGTCGAACTCGCACGCCTGGCCGATCACGATCGGGCCGGAGCCGATCACGAGCACCGACCGGATGTCGTCACGCTTGGGCATGCTGTCCCTTCCGCGCCTGCTCAGCACGAACCATGTCACGGAATCTGTCGAACAGGTGGTTCCCGTCATGGGGACCGGCGGCAGCCTCGGGGTGGTACTGCACGCTGAAGGCGGGAAGATCCAGCGCCCGCAGTCCCTCGACGACGTCGTCATTGAGGTCGAGATGGCTCACCTGGACGCGTCCGAAACCGGCGGGGCTCTCCACGACGCCGTGACGGGGAGCGTCCACGGCGAACCCGTGGTTGTGGGAGGTGATCTCGACCCTGCCCGTGGCGACGTCGAGCACCGGCTGGTTGATGCCCCGGTGCCCGAAGGGGAGCTTGTAGGTTCCGAACCCGAGCGCCCGCCCCAGGAGCTGATTTCCGAAGCAGATGCCGAAGAACGGGATGCGTGCCGCCAGCACGCGGCGGAGAAGTTCCACGTGATCATCCGATGCCGCGGGATCTCCGGGGCCGTTCGAGTAGAACACCGCCACCGGGTCGAGATGGAGCAGATCCTCGAACGACGTGTCCTGCGGAAGCACGTGCACCTCGAAGCCCCGGGCGGCGAGATTCGCGATCGTGGATCGCTTCACGCCGAGATCGAGCACGGCCAGCGCCCCCAGCTCGGTCCCGACGGCCATGGTGGTCTCGGGCCGGGAGACCGACACCGATGAGGAGAGGTTCTGGCCGCTCATTGGGGGCGCTTCCCGGATGCGGCGCACCTGGTGCTCAGCATCCTGCGCCGCCGCGTCGCCGGAGAAGATGCCGCCTCGCAGGGCACCCTCGGAGCGGATGCGGCGGGTGACCGCGCGGGTGTCGATCCCACTGATGCCGACGACCCCGTCCGCCACGAGCGCGTCATCCAGGGAGCGCTGGGCCCGCCAGTTGGAGGCGAGCCGGGCGGGATCGCGCACGGCGTAACCGGCGACCCAGATCCGGCGGGACTCGGGATCCTCGTCGTTCATGCCGGTGTTGCCGATGTGCGGCGCGGTCTGGACGACAATCTGGCCGGCGTAGGAGGGATCGGTGAGGGTCTCCTGGTATCCCGTCATGCCGGTGGCGAAGACCACCTCCCCGACGGTCACGCCGACCGCGCCGTATGCCTGCCCCTCGTAGCGGGATCCGTCCTCGAGAACCAGCACGGCCCGCTCCCGGCCGACGGCGGTCACGCGTTCGTCTCCGTGCGTGCGGCCACGCACAACGGCTCGATCGCCGCGGCTAGGGAACGCGCGGACGCATCCATCGGCCGGATGTAGGAATCGACGGCGCGGCCGGGCTCGATCCACCAACTCAACCGCGTCAACCCGTCGCGCTCGACGACACGGTCGATGGTCACGGTCGCCAGATCCACGCCGGCGATCGTGTCCGCTGGGATGAACACGCGCGGCAATCGCGGCATGTCCAAGGCCACGCCCGACTCGGTGACGGTGATCCGCGCCCGGGAGCGGAAGGCCAGTCCGCGCACGGCCAGCCGTTCCAGGGCCGCGCCATGGTCGGTGGTCGCGACGTAGAGCGCGTCGAAGGCGGCGAGTACCCGACTGCCCTCAGGCGGCTCACCCACGGGGGCGACCAGAGCGGAATCCCGCCGCCGGCGCCGCATCCAGCCCCACGCCATCAGTCCCACCGCGACCACGGCCGCCGCGATCATCACCAGCGACGCCGCCTCACGCGTCATGGGCGCACCTCCTCGGTCTCGACAACGTCCCCGTCCCGCAGGGTCACGCGCCCGCGGTAGAACGTCCATCGCGTCCGCCCCGGAAGCGGCCGGCCCAGATACGGCGAGTTGCCGCTGAGCCCGCGCAGGTCCGCGGCGGTCACCGGGACGCTCGTGGCAGCCTGATCGTGCAGGACCAGATTCGCCGGTTCGCCGGGGGCGATCCTGCGGCCCTGACCCATGAGCCGGCCGATCCGTGCGGGGTTGCGACTCATCACGCGGGCGACGCCCCGCCAGTCCAGCATCCCCGTGTCGACCATGGTCGCCTGCACGACCCGCAGTGCGACCTCGAGGCCGACCATGCCGGGCGCGGCCCGGTCCCATTCGCAGTTCTTCGATTCGTCCGGGTGGGGAGCGTGGTCCGTGGCGACCGCGTCGATGGTTCCGTCGGCGAGTGCTTCGCGCAGAGCGGCAACGTCTTCGTCGCGTCGCAGCGGCGGGTTCACCTTGTAGCGCGGGTCGTAGCCGCGCACCTCCTGCTCGGTCAGCATCAGATGATGCGGGGTCACCTCGGCGGTCACGGCCACCCCGCGCCGCTTGGCCCAGCGGAGCAGCTCCACGGATCCGGCCGTGGAGACGTGGCAGACGTGGAGCCGGGAGCCGACGTGCTCGGTCAGCAACACGTCCCGTGCGATGATCGACTCCTCGGCGACCGCCGGCCAGCCGCCCAGGCCCAGTTCCGCCGACAGGGTTCCCTCGTTCACCTGTGCGCCTTTCGTGAGCCGCGGATCCTCCGCGTGCTGCGCGATGGCTCCCCCGAACGCCTTCACATACTCGAGGGCGCGGCGCATGATCACCGGATCGGCTACGCAGGCGCCATCGTCGCTGAAAAGCCGCACACATGCGCGGGAGTGGGCCATCGCCCCCAAATCCGCGAGGTGGGTTCCTTCCCGGCCCACGGTGACCGCGCCGATGGGCTGCACCTGCACGCGCCGGGTGCGTTCTCCAAGCGCGAGTTGCTGCTCCACGGCCCCGGCGGTGTCCGCCGGGGGTGCGGTGTTGGGCATCGCGAACAGCGCCGTGAACCCTCCGGCTGATCCGGCCCGCGAGCCGCTGTCCACCGTCTCGGCCGATTCGAAACCGGGCTCACGCAGGTGCACGTGGAGGTCGACGAGCCCCGGCAGCGCCACCATGCCGTCAGCGTCCACGACGGTGGCTCCGGCTCTACTCAGTCCGACACCCGTCTCGGCGATCACGCCGTCGACCAGGAGGAGCTCCGTCCTGCCGGCGCCTTCCACGTCCGCGCCGCGGATCAGGATGGCCTCGCTCACCAGCCGTCCTCTCCCTGATCACCGGTCAGCAGCAGGTACAGCACGGCCATCCGCGTCCAGACGCCGTTGGCGACCTGCTCAAGCACCGTGGACCGGGGCGAGTCCGCGGCCGCCGCCGAGATCTCCAGCCCGCGGTTCATTGGTCCCGGGTGCATCACCATGCTACCCGGCGGCAGGGCGCCTACTCGCGCGGCGTCCAGCCCCCACGACCGGTGGTAATCCCGTTCCGACGGGAAGTACGCCTCGTTCATGCGTTCCCGCTGCACCCGGAGCATCATCACGGCGTCGGGTCCGTCGGCGATCGCCGCATCCAGGTCGTATCCGACCGACGCCGGCCACGCGGACATGTCGGAGGGCATCAGGGTGGGTGGCCCGACGAGGGTGACTTCGGCGCCCAGGGTGTCCAGCAACCACAGGTTGGATCGGGCGACCCGGGAGTGCAGGATGTCGCCGACGATCAGCACCCGAATCCCGTCCAGTGCGCGGCCGCGGCTGTCGTCGCCGTGGCGGCGCCTGCGGATCGTGAACGCATCCAGCAGTGCCTGGGTCGGATGCTCGTGGGTGCCGTCTCCGGCGTTGACGACGGAGGCGGTGACCCAGCCACTAGAGGCGAGGGTCCGGGGGGCGCCGGACGCCGGATGGCGGATCACGACGGCGTCGGCCCCCATGGCCTGCAGCGTCTGTGCGGTGTCCTGCAGCGACTCGCCCTTGGAGACCGACGAACCCCGCGCCGCGAAGGTGATCACGTCGGCGCTCAGGCGCTTGGCCGCCGCCTCGAAGGAGATCCGGGTGCGCGTCGAGTCCTCGAAGAACAGATTCACCACGGTCCGACCCCGCAGAGTCGGCAGCTTCGTGCCGTGACGCGACTGGGTGTCGGCCATGTCCTCGGCCACGTCGAGGATCCGCACCGCCTGCTCTCGGGTCATCCCTCGGGTCTCCAGCAGATGTCTCACGAGGCGATCACCACCTCGTCGACCCCGTCGGTCTCCCGGAGCCGGACATTGACGCGTTCCTCACGGGCGCTCGGCAGGTTCTTGCCGACGAAGTCAGGCCGGATGGGGAGCTGTCGGTGGCCGCGATCGATCAGCACGGCCAGGCGCACGGCGGCGGGGCGCCCGACGTCCTGGATCGCGTCGAGCGCGGCGCGCACGCTGCGGCCCGAGAACAGGACATCGTCCACCAGGACCACGGTCCGCCCGTCGACATGCTCCCCGGGAATCCGGGTCGGGCCCGTGGCCCGGGTCGGATGACGTCGCAGGTCGTCCCGGTAGAGGGTGATGTCCAGTGATCCCACCGGCACCTGGACATGAGCGAACGCGGAGATCGCGTCGGCGAGTCGGTGGGCGAGCGGCTCCCCGCGGGTGGGGATTCCCAGCAGGACAAGGCCGTCCGCGCCGCGGTTGGACTCGAGGATCTCATGCGCGATCCGGGTCAGCGCCCGCGCGATGTCGGCGTCGTGAAGCACGGTACGCGCGCTCATCAGTCCGCCCCCTTCTCCGCCTCACAGGACGGGGTTAAAGGATGCTGCTGGCTCAGTCTACGCGGGTGTGTGCGCCGCCCGGATCGGATGCCCCAGACTGGTCAGGCAGCGCCCGGTTGCGAGGTCCCACCGCCAGTCGTGAAGCGAGCAGGTGAGCACGCCATCCTCGATCCGGCCGGTCTTGGTGAGATCGGCGCGCAGGTGGGGACATCGGCGCTGCAGCGTCCATTCTCCGATTCGGGCGTCTTCGCTGGCGTCGGTCTGCTCCGCGTACCAGTTCTCGACATATTCGATCCGGTCCCGGGAGAGGCATTTGAAGAACGTGTAGATGAACTCATTGAACTTGCCCACCCGCCCGGCGGTGAACTGCAGCGAGAGGAAGATCGAGTTGGACCAGTCGATCTCGTGCTCCGCGATGTTCGTCGACACCAGGTCCGGCGGGAGCTCGAACCAGTACTGCGTCTGCTCCCCCGCGTATTCTCGGACCTTCGCGCGCGGGAAGTCGATCAGCAGGTCGAGGTCTCCGATCGTCATGCGCACCGGTCCGCCGACGCCGTCCCGGATGGTGCGGGCCCGGCGCAGCAGCGGCTCCCACCACTCCCGCAGTGCCGCAAGCATGTCGGCGGGTGCCATCACGGGCTCCCGGGTCACCTCCTCGGCCCGCAGCTCGTCCTGTCGGCTGTCGCGCTGCTGCGCGAAGTAGGACCACGGGTCGCCGAAGATGCGCTCGATCGCCCCGTCGTCATAGAGCGATTGGGTGACGGTCACCTCGCCGTTGGCGATGTCCACCACCGTTCCCGGCAGGAACATGTGACCCTGATGCGACGGGGACTCCTGTCGCATCCGCTCGAGGAATTCGGCCTGGTTGGTGAAGATCGAGTCGTCGTGCGCTCCGAGCCCGTTGTACCGGAACAGCTCGTCGCGCAGGAACATCGGCGGACCCGCCATGGGGAACACGTGCGGCGCGTCGACCTTGTCGATGTAGAACATCGCCCGGCGGTGCTGCGCCTCGCGCTTGAGGTGAGCGAAGTTCTGCTTCGCCTCCTGGGGCAGGTCGTAGGCCATGGGCCACCAGATCGCACCCGAGAACTGCGTGAAGTACGCATCCGGCCGGGAGAAGGAGAGCAACGCCTCCAGATCGAGCGGGTGCGAGTCGTTCTGATTCAGGATGCTGCCGCTGCCGTCGTCCACGGACAGGCTCGAGTCACCGATGGGACCGTCCGAGGGGGCTCGCAGCGGTGTGATCATGATCCGCAGCCGCCCGCGGTGAACCACCTCCCCCGCGCGCGTGAAGGTGATGTTCTGGTAGCCGAGCCGGCGCAGGTCCTGCTCCAGGTCATCCGTGGGGTACTCCGGCAGCAGCACCTCGATGTCGGTCGGCACGTAGGTGCGCAACAGCCACGGATCGAAATGGTCGCGGTGACGGTGGGAGATGTAGAGGTAGTCGGCCGCCCCGAACCTCGCCCAGTCGAGCGCCCGATTATCGGGGAACACGAACCATGACCCGTAGAACGCGGGTTTGACGACCGGGTCGCACAGGATGCTGCCGCCGGCTGTTTCGATGAACATCCCCGCGTGCCCCAAACCCGTGATCCGCACTCGCCCTCCTCCGTCGCCCGTTCGATTGTAGGCCCGGTGCTGCGACCGGCCCGGATGGCTCAATCGTCCCGGGCGATGCGAGCCAGGACGCCGTGCACGAAAGCGCCGGACTCTTCCGTGGAGTACTGCTTGGCGAGGTCCACGGCCTCGTCGATGGCGACGGCGGCGGGCACCTCCGGGTTGTGCAGCAGTTCCCATACCCCGATCCGGAGCACAGACCGGTCGACCGCCGGCATCCGTTCCAGCTTCCAGTCGCGCGCGTGGGCGCGGATCTGCGCGTCGATCTCCGGCAGGTGCGCGACCACCCCGTCCACGATCTCGCGGGCGTAGAGCCAGGACGCCTCGCGGGCCGGCTCAGCGGCCGCTCGGGTCGCCTCGGCCTCCAGTACGTCCGCGGGCGAAGCGTCCCGGACGTCGGCCTGGAAGAGCATGTCCAGGGCGCGCTTGCGAGCCTTGCTGCGGGCGCTCACGCGTCAGCTGACGCGACCGAGGTAGTCGCCGGTGCGCGTGTCGACCTTCACCTTCGTGCCGGTCTCCAGAAACAACGGCACCTGGATCTCGTGGCCCGTCTGCAACGTCGCGGGCTTCGTGCCCGCGGAGGAGCGGTCGCCCTGCAGGCCGGGCTCTGTGTAGGTGATCTCCAGCACCACCGAGGCGGGCAGTTCCACGTACAGCGGGTTGCCGTTGTTCAGGGCGATCGTGACCTGCTGGTTCTCCAGCAGGAAGTTCCGCGCCGTCCCCACCGTGGCCGCCGGCACCGTGATCTGGTCGTAGTCGGAGCTGTCCATGAAGACGTAGCCGTCGCCGTCCCCGTACAGGTAGGTGAAGTCGCGGCGGTCGACGTTCTCGACCTCCACCTTCGCCCCGGCGTTGAAGGTGCGATCCACCACCTTGCCCGTGACCACGTTCTTGAGCTTGGTGCGGACGAACGCTCCGCCCTTGCCGGGCTTGACGTGCTGGAACTCCACGACGCTCCACAACTGCCCGTCGATGTTCAGGACGACGCCATTCTTGATGTCTGCTGTGGATGCCATGACGGGAGGAGATCCGTTCGTTCGCGCTGAGGGGGCCGACCCGCCATTCTAGCCTGCGCTGGCGCCGGCGCCGCGGATCACGTCGATCAGCAGGTCCACGGCGCGCGCGTACCCACCGATCCCCTCGCCTGCCACGTGCACTGCGGCGATGTCGGCCAGGTACGAGTGCCGCCGGAACGGCTCGCGGGCGTGCACGTCCGAGATGTGCACCTCGGCAACCGGCAGTGCGACGGCCGTCAGGGCATCCCGCAGGATCACCGACGTGTGCGTCAGCCCGCCGGCGTTGATCACCACGCCGACGCAGTCCTCGCGTGCCGCGTGGATGGCGTCGATCAGTACGCCTTCGTGATTGGACTGCACTGCCCGCACGTCGAACCCGCGGGCGGCGGCGGCCCTCTCGGCCGCGGTGACCACGTCCGCCAGTGTGCCCTCGCCGTAGATCTCGGGCTCGCGCACGCCGAGAAGGTTCAGATTGGGCCCGTTCACGAGCAGCAGCGTGGAACGGCTCATTCGGAGACCTCCTGGTAGGCCGCGAACAGCAGCGTCTCGTCGGGCGCCTGCATGATCGCCGGTTTGCCGACGTCATCGAGGACGACGAAGCGAAGCATGCCGGCGCGGCTCTTCTTGTCCCGGTGCATCGTGCTCAGCAGCTGGGGCCATGCCCCCACCCGGTAACGGGTGGGCAGCCCGAGCATCTCGAGGATGCGGCGGTGACGTTCCACCGCGGCATCCGGCAGCCGGCCTGCGAGGCGGGACAGCTCCGCGGCATACATCATGCCGATGGAGATGGCGGCGCCGTGGCGCCACTGGTAGCGCTCGGCGTGCTCGATCGCGTGTCCCAAGGTGTGGCCGTAGTTGAGAATCTCGCGGGGGCCGTCCTCACGCATATCGGCGGTCACCACCTCGGCCTTCAGCTCCACGGCGAGCTCGAGGCATCGCCGAAACGCCGACGATGCGGGGTCGACCGCTGCCTGGGGGTCGGCCTCGATCAGGTCGAGGATCTCGGGTCGCCCGATGAACCCCGCTTTGACCACCTCGGCGAAACCGGCGATCGCCTCATTGCGGGGCAGGGTGCCGAGCAGATCCAGGTCGCATAGCACGGCCTGCGGCGGCCAGAACACGCCGACGAGGTTCTTCCCTTCCGCGGTGTTGAGGGCGGTCTTGCCACCGATCGCGGCGTCCACCATGCCCAGCACCGTCGTCGGGATCAGGATGACTCGCACCCCGCGCAACCAGGTCGCTGCGACGAAGCCGGCCAGATCCGTCGCAGCGCCGCCGCCGAAGCCGATGATCGCGTCGGTGCGTGAGAACTCCGACCGGCCCAGCACCTGCCAGCAGAACGAGGCCACTTCGATCCGCTTGCCGGACTCGGCGTCGGGGATCTCCGCCAGAAGCACCTCCCGGTCCGAGGCGAGGCGCTCCCGCAGCCTGGCCGCTGCCGCTGCGAGGGTCGGCGGGTGGATGATGAGCAGCTTGCGGGCGGTCGGCGGGAGCAGCCCCTCGAGCTGGTCCAGTGCTCCTGGTCCGATGCACACGGGATAGGGCGATGCCCCCCCGACTGTGATCGTGGTGGTCGTGCTCATGCGGTCTCCTGGCGGGTGCGGGTCCACTCGGCGATGGTGTCGGCGATCCGGGCGATCGGTCGGTCGGATGTGTCGAGGACCAGGTCCGCCAATGAGCGGTATACGGGTTCGCGTTCGCGCCAGATAGCGGTCCACCGTGCAACCGGGTCCGCGCCGTTCAGGAGGGGTCTGCCATGGGATCGGATGCGATGCCCGGCTGTCTGGGGCGTCAGCGTCAGCAGCACCACGTCGTGATCCGCGAGCGCAGCGCGGGTGTCGGGGTCGAGAACCGCCCCGCCGCCGAGAGCGACCACTCCCCCGCCTGCCAGCGCGGTCCGCACGGCCGCGGCTTCGAGCCTGCGGAAGTACTCTTCGCCGGACTCGGCGAAGATCCCGTCGATGTCGCCGTGCTCGGCCGCGACCATCTGGTCGGTGTCCGTGAAGGGGCGATCGAGAATGCGGGCGACGCGCCTCCCGATGCTGGTCTTTCCCGCCCCCATCGGGCCGATGAGGACCAGCGCGCGGCCCCCTGTCATGAGGGCGGTTCGGAGGACGCCGTGCGCGCCGTGGCGGGGATCGCCTCGAGGTACCCGCGGAGATTGCGCACGGTCTCGGGCAGACTGTCCCCGCCGAACTTCTCGAGCATCGCGTCGGCCACGACGACGGCAACCATCGCCTCGGCGACCACACCGGCGGCGGGAACGGCGCAGACGTCGGAGCGCTGATGGTGGGCGGTCGCCATCTCGCCACTGCGGACATCGACGGTCCGCAGTGCGCGCGGCACGGTGGCGATCGGCTTCATCGCGGCGCGTACGCGCAGCACCTCACCGGTGGACATGCCCCCCTCGGTGCCGCCGGCACGCCCGGTGGCGCGCGCGATACCCGCTGGGGTCGGAACCAGCTCGTCGTGCGCACGTGAGCCGCGGCGACGGGCCGACGCGAACCCATCCCCCACTTCCACGCCCTTGATCGCCTGGATGCTCATCAGCGCTTGGGCCAGGCGTCCGTCGAGCCGGCGATCCCACTGCACGTGCGATCCCAATCCTGGCGGGAGCCCGAAGGCAAGGACCTCGACGACGCCGCCGAGGGTGTCGCCGTCGCGGCGGGCGGCATCCACTTCGGCGACCATCCGTGCCGAGGTCTCCGCGTGGTGACAGCGCATCGGATCCGCGTCCACCCGGCCCAGGTCGGAAGGATGCGGGATCGCGGCATCCGGCGGAACCTCCGCCTCCCCCACCGCCACCGTGTGGCTGATCGTGGTCACGCCGAGCCCCGTCAAGAACGCTTTGGCGATGGCCCCGAGCGCGACGCGGGCGGCCGTCTCGCGGGCGCTGGCGCGCTCGAGCACCGGGCGCGCCTCGTCGAAGCCGTACTTCTGCATCCCGACGAGGTCGGCGTGTCCGGGACGCGGCCGGGTCAGGGGCGCGCCGCGGCCTCTCGATCTGTCCGTCAGCTCGGTGGGCTCGGCGCTCATCACCTCGGACCATTTCGGCCACTCGGTGTTGCCGATCCGGACGGCGATCGGACTTCCCATGCTCAGGCCGTGTCGGATACCCGCGGAGATGGTGACCACATCCTCCTCGAAGCCCATCCGCGACCCGCGCCCATAGCCGAGTCGGCGGCGGGCGAGATCCGCGCGGATGGTGTCGATATCGACCGCCACGCCGGCCGGCAGCCCGTCGAGCACGGCGATCAGTTCGGGACCGTGGGACTCGCCGGCGGTGAGAACGCGGAGCATTGCCCTAGTGTCCCACGACGGCATCCCGCATCGCGGCGAGCACCGCCTCCTCCGATGCGAGCGGGATCGCGGCGTCCCCCGCCACGAAGACCCGCACCTGCAGCAGGGCTTGGCGCACCAGAAGCTCCATCCCCGAGTGTGCGGGTGCGCCGACCGCGGCCCACGCGGCCGCCAGCTGAGTCGGCCACGGGCGGTAGACGACATCCAGCAGGATTCCGCCGGAGGATGCCAGCGCCGCGGCCACCGGGCCGGACAGATGCGCGCGTCCGGACAGCGCGGCCACGGTGAGCGGCTGCGGGGCATACGGTCCGGCATCCAACTCGTGGGCGGTGGCCGTGCTGTCCAGTGACGCAGCCAGCGCGGTCAGCGGCGCCACCCGGTCGGGGCGGCGCGCGACGATCTCCAGTCGGCGCACCCCGCTCTCGGCGAGTGCCACCACCGCCGAGGTGGCGGTCGCGCCACTACCGATCACGCGGGCGCTCTCGGCAGGCAGTGCGCCCAGAGCCGTCAGCGCCGTCCCCATTCCGCCGACGTCGGTGTTGAAGCCGACAGCGCCCTGCGCGTCCAGCAGGAGCGTGTTCACCGCTCCCGTCAGTCGGGCGTGCCGGTCATGCTGGCGGGTGGCCCGGTACGCGGCCTGTTTGAGGGGCATCGTCAGCGAAAGCCCCCGCCACTCGGAGCCGAGGGACGCCAGCGCCGCGGGGAAGCCGGCCTCGTCCACGCGGCGCCGGTCATAGGTCCAGCCCAGACCGAGCACGTCATAGGCCGCGCGGTGCAGCATCGGGGACAGGCTGTGGTCGATGGGGTCGCCCCACACCGCCAGCCGGGTACCCGTCAGCATCCCGATTCGGGGTTGTCGGCGCACCACTGCTGCCAGCGGGCGACGGCGGCCTCGTGCTCCGCGGCCGTGGTGCTGAACACGGTCTCACCCGTGTCGAGGTTCACGGTGACGAAGTACAGCCATGGGCCGTCCGCAGGATGCATTGCCGCGTCGATCGCGGCATCCCCCGGGTTGGCGATCGGTCCGGCGGGCAGGCCCGGGCGCACGTATGTGTTCCACGGGTTGTCGTCCGCGAGTGCCTCCGCAGAGGAGCTGGCGGTGCCGTCGTGCATCTCGCCGTACCCGTACTGGGCGGTGGAGTCCATCTGCAGGAGGCCGGAGGTCTCGGCTCCGGCCGGTCCCAGCCGGTTGGCGATCACGCGGGAGACCTTCGCGAAGTCGTCCTCGCGCGCTTCGCGCTGGATGATGGAGGCGATGGTGAGGATCCGCTGCCGCTCGGCGGGCGGTACCCCGGCGGCGTCCAAGGACGCGACCGTCCGGTCCACCATCGTATGCACCACCTCGGGAGCGGTCACACCCGGATCGAAGGTGTAGGTCGCCGGAAACAGCCATCCCTCGAGAGAGTCCGCGGGGACGCCGTACGCTGCCGGGTCCGCGACCGCTGCGCGCAGGTCGTCCACCGGGATCCCGAGACTGTCGCTGATGACCTGCAGCGACTGCTCGACGGTCATGCCTTCGCGCAGCTGCACGACGCTGTCGACCTTCGCCGCGGGGTCCTGGAGCGCCGCGAGAGCCGCAGCGGCGGTCATCCGCTGCTGCAGACGGTAGACGCCGGGGTAGAACGCGGGATCAGCCCCGGACGCGATCAGCATGTCGTAGAACACGGTCTCGGTCCGCGTCACCCCCGCCCGGAACAGCGCGGCGGACACGTCGGCTCCGGTGTCGCCCGCGGCAATCGTCACGAGCGCTTCGCCGCCTGCCTCCCCCGGCTCGTAGTCGGCCGGCTCCTGCCAGCCCAGCAGGGTCCGGATGGGCTGCTCGAAGGTCGCCCACGCCCACACCGCGCCGCCGGCCACGGACCCGGTGAGCACGACCGCGACGATCAGCGCCACGCGTCGGGCGCGCAGCCGTGACCGACGCGCATCCGGCCCGGATGATCCACCGTCGCTGCCGGACAACAGGTCCGTCAGGTCATCGCCATCCCGCGCCGCCGCGGCGCGAGCAGCCTCTTCCCGCAGTTGCCTGCGGGAAGAGGGCGCGTTATCCGTCATGCGTCTGCTTCTCCGGGTCGTGCGGTACGCGGTCACCGGCCGCCCGGCCCGTGCGGCGCTCCTGGTCCAGCGCGCTCTGCAGCAGCACGACGGCGGCGACCTGGTCGACAATGCTACGAGATGTCCGGGTGGAGCGCCCTGAGGCCCGCAGTGCCGACTGAGCGCTCACCGTGGTCAGACGCTCGTCGAGCAGCCGGACATCGGCTCCGGTCCGCTGCGCCAGCGCTGCGGCGAACTGGCGTGCGTCGGCGGTCGAGGCCGTCTCGTTCCCGCGCAAGGACAACGGGAGGCCGACGACGACCTCCACGGCCTCGTGCGCGGCCACGAGGGCTGCGATCGCGACCACGCTCCCGTCATCCCTGGGCACGGTGGCGAGAGGGACCGCGAGTGCGCCGTCGGGATCGCTGCGGGCCACGCCGACCCGTACGGAGCCCACATCGACGGCGATGCGGACGCCCCTGATCACGCCGCTCGCGCGGCCAGCTGAGCACGGACCGCGCTCAGCGCCGCCTCCAGCGCCGCGGTGTCAGGACCGCCTCCCTGGGCAATGTCGTCCCGTCCGCCGCCGCCGCCCCCGACCACGCTTGCCGCGGCCCTGGCGAGCGGTCCCGCGCTCACCCCCACCTCCCGGGCCTGGGCGGACGCGGCGACCACGATGATGGCGCGACCGTCGATCGCGGCTGCCAGCGCCACGAGCGCAGCGCCGCCGATCCGGTCACGTACCGCCGTGGCCAGCGATCGGAGGTCGTCGATGCTCCTGACGTCGGTGAGCACGGCGGTTGCCAGCTGCACCGGGCCCGCCGGCGCAGCGGTGGCGGCCAATGCCGGCACCCGGGCGGCGCGCTCGCGGGCTTCGAGGGCGGCGATCTTCTTCTCGGCCGCTCTGAGTTCGGCGCTCAGGTCCGCGACCCGATCGACCAGCTGGTCGCGTGGGGTCCGCAGCGACGAGGTGAGCTGTGCCACCAGGGCGCGCTCCGCCGCGAACTGTCGGAAGGCGTCCGCGCCCACCAAAGCCTCGACACGCCGGTGAGACGCCCCGACCGAGGATTCGCCGACGAGGTTGATCAGGCCGATTTCGGCGCTGGATGAGACGTGGGTTCCCCCACACAGCTCCCGCGACCAGGGTCCACCGATGTCCACCATCCGCACGACCTCGCCGTACTTCTCGGTGAACAGCGCCATCGCGCCCATGCGGATCGCTTCCGTCAACGGGAGCACGCGGGTGGACACCTCGAGGTCCTGCGTGATCGCGTCATTCGCGATCTCCTCGACCTCCGAGCGCGCCTGCTCCGATAACGGCTGGCTCCAGGAGAAATCGAAACGGAGATAGCCGGGACGGTTGAGAGAGCCCGCCTGCGTCGCGTCACCGCCCAGAGTGTCCCGCAGGGCGGCGTGGATCAGGTGGGTGGCGGAGTGCGCCTGCCGAGCCGCCCGGCGATGCGCGGCGTCCACGACCGAGGTGGCGGGCTGGCCCACCCCGACCTCTCCCGCAGTCACGCGCACCGTGTGCGCGATCAGTCCTGGGACAGGACGCTGCACGTCCAGGACCTCCAGGCGATACCCAGGGCCGACGATGGAACCCTTGTCGGCGGTCTGACCGCCCGACTCGGCGTACAGCGTGGTCTCGCCCAGGAACACCTCGGCTACCTCACCCTCGCGGGCCCGGTCGACGGCCACCCCGTCAATGAGGATGCCGAGGATCGTCGACTCCGTCTCCAGATCCTGGTAGCCGGAGAACACGGTCTCCCCGCGGGCGCGCAGATCGCGGTACACGCCGAGATCGGCGCGCTGGCCCTTCCGCGCCTTGGCATCCGCTTTCGCCCGGTCGCGCTGCTCGCGCATGAGCTGCTCGAAAGCGGCCCGATCCACGCTCAACCCGGCCTCCTCGGCGATCTCGAGGGTCAGGTCGATCGGGAACCCGTAGGTGTCGTGCAGCAGGAACGCCTGCGTGCCCGGCAGCGATCGAGCACCTGCGGCCTGCGCACGGTCGATCGCTTCCTCGAGGATTCCGCTGCCGGCGGCCAGGGTCCGCAAGAACGCATCCTCTTCAGCGAACGCGATACGCGCGAGACGGTCCCAGTCGCGGACGATCACCGGGTAGGCATCCGCCATCGCGTCACGCGAGGCGGCGAACAGATCGGGGAAGCACGCACCCTCCACGCCGAGCAGGCGCATCGCGCGCACCGTCCGACGCATCAGCCGTCGCAGGATGTACCCCCGTCCCTCGTTGGACGGCGTCACGCCGTCTGCGAGCAGCATCAATGCCGAGCGGACGTGGTCGGCGACGATGCGGAAGCGCACGTCGTCATCGTGGTCGGAGCCGTAGGAGCGTCCGCTGAGCGCAACGGCGCGGTCGAGAACCGGCCGGACCTGGTCGATCTCGTACATGTTGTCGACGCCCTGTTTGATGAACGCGACGCGCTCCAGGCCCATACCCGTGTCGATGTTCTTGTTGGGAAGCTCTCCGACGACGGTGAACTCGGTCTTCGAGCGCACGTCCGCGATGAGGTCCTGCATGAACACGAGGTTCCAGATCTCGGTGAATCTGTCGTCGTCGGCGGCGGGGCCGCCATCCCGCCCATACGACGGGCCACGGTCGTAGTAGATCTCCGAACACGGACCGCCCGGGCCCGGCTGACCGGTGTGCCAGTAGTTGTCCTCTTTCCCGAATCGCTGAATCCGCTCGGGAGGAAGTTCTGCCACTTCGTGCCAGATCCGGGCCGCCTCGTCATCCTCCTCGTACACCGTCACCCACAACCGCTCGGGGTCGAACCCGAGTCCGCCGCGATCCTCGGGGGTGGTCAGCAGTTCCCAGGCGAGGCGGATCGCCCCCTCCTTGAAGTAGTCGCCGAACGACCAGTTGCCGAGCATCTGGAAGAAGGTGCCGTGACGGGCGGTCTTGCCGACTTCCTCTATGTCGTTGGTCCGGATGCACTTCTGCAGGTCCGCGGCCCGGTCGAACGGCGCCGGGACCACGCCGGTCAGGTATGGGATGAAGGGCACCATCCCCGCGATCGTGAACAAGATCGAAGGGTCGTCGCTCACCAGGGAGGCTGACGGGACGATGGTGTGATCGCGGGCGGCGAAGAAGTCGAGATAGCGACGGGCGATCTCAGCGGTCTGCATGGGGCGTCCTCGGTGCATGGTGCCACGCGGCGCCGCCGACGCGCGCCGTAGGGGGATGAACGTTCAGTCGATCAGCGCGCTCGCGGCGGCGCCGGGTGCGGCAGCGACGTCGTTGACGACATCCGTCAACCTCGCCCGCTGGTCGCGGTAGGCATCCGAGATCCGGTCTGTGAACTCGGTGATCCGCGCATCGATCTCCGCAAGCACTTCGTGACCCCGCGGGTCGCGGTTCATCAGGTGTGCCAGCACGAACCCCGCCGCTGCGCCCGCGGCAAACCACAGCGTGTTCCTCACGATTCACCTCCTGCCGCCGCCCGGGATGACGGCATGCTCTCATCGTAGGCGAACGGGCCGCTTGCGGTGAGGCGGCGCGGCCCGCGCCTGCCCCACCGCTCCGATCACCGGGCGGCGTAGTACTCGACGACCAGCTGCACGTCGCACGTCACCGGAACCTCGGCGCGCTTGGGACGGCGAACGAGCTTGGCCTGCAGGCGATCCAGCTCGACCTCCAGGTAGCCCGGCACCGGGGGCAGCACGTCCGCGTGGCCGCCGGCTGCGGCGACCTGGAACGGCTCGGTGCCTTCGCTGCGGGCTTTGACGTGGATCATCTGACCAGGGGTGACGCGGAATGAGGGGCGGTCGACCAGCTGCCCATCCACCAGGATGTGCCTGTGCACGACGAACTGTCGGGCCTGCGCGGTGGTCCGCGCGAAACCGGCCCGCAGCACGAGCGCGTCCAGGCGCATCTCCAGCAGTTCGACCAGGTTCTCACCGGTCAGACCGTCGCTGCGGCGGGCCTCATTGAACGCGATCCGCAGCTGCTTCTCGCGGATGCCGTACTGCTCGCGCAGCCGCTGCTTCTCCCGGAGACGGACGGCGTAGTCGCTGTCCGCCTTCCGCTTGGTGCGGCCGTGTTCGCCCGGGGCGTAGGGGCGCTTCTCGAGGTAGCGAGCGGCCTTGGGGGTCAGCGCCACCCCGAGGGCGCGGGACAGGCGCACCTTGCGGCGATCCTGGGACTTCGTTGCCACGAAGCGGGTCCTTTCTCGACATGGCCGCGCCGGTCGCGGCTCATGGGCGTATCACCCGCTAGACCACGAGGGTGCGCACGCCGGGACGCACCGGGACAAGAAGGCGGGGATGCCCGAAGACGCGCTCCAGGCGAAGTCACTCTACCAGATCGGTCAGGAGTGAACGCCGGGATCGCCGCCGCGCACGATCCGGCGCAGCCGCTCCCAGCGCTGGCCGATCTCCCGCTCGTCGCCGCGCGGTAGGGGTTCGTAGTACCGCGCGTCCTCCAGCCCCGCCGGCAAGTACTGCTGCGCGAGGACGCCTTGGGGGCTGTCATGGGGGTACTGATAACCGGCTCCATGCCCGAACCGCAGTGCGGCGGCGTAGCCCGTCCCCCGCAGCGGTGGGGGGACCGGGCCGGCGCGCCCCGCCCGGATGTCGTCTACCGCGCGGTCGATCGCGCGGTAGACGGCGTTGGACTTCGGGGCCGTCGCGAGGTAGATAACGGCTTCGGCCAGCGGGATGCGCCCTTCCGGCATCCCGATCAACTGCACCGCTTCGGCGGCCGCGACCGCGATCGGCAATGCCCGCGGATCAGCCATCCCGATATCCTCGGCGGCCGAGATGATCAGCCGGCGGGCGATGAATCGAGGATCCTCGCCCGCTTCGACCATGCGAGCGAGGTAGTGGATCGCGGCGTCCGCATCGGAGCCTCGAATCGACTTGATGAACGCGCTGATGACGTCGTAGTGCTCATCCCCGTCCCGGTCGTACCGCAGGGCCGCCCGATCGGCGGCGGCCGCGACAGTGTCCGCGGTGATCGCGGGCACCGTCTCGGGTGGCGCGGTCTCGCACGCCAGAGCCGCGGCCGCCTCGAGCGTGATGAGAGCGCGTCGGGCGTCGCCGCTCGCGATCCGCACGAGTGCTCCGCGTCCATCGGGCTCCAGGGTGACGGATCCCGCCAGACCCCGGGCGTCCGCGACGGCGCGATCCAGGACCTCCGCGATGTCGTCATCGCCGAGCGCCTCCAGCCGCAGGAGCAGGGATCGCGACAGCAGCGGCGTGATCACGGAGAAGGACGGGTTCTCCGTCGTGGCCGCGATCAAGGTCACCCAGCCGTTCTCGACGCCCGGCAGCAAAGCGTCCTGCTGCGCCTTCGAGAACCGGTGGATCTCGTCGAGGAACAGGACTGTGGCGTGATCGTAGAGGTCGCGCGCATCTAACGCTCGCTGCATGGTCTCCCGCACGTCCTTGACCCCGGCGGTCACCGCCGACAACTCGACGAACCGGCGACCGGAGGTCTGCGCGATGGCCTTGGCGATGGTGGTCTTCCCGGACCCCGGCGGCCCCCACAGGATGACCGAGACGGCGGAGGAGTTCGCGCGGGCGGGGTCGGCGAGCACGGCCAGAGGGGATCCGGGTCGCAGCAGGGAGCGCTGGCCCACGACGTCGCCGATCGTCTGCGGTCTCATCCGCACCGCGAGCGGGGTACGGCCCCCCGCCGGCGCCGAGGAGCCAGCCATGAACCCACAGTAACCGTCGCGATCGCCCGGTGCTGCCCCGCGTAGGATCGACCCGGTCGCAGGGGAGGAGGACCATGCCGGAGCGTCAGGATCGAGCGGCGCGGGAACGCGCGCGGCGTTACTACGCCCGCCGCACCGATCACGAGCGCCGAGTGGCGCGCCGCCGACGGGACAACATCGTCGCGGGCGTCGCAGGCGGGCTGCTCGTCGCCGCAGCGCTGGGCGCCCAGGCGGCGTACTTCACGCCTGCGGCGGTCCCCGCGTCATCCGTTCCGGCCAGTCCCGCGCCGTCGCTCGAGGGCCCGACCTCGCCCGCTCCGGGGCCGTGAGCGAGGGACGGCGCGCACCGTCGCGTACTAGGCTGACGGCCACACTCCGTTCCCGTTCCGAGAGGTGCCCATGACCGCCGACGACGGCGACTCGTCCCCGGGCGCGGTCGCGGCGCGGGTCGACCCGGACGGCACGGTCTGGACCCGCGACGGATCCGAGTGGCGCGCGGTGGGTCAGTTCCCCGATGCTCCCCCGGATGAGGCGATCGCCTATTTCGCCAGGAAGTACGACGACCTGGCGTCCGAGGTTGCCCTGCTGGAGATCCGTGCGCGACGGAGTGGAGCGTCAGCGGGGGGCCTGCGGTCGGCGGCGACCGCGCTGAGCGCGAAGCTGGCCGCGCCCGCGGCCGTCGGGGACGTCGACAGCCTCCGCCAGCGGGTCGCTGCACTCCTGACTTCGTTGGATTCCGCTTCGCTGGAGGAGCAGGAAACGGCGCGCCAGAACCTCGCCGCCGCCATCGCGGCGCGGAGCGCGCTGGTCGATGAGGCCGAGGCGCTCGCGGCAGCAGACACGACGTCCGTGCACTGGAACGAGGTGTCGGCCGCCATGGGAGCATTGTTCGAGCGCTGGCAGGAATTGCAGAAGTCCGGTCCTAAACTGCCCAAGGCTACGGCAGATGCGCTGTGGACGCGGTTCCGCGAAGCTCGCGGAACCGTGGAAAAGCAGCGCCGCGCGTTCTACGCGGAATTGGACGATACGCATCGGAAGGCGCGGGACGTGAAGGCGCGACTGGCCGAACAGGCCGAGGCGCTCGTCAGCCAGGGTGCGGACGGCGTGACCGCGTATCGGAGTCTGCTGGACGAGTGGAAGCGGGCCGGGCGCGCCGGCAAGCGTGCGGACGACCAGCTCTGGGCGCGATTCAAGGCGGCCGGGGATGCCCTGTACGCGGCGCGGAGCGCGCGGGATGCCACGGTGGCGGTGGAGTCCGCCGGACGGATCGCCGCCCGCGAGGAGTTGCTGGCGCGCGCGGCCTCGATCCCGGGTGAGACGGACCTCGTGGAGGCTCGGCGCCGCCTGACGCAGGTGCAGCGGGAGTGGGACGCGGTCGGTCGCATCTACCCGAAGGAGGCGGAGCGAGCGCTGGAGGATCGGCTTCGCGCCATCGAGACCGCGCTGCGCGCGCGGGAACAGGCCGACTGGAAGCGCAATGATCCGCGGACCCGCGCTCGCGCCGACGACATGAGCAGGCAATTGGCCGAGGCGATCCAACGTCTCGAGGATGAGCTGGCCGATGCCCGAGCCGCAGGCGACACGGCGGCGCAGGCGCGCGTCGAGGACGCATTGCAGGCACGCCGCCAATGGCTGCGCGCGATCGGCCGCTGACTACCCACAGCC
This sequence comes from uncultured Actinomycetota bacterium, assembly GCA_963696115.1. Classification (GTDB taxonomy): domain Bacteria; phylum Actinomycetota; class Actinomycetes; order Actinomycetales; family Microbacteriaceae; genus Microbacterium. The sequence goes on along the minus strand of CAVOIT010000004.1, from coordinate 1,861 downwards.
GCGCATTCTCAAGCGCTGTCCACAGTTCTGGACTCGACCGTCCGCGAAGTCCGCGCCCGCGCCACACTGCCCGCATGCCCTCCCCGTTCCTGTATTTCCCCGGTGAGCGGCTCTCATACGCGGAATTGAGCGCAGCGCGCCTGGAGGGGATGCTCGTCGAGCTCGGCGAGGGCTACATCCCCGCCGACGCGGTGGAGACTGCCGCATTGCGGGCCGCATCGCTGGCGCCTCTGCTGAAGCGCGACGCGGCGGCCACGCATCACAGCGCAGCATGGATCCACGGGGTACTGCCCACTCCGCCGGGTCGCCACACCATCCAGCGCGTGGCGGACCAGCGCACCCGCCAACGCATCGATCGTCGCTACGTGTACCGTGACCCGCAGCTTCCCCCCGAGGATGTCCAGATGATGGGCGGTGTTGCCGTCACCAGGCCGGGCCGAACCGTGTCGGACCTGGCGCGTCTGCCGCGCCCGGCCGGGGACGATGCGCTGGCGGCATTCGCCCGGGAGGATCCCGGAGCGGTGGACGAGGCGCTGCGATGGCTCGCTCGCGCCGGACGGGTCCCGCAGAAGCGGTCCGCCGTGGCGCGCCTGACAGCCGTCCGGAAGGTCAGGAGGACGTGACGCGGTAGACGTCGTAGACGGCGTCGATACGACGGACCGCGTTGAGCACGCGATCCAGATGCACGGCGTCGCCCATCTCGAAGACGAAACGGCTGAGCGCGAGCCGGTCGTTGGTGGTGGACACTGTGGCGGAGAGGATGTTGACATGGTGCTCGCTGAGCACCCGGGTGACGTCGCTGAGCAGGCCGGAGCGATCCAGCGCCTCCACCTGAATCTGGACCCGGAAGACGCTCTTGGTGGTCGGCGCCCACTGCACATCGATCAGTCGCTCAGGGTCTTTCCGCAGCGCTTCGACGTTCGTGCAGTCGGCGCGATGCACGGAAACCCCGCTCCCGCGGGTGACGAAGCCCACGATCGTGTCACCGGGCACCGGCGTGCAGCACTTTGCGAGCTTGACCAGGATGTCGGGAGCACCCCGTACCAGGATCCCGGCATCCGCGTCACGACTGGGCCTTCCCAATCCGACGTGCGGCAGGTCGATGGCCCCGGTGGCGGTCTCCTCCGCCGCGACCAACGCGGTCAGCTTCTCGATCACCGACTGCGTGGACACGTGCCCTTCGCCGACGGCGGCATAGAGTGCGGACACATCCTCGTAGCGCAGCAGATGCGCGACCTCGGCGAACGACTCCTGACTCATGAGTCGCTGCAAAGGCAGATTCTGTCGGCGCATCGCCTTCGCGATCGCGTCCTTGCCCTGCTCGATGGCTTCTTCGCGACGCTCCTTGGTGAACCAACCACGGATCTTGTTTCGGGCGCGGGTGCTCTTGACGAAGCCCAGCCAGTCCTGGCTTGGGCCGGCGTCGGGGTTCTTCGATGTGAAAACTTCGACCACGTCGCCCGAACTCAATTCGGATTCGAGTGGCACCAGGCGACCGTTGACCTTGGCGCCCATTGTGCGGTGCCCGATCTCGGTGTGCACCGCGTACGCGAAGTCGACCGGGGTCGCGCCCGCGGGAAGCCCGATCACGCGTCCTTTCGGCGTGAAGACGTAGACCTCCTTCGCACCGATCTCGAACCGGAGGGACTCGAGGAACTCGCCCGGGTCGGCGGTCTCGGCCTGCCAGTCCGAGATGTGGGCGAGCCACGCCATATCCGTGTCGGCACCGCGAGGCGCGGATCGGGCGGGTCCCGCCACGCGCTCCTTGTACTTCCAGTGCGCGGCGACACCGTACTCCGCCTGCTGGTGCATCTCCGTGGTGCGGATTTGGATCTCCACGGTACGACCGCCGGGACCGATC
>CAVOIT010000003.1:0-75174 GCA_963696115.1 uncultured Actinomycetota bacterium | reverse complement strand
TATGTCCTCTACTTCGTTACGACGTATTGCTCGAGCCAGCGCGTAGCCGAACGACCCACGCTGGTGCCGCCACGGCCGGTCCAGCACCGGGGTCCCGCCGTCAGGGACGCGGGCGCTCACAGGCGCACCAGTGCGACGTCGCGCACGACCGCCACACCTTCCTGCTCGGAGGCCGCCAGGTCGATCCGGGCGCGGATCCGCCAGTCATGGTCGCCCTCCGGGTCGTCGACGACCTGCTCCACCATCCAGATACCGTCGGCCTCGTGCTCATCCTGGATGCGGCACAGCGCCGGCGAGCGCGCCGCTGCGCCGGTGAGGATCTCGTCGTGCTCGGCATAGTACGCATCCAGCGCGTTCGGCCATCCCGCCTCCGGGTCGAGGTCGGCGAGCTCGTCGTCGCGCTGCAGCGCCGCCAACTGCACCCTCCGGAAGAGCTCGTTGCGCACCAGCACCGTGAACGCTCGGCGGTTTCCGACCACCGGTGGCGGTGGGGGCGGCACGACCCGAGCGTTCTGCGAATCATCGGGGCGTTGCAGCGCCTCCCACTCGTCCATCAGACTCGAGTCGACCTGGCGTACGAGCTCCCCCAGCCACGCCACGATATCCCGCAGCTCCTCGCTGCGCGCTTCGGCCGGAACCGTCTGGCGCAGCGCCCGGTACGCGTCGCTGAGGTAGCGCAGCAGAAGACCCTCGCTGCGGGAGATCCGGTACCAGGACACATACTCCGCGAACGTGAATGCGTGCTCGTACATGTCCCGCACCACCGACTTCGGATGCAGCTGGAAGTCGCGCACCCACGGCTGGCTCGCCGCGAACGTCTCGAACGCCTGGGCGAGCAGGTCCGCCAGCGGACGCGGGTAGGTGATCTCATCCAGCGCCGCCATCCGCTCGTCGTAGTCGCGGCCTTCCGCCTTCATCGCCGCGACCGCCTCCCCCCGGGCGCGGGACTCCTGCTGGACGAGGATGGGGCGCGGGTCCTCGAGGGTCGCCTCGATCACGCTGACCACGTCGAGCGCATACCGTCCGGTCCCCACGGACCCCGGCCGATCCTCCGGGTCGAGCAGGCCGATCGCCGCGAGTGCGAACGGCGACAACGGCTGATTGAGCGCGAAGTCGGGCTGCAGGTCCACGGTCAGGCGGAGGCGGCCCTCCGGGCCGGGCTCGACCACGCCGGCGTCGCGCAGGGTGCGCAGAATCGCCAGCGCCCGCCGCGCGAGCTCATAACGCCGCGGCCGCGGCTCATGGTTGTCGAACACCAGCGCGCGCACGTCGGCCACGGGGTCGTCGCCGCGGGCGATGACGTTGATGAGCATCGCGGAGGTGAGCCGCAGCTGCGGCTGCAAGGGCTCCGGCGGAGCCGAGACCAGACGCTGGAACGATCCCTGACCCCAGCCGACGGCCCCTTCCGGCGCCTTCTTGCGCACGAGCTTGCGCCGCTTGGCCCGGTCGTCTCCAGCCTTGCGCAGGGCCTGTTCGTTCTGGATCTCCCACTCGGGGGCCATCACCACGACACTGCCGGCCGTGTCGAAACCGGCGCGCCCGGCCCGGCCCGCGATCTGATGAAACTCCCGTGCGGTCAGCTGCCGCATCCGGGTGCCGTCGTACTTGGCCAGGGCCGTGATGACCACGGTGCGGATCGGCACGTTGATGCCGACCCCGAGCGTGTCGGTGCCGCAGATGACCCGCAGCAGTCCGCGCTGGGCCAGCGTCTCCACCAGTCGGCGGTACCGCGGCAGCATCCCAGCGTGGTGCACGCCCACGCCCGCGCGCACCAGCCGCGACAGCGTCGTGCCGAACCCGGTGGTGAAACGGAATCCGCCGATCGCATCCGCGATCGCGTCGCGCTGGGTCCGGGTGGCCACGCCCCCGGCGGCCAGCGCGCGGGCCCGCTCCAGCGCCTCGGCCTGCGAGAAGTGCACCACGTACACCGGAGCCTTTCCGCTCTGCAGCAGATCCGGCACCAGTTCGTGAAGGGGGGTGCGTGAGTAGGCGTACTCCAGCGGCACCGGGCGCTCCACCCCCGTGATCTCGGCGGTCTCGCGCCCGGTGCGCCGCGTGAGATCCGCGGCGATCGCGCCGACCTCGCCGAGCGTCGCCGACATCAGGAGGAACTGCGCGCGCGGCAACAGCAGGAGCGGCACCTGCCACGCCCAGCCGCGGTCGGGGTCCCCGTAGTAGTGGAACTCATCCATCACGACCTGGTCCACCGCAGCATCCGGTCCGCGCCGCAGCGCCAGGTTGGCGAGGATCTCCGCGGTGGCGCACACGATCGGCGCGTCGGGGTTCACCGAGGAATCACCCGTCACCATGCCGACCCGATCGGGACCGAAGATCTCGGCAAGCGCGAAGAATTTCTCGCTCACCAAGGCCTTGATCGGCGCGGTGTAGTAGCTGCGGCCGCCGCGGGCGAGGCACGCAGCATGCGCGGCCACCGCGACCAGTGACTTGCCCGACCCGGTGGGCGTGGACAGGATCACGTTCGCTCCGGACACGAGTTCCACCACGGCGTCGTCCTGCGCACGGTAAAGGGTGATGCCCTGCTCCTGCGCCCAGGCCAGGAACGCCGCATAGACCGCATCCGGATCCGCCGTCGGAGGCAGCCGCAGCCGGGGGCTCGTCACCTGTGCAGTCTGCCGCAGGCCTGCGGCGAGCGCCTACGCTGGCAGCATCGAGAGCAGGGAGGAGCCGCGATGGTGCAGGAGGAGGAGCGCGTGGAGGTCACGCGCAACGCGGACGAGAACCGGTACGAGATCCACGTGGACGGCGTCCGAGCCGGCGTCACCGACTTCCACGCCGACGAGCAGGGGCGGCTGGTGTTCGACCACACGGTCGTCGAGAAGGAGTTCGGCGGCCGCGGGCTAGGAGGCGTCCTGGTGGGCCGCGCCATGACCGACGTCGCCACCCGCGGCGAGACGGTCGTTCCGGAGTGCTCGTTCGTCGCGAAGTACCTCAGCGGTCGGGACGTGCCCGGACTGACGATCGTGTGGCCGGACGAGGTGTCCTCGGCCTGACCTGACCTGAACGCCCTGGGCGGGCGTGCCCGCCGATCAGCCCCGTCCTGGCGGGCGCGTCACTCGGACGGCGCGCTCGCCAACTCGGACAGTTCCGGGTCGCCGGGTCCGGCTTCGTGGAAGGGCGCCACGATCTCGGCGCGTTCCAGCAGATCGGACAGCTTCCGGCGGCGCTGACGCGTCACGAGCGTCACGACCGTGCCGGGCCGTCCAGCCCGGCCCGTCCGCCCGGCGCGATGGAGGTAGGCCTTGTGATCGTCAGGCGGGTCCGCCTGGACCACGAGAGCGATGTCGTCCACATGGAGGCCGCGGGCGGCGACGTCGGTCGCCACCAGCACTCTGGCCCTGCCGTCGCTCAGCCGCTGCAGGTTCCGCGTGCGCGCCGCCTGGTTGAGATCGCCGTGCAGGGCCACGGCGCTGACACCGGCGTCACGGAACTGCTCGGCCAGCATCTCCGCGTACGCCCGGGTCCGTGAGAACACGAGGGATTTTCCGGGACCGGACACCAGCGCGACGAGGATCTCGGCCTTGTCGCGCTGGTCGATCACGAGCACGCGGTGATCGATCGTGCCCGACTCCTGGTCCTCGCCCGCCACCTCGAACACCGCCGGGTCCCTGAGGAAGTCGTCGACCAAGGAGGTCACCTGCGCATCGAGGGTGGCCGAGAACAACAGCTTCTGCGCGTGCTCGCCCACCAGGCGGAGGATGCGCTGCATCGGCTCGAGGAACCCGATCTCCGACATGTGGTCGGCCTCATCCAGGACCGCGATCCGCACCTCGCCGAGGTCCAGCCGGCCCTGCCGTTGGAGGTCTTCGATGCGGCCCGGGGTGCCGATGACGATGTCCACGCCGCGTGCCAGTGCGGCGACCTGACGGCCCTGCGGAACGCCGCCGACCAGCTGCGTGGTGAACAGGCCGACGCTGCGGGCGAGCGGCTGCACGGTGCGGTCGATCTGGAGCGCCAGTTCGCGGGTCGGAGCGAGGATGATGCCCCGCGGGGAGCGTCCCGCCTGCCGTGCACCGCCGGAGCGGGAGCGCAACAGCGACTCCACCATGGGTGCGGCGAAGGCGATCGTCTTGCCGCTTCCGGTGCGGCCGCGTGCGAGCACGTCCCGGCCCTCGAGGATCGCTGGGATCGTGGCCGCCTGCACGGGGAACGGATGACTCGCCCCCAGGTCGGCGAGGGCACGGACGATGTTCTCGCCCAAGCCGAGTTCGGCGAAGTCGGGCGTCGCGGCATCCGGATCGACCGACTCGGCCCGGAGCCGCTCGAACACGGCGTCCTCGGGCAGCGGCCGCGCCGCAGCTGTCGGCGCCGCGATCGGTGTGGTGGTTCGATCCGTTCGCGCCGGGCGCGGGGAAGCCGACGGCCGCCGTGCTTGAGGCGCTGCGGCGCGCTTTCCCGACCGGGCATAGCGCGGGTCGAAGTCACGGGCGGGACGGCCGCCCGCGGGTCTCTTGTTCTTGGGCACGCGGTCCCTCCGCCATCCACGATACCCGCTGGATTCCCGTACCCTGTGGTCGTGCCGTCCGCCGATCCGACCGGCCGTCGCTTCCTCATCGGAACCGGGACGGTCACAGCCGAGATCACGGAGGTCGGCGCATCGTTGCGGAGCCTGCGGATCGGCGGCCTCGACGTGGTGCCGGGATACCCGGAGGGGATGCCGACTCCCGCAGCCGCCGGGGTGGTGCTGGCGCCCTGGCCCAACCGTGTGCGGGACGGGGTATGGCGTCAACATGGCCAGGAGCATCATCTCGCACTGACCGAGCCAGCGTTGGGGAACGCCTCGCACGGGCTTCTGCGTTTCACCGCCTACCGGGTGTTGTCCCGCCGGAGGGATCGGGTCACGCTCGGGGCGGTGATCTATCCGCAGACGGGCTACCCTTTCCACGTCGTGTCCTCTGTCCGCTACCGAGTCCACGCGAACGGCCTCGACGTGCGCCACGAGATGACCGCCGTCGGCGTGGATGCCGCGCCCGTCGCCGTCGGCGCTCACCCGTACCTGGAGATCGCGGGGTGGGACATGGCGGATCTGCTTCTCCAGGTCGACGCCGAGCGCTGGTACCCGACCGATTCCCGCAACCTGCCCCTGGATCCGGTGCCGGTGGATGCCGCCCACGACCTGCGGTCCCCGCGGCGGGTGGGGGACCTCGATCTCGACACCTGCTACACGGATCTGGCCCGCGACGACGACGACTGCGTCCGGGTGCGGCTGATGGCTCCCGGAGGTCCACAGGTGACGCTCTGGGGCGGGTCCGGCATCCGGCACGTCCAGATCTTCACGACCAGTCGTTTCCCGGGACGCGCACTCGCTCTTGCCGTCGAGCCGATGAGCGCACCCCCGGACGCGCTGAACTCGGGAGTCGATCTGCGGTGGCTGTCGCCGGGTGAGAGCTGGCGCACTGAGTGGGGTGTGACGTGCGCGCCAGGCGATGAGCGCTCCGCGTAACGCGCGGGACGGACCAGCGTAACGGATTCCCGCTAGGGTATGCGCAGCGGCGAGGCCGTCGCGCCGGATTCCGGCGCCCATCTCCGGAGGCGGTCCCCATGACGCCTCCGGGTCACCGGTGTCCCGTCTGGGTGGAGGGCATCCCTCATGATCGTCGCAATCCCTTCGTTGTTCGGCATTCCTGTGCCCGGTGCGGCGTCGCCCCCGCCGCAACGCGCGGGCGACTCGGTGCGCTGGCTGCAGGGTGCCGGTGCACTGCGACTGGCGGTGCTCGCTCTCCTGGTGCTGACGGTCGGGATCGCCGTTTCGGCCGCGACGACGACGGATCCGCTGTGGTGGCACCTGCACTTCAGCCGGCTCGGCACGTTCCACAACGCTTCGGGCGCCGTCTTCAACGGCACCCTTGTCGCGGCGGGTGCCGTGATCGCCGTGTTCGCCCGCTCCGCCGGCCGCGAACTGCATCGGCTCGAATCCCACCTGGTCCGTCGCGGCACCGGGGTCGCCGCTCGCGTCCTGTTCACCGGCGTGGGCGCGAGCCTGGCGCTCGTCGGCATGGTGCCGCTGAACAGCAACAAGCTCGTGCACGATCACGTCGCGGCCGCGATGGTGCTCTCCTTCGGCGCGCTTCTGCTGTCCTCTCCGTGGCTGATGCACCGCATGCCACGCCTACTCGTCGTGACCACCGGCGCCGTGTTCATCTACCTCTTCGTGGGCGGGTGGCTGTTCGTCTCGGCCACGATCAACCTCGCCCTCTTCGAGGTGGTCGCCTTCACCGCGATGTTCTCGTGGACCGGGGTGCTGCTCGCGTGCATGCGCCGCGGCGCCCGCCTCACTCCTCGACGCGACGCGCCCGACGGCTGCTCTCGGCCGGCGCACCCTGCGGCCCGTCGGACGGCGAGGCCTGCTCGGGCGCCCCGTCGCCCGTCGCGCGCTTCGCGGCCCGCCGCTCCCGCGCTCCTTCGACGAGGTTGTACAGAGTCGGCAGCACCACAAGCGTCAGCACGGTGGAGGACACCAGACCGCCGATGACCACGATGGCCAGCGGCTGCGACAGGAAACCGCCGTGCCCGGTGATGCCCAGCGCCATCGGGGTCAGGGCGAGGATCGTGGCCAACGCGGTCATCAGGATGGGGCGCAGACGACGCGAGCCGCCGGCGACGACAGCATCGCGAGCCGACAGACCCTTCTCTCGATACTGGTTGATCAGGTCGACCAGCACGATCGCGTTGGTCACCACGATGCCGATCAGCATCAGGAGCCCGATCAGCGAGGCGACGCCCGAGCGGCACACCGGTGGCCAATTGCAGCAGCACGGCGCCGGTCGCTGCGAACGGCACCGAGACCAGCAGCAGCAATGGCTGGCGCAGCGACCGGAAGGTCGCGACCATCACGATGTAGACGATCAGGATCGCTGCGAGCATCGCGAGTCCCAGTTGGGAGAACGCGGACTCCTGCTGACTCAGCACCCCGCCCAGGGTGGCGGTGGCGCCGGTGGGCAGTTCGACGCCGTTCAGCGCGGTTGTGACCGCCGTGGAGGCCGCAGCGAGATCGTCTCCGCTGGGGGTGACCGTGACCGTCGCGGTGCGCTGACCGCGCTCGGTGGTGATGGATGCGGGGCCCTCGGTCTGCTCCACAGTCGCGATGGAGTCCAGCCGCATCGGGCCGGCCGCGGTCGGAATGGTCATGGCTCGCAGCTCGTCCAGCGTGGCCGGCGTCTGAGCCGCGGCGAGGTAGACGGTCAGGCTGGTGTCCTCGACCTCGACCGTTCCGATGGAGCGGGGCTGCATCGTGCCGGCGACGATGCCGCCGACCGCGACTTCGGACAGCCCGAGAGCGGACGCCTTCTCGCGATCCACAGTGACGCCGATGTACGGCAGCGACGCCGAGAGGTTGCTGCTGACCTGGCTGACGCCCGCCACGCCGTCCAGGGCGTTCACGACGTCGTCCGTAGCCTGCTGCAAGGAAGCGCGGTCCGGGGCGGTGATGTCCACCTCGATGTCACTGGGCGCGAACCCGCCACCGGCGCTGGAGATCGTGATGGTGCCCGCGTCGGGCAGGTCATCCACGGCCTTCTGCACGTCGGATCGAACGGCGACCTGGTCTGCCGACGGGTCCGTGGTGATGGAGTAGGTGATCCCGCCCCCGCCGCCGGCGAACGCATCGCGCAAGGGCGAACCCGTCGAGCCGATCGAGACCTGGACGATGTCGACTCCCTCGACGTCGGTGATCGCGGTCTCCACGCGATCGGCAGCGGCGCTCTGGGCGTCCAGAGAGGGCGCTGGCCCAAGGTCCTGCGTCATGCTGAACGTGTTCTGGCCGGAGTCTCCGAGGAAGTTGGTCTTCATGAACGGTGCGGCGGCGGCCGTTCCGCCGAGTACCAGGACCGCCAGCGCCACGGTCACCCAGGAGTGGCTCAGGGTCCAGCGGAGCACGGGTAGGTAGGCCTTCTGCAGACGGGTCGGCGGCGCGGCCGGCGACTCGGGGTCGACGGGTTCGCCGTCCGGGCCGCGGACCGGCTTCCCGGGCTTGAGGAACCAGTACGCCAGCACCGGCACGATCGTCAGCGCCACCAGGAGGGAGGCGGCCATCGCGATCGTCACCGTCAGGGCGAACGGCCGGAACAGCTCCCCGGTGATGTCGCCGACGAAGGCGATCGGGAGGAACACAGCCACCGTTGTGATGGTGGATGCCGTGATCGCCGCGGCGACCTCCCGTACGGCGAGGATGATGGACGCCATCTTGTCTGCGCCCTCGACATAGTGACGTCTGATGTTCTCGATCACGACGATCGAGTCGTCCACCACACGGCCGATCGCGATCGTTATCGCGCCCAGCGTCAGAATGTTGAGCGTGTACCCGAATGCCTGGATGCCAATGAAGGTGATCAGGATGCTCGTCGGAATGGAGATGGCTGTCACGAGCGTGGAACGCACCGAGAACAGGAACAGCAGGATGACCAGCACCGCGAACACGAGGCCGAGCAGGCCCTCCTGTGCGAGAGATGCGATCGACTGCTGGATGTAGGGCGCCTGGTCGAAGACGACGGTGAACTGGGTGTTGCCGCCCAGATCGTCGGTCAGGCCAGGCAGGGCATCGGTAACGGCCTGCGAGACCTCCACCGTGTTGGCGGAAGGGAGCTTTGTGATCGCGATCGTGAGGGCCGGCTCACCGTTGACCCGCGAGATCGACGTGACCGGATCCTGGTCCAGCTCGACGGTCGCCACGTCGGAGATGGTGATCGGTCCCGCCCCGATCTGCGCGGCGTCGGAGGGAACCAGCGGCAGAGCGCCGATCTCCTCGACCGAGGTGATCTTGGCGCCGGTCTGCACGGTGAGCGACTGGTCGCCCTCGGTGATCTGCCCACCCGGGAACAGCACGCCGTTCTGCTCCAGCGCGTCGCTGATCGCCTGCTGCGTGAAGCCGGCGGCGGCAAGCTGGGCCTGATCCGGCGTGATCGTGACGCGTTGACCGATGCCGCCGACGATTTGAGCGGAGTTGACGCCCTCGATGTCCTCGAGCGCTGGGATCACGGTCGCCTCGAGCTGCTGCTGGATCTGCTGCGCGTCGTCGTAACCGGTGACGGCGAGCTGGATCACGGGGAAGTCGTCGATGGAGACGGCCGCGACGTTCGGCTCCACGTCAGCCGGCAACTGGGACTGGATACGGCTGATCGCCGAGCTCATCTTCTGCTCGGCCGTGGCCATGTCGGTTCCGTACGTGAATCGCGCCTGCACGATGGATGCGTTCGTGGTGCTCGTGGCGGTGGTCGACTCCAGCCCTGCCACGCCTTGGATGGCCGATTCGATCGGAGTGGACACGTCGTTGTTGACGACGTCCGGAGAGGCTCCTGGGTACACCGTCACCACCGACAGCACCGGCAGCTCGACAGAAGGGATCAGCTCCTGCTTGAGGCTGTTGAGCGCAATGCCACCGAACACGGCGGCGACGATGGTCACGAGAGCGATGAGGGCGCGGTTCTTGAGGCTGAGGACGGCCAGATTCGACACGGGCTGCTTTCGGGATGAGCCGGCGGTACCGGGTGCGGATGACGCAATCGATACATGAATGTATCGGCCTCAGTATCGCATAGCGCCGCTCGTGCTTCCCCGAGGGTTCACCCAGCCAACAGCGTCCCTGCCGCCAGGCCCGCGCCGGCCGCGCCTACAGCGGCGCCGGCGTTGATCACGATGTTCACCGCCGCCGCGCGGGTGCGGCCGGCCAGTGCCAGCGCGGCTGCGTTGGCGTTGACCGTGCTGAACGTGGTGTAACCGCCGAGCAGCCCCACCCCCGCCGCGGCCAGTACAGTCGCATCGGAGACGACCCCCGTGACCAGACCGAGCAGGAACGAGCCGGTCACGTTAACCACCACAGTGCCCCACGGGAACCGGCCGCCCACTCGGGCGGTCACGACGAGGTCGACCAGATAGCGTGCCGCAGCGCCGGCTGCTCCGCTCGCGCTGAGGATGGCCAGCAGGACGGGGTTCACGATCGAGCTGTCCGCGGGCGCCCCCACAGCAGCCCGCCGATCGCGGCGGCGGCCCCGAGGACGATGGTCGCGAGGGTGATCCACACCGGCGTCGTCAGCGCCTGCAGGGCGAACGCGCTGTAGGTGGTGAAACCGCCGAGCAAACCGGTGCCGACGAACAGTCTGACAGCCTCGGTCCGGGGTCCGTCGCGGAACCGGGCCAGCAGGCCGACGAGCAGGCCGAGCGCGAAGGATCCGACGACGTTGATGACCGGCACGGTGAACTCCTGCCACCTCGCCGGCGCCGGCGCCGGCGAGCGCGAGCCCCTCCCGTGCGATCGTTCCCAGTGCACCGCCGAGCGCCACCAGTCCCAGGTGAGCCCAGGAGAAGCGCGCTCCCTCTGCCACCAGGCCACGGTACCGGTCACGGGCGGCCGATCAGTAGATCGCGCAAGGCGCGTTCCGGCGCGACGCGCAGGTCGAGGACGCGACCTTCCTCGTATCGCCGCCACACCCGCGGGCCTATGTAACTCTCGCGCGCTACGGCCGGAGTGTTTCCCAGCGCGTTCGCGCACGCACGCACCGCATCGCGGCATGCCCGCTCTCGACCCCGGGCGGTCGTCGCGTCCGCGGCCCGCGCGAGTTCGGAGGCGGCCGCCAGCGTGCCGCGGAGGGTGCGGAAGTCCTTCGCAGATGCCTGTACGCCAGTGACTCGGTGGATGTATCCGTTGACATCCGTGGACGAGATGGGGACTCGGCGGCGACCCTCCGGATACGTCAGGAGGCGTGCGCGCGCGGACCCGCCGGCCATCTCCGTCAGGACGGGGGCGAGGTCGGCTTCCGTGAACTCCACCCGGGCGGCGACGCCGCTCTTTCCCGTAAAACCGAGGACGATCCGTTCGCCGTCCACGGGGTGTAGAGGTACTGCCGACGTCCTGCGGCATCGGTGCCCACCGCCTGCACGTGACCCCGCGGGTCCGCGCAGATCCATACGTCCTCCCACGCCGGCGGGATCGCCAGCGAGCGGATGCAGGCAAGGTCGGCCGCAGACACCGGGCGACCGTCCGAGCCGAGATACCGGAATCCCTTGTCCGTCGCCACGCGCGCGATCCCGGGGTGCACACCAGGGACCGCCCGGCGCAGCCTCGCCATATCAGCGGGATCGGAGGCGGGAGATCAGCTCCGCCTTGCGCAGACGGGACACGCCGGTCAGACCGAGTTCCCGAGCGCGAGCGCGCAGACGCGGGACCGTCCAATCCTCATAGTCGCCGGCCGCTCCGCCCCGCGCTCCTACAGTGCTGCGCCCGTCGCGCGCCGCCGCGTTCGAAACGCGCGCGGCCTTCTGGGCGGAGGCCCCCTCCTGCCGCAGGGTGTCGTACAGCTCCGGATCCTTGAGGCTGCTGGCTGTTCTCCTGCCAGGCATCACCGCTCCCTTCCGTTCCCTTCCGTCTCGTTCCGAGATGCACGGTAGGCGGCCGGAGCAGTGCCTGCCGAGCGGTTGACAGCGTGAGGGCGAGAGGGTACTGCACTACCACTCCCCGCCACGGGCGTCAACGCCCGGCGCTGCGGGGGCTGCGGAAGAGGATCCTGGTCCCTGCGCACAGCGCCGCCCGGCGCCGTAAGGAGGCACATCCCATGAACATCGCGCTGATCATCATCATCGTCGTCGCGGTCGTGCTCGCGATCGTGGGCGGCTTGAACACCGCCCTGAACTGGCTGCTCTGGGTAGCGCTGATCGTCGGCGTCATCGCCCTGATCGCGTTCCTGTTCCGCGTCATCTCCGGGAGCAGGCGGTAACGCTCCTGCCGGCGCGTCGCGGCGATCAGCCGGGCGCGCCGGCCGCGGCGGGCTGCGGGTAGTCCTCATCTCTCGGCGGCGCGGGAACGACGAGAACGGGCCGCTGTTGGCGGTGCGTCAGACGCGCTGCCACGGAGCCGGTGAAGAATTCGCGGACCGACTCACCCAGGCCTCGATGTCGAGTCCCGACCACGATGAGCGGCGCGGAGATGGTGTCAGCCAGGCGGGACAACGCGGATGCGGGGTCGCCCACCAGCGATGACACCTCCCACTCCAGATCCGTCGCAGCGAACCGGGCCTCGGCAGTCGCCCGCACGGACTGCAGGTCGTCCTCCGCCGCGGCGAGGTTGACATCGATCGCCGTCGAGTGCGTTGTTCCGTCGGGGTCCTGATAGGTGACGAATCGCGTCACATCGACGTATGCCACCACGAGACCGGTCCCATGCAGACGCGCGTATTCGGCCGCAACGTCGAGCACCCGGCCCGAGACCTGCGGCACCACCCCGACCAGGACCGCTCGGCTGCCGGGGGCAGTTGGGGCCACCATTTCTCCTCCGTCCGTTGGCCGCTGGAGGCCGAAGCCGCCGTGGTACCCTGATCCTACTCGTGCCGGTTCTGCGCCGGATTCGGAATGCGGCGGGCCCCGCCCGCATCGTCAGAATATGAGGGGGTCTCGCATGGGGCGTGGCCGTCAGAAGGCGAAGCACACCAAGATCGCCCGCGAACTCAAGTCCTACAGCCCGACCGTGAACTACGCCGCGCTTGAGCGCGAGTTGGGGCATCCGGACGCCGACGACGACTATGTGGACCGCTGGGCGGAGCAGGACGACGAGGACGACGAGGAACCGGCGCGAGAGTCGGCCTGAGCCCGCTCACGAGGCCTGCGTCGTCTCCACCCACTCCAGGTACTCCTGAGTCACGGTGCCCGTCACATAGCGACCGTCGAAGCAACTCGTGTCGAGGTCCTCGACGTCGGATCCCTCCAGGATCGCCGCCCGCAGATCCTCGATCTCCTGGTAGATGAGCCCGTCGCATCCCAGTTCCGCAGCGATCTCGGGCACCGTGCGCCCCGCCGCGACCAGTTCCCCCCGAGAGGGCATGTTGATCCCGTACACGTGGGGGTATCTCACGGGCGGCGCTGCGGAGGCGAAGTACACACTGCGCGCGCCGGCGTCGCGCGCCATCTGGACGATCTGTCGGCTTGTGGTACCGCGGACGATGGAGTCGTCGATCAGCAGGACGCTCTTGCCGGTGAATTCGCTGGACATGGCGTTCAGCTTCTGGCGCACGCTGGACTTGCGCACGGCCTGGCCGGGCATGATGAAGGTGCGGCCCACGTACCGGTTCTTGTAGAAGCCCTCCCGATACTCGATGCCGAGCTTCCGGGCCACCTGCATGGCCGCCGGCCGGGAGGAGTCAGGGATCGGCATCACCACGTCGATGTCCCCGGCGGACAAGTGCTGCGCGATGGTCTTGGCCAGCCGTTCGCCCATGCGCAGCCGAGCCTCGTAGACGGAGATGCCGTTCATGACGGAGTCCGGTCGCGCGAGGTACACGTATTCGAACGCGCACGGGGCCAACTGCGGCGCCACCGCGCACTGCCGCGACTGCATCCGCCCCTCGAGGTCGATGAACACGGCTTCACCAGGCAGCACGTCCCGGACCACGTCGAACCCCGCGTTCTCCAGGACCAGGGACTCGGATGCGGCGATCCACTCGTGCCTGCCATCGGCAGCCAGGCGCCTGCCGAGGATGAGCGGGCGGATGCCGTACGGGTCCCGGAAAGCGAGCAGCCCGTATCCCGCCAGGAGAGCCACCGCGGCGTATGAGCCCTCCACCCGGCGGTGGACCCGCGCGACCGCCGCGAACACCTGTTCGGCGTCAAGGGTAAGACCGGCGATCGTGGCCTGGAGCTCATTGGCCAGCACGTTCACCAGGATCTCGGTGTCGGAGCTCGTGTTCAGGTGTCTCCGGTCGCGGTGGAACAGCTCTTCGGTCAGTTCCCGGGTGTTGGTCAGATTCCCGTTGTGGACCAGGACGATGCCGTAGGGGGCGTTCACGTAGAACGGCTGCGCCTCCTCCTCGCTGGACGCCGTCCCCTTCGTCGCGTACCGGACGTGTCCGAGTCCGATGGTCCCGAGCAGCGCGCGCATGTCGCGGGTGCGAAATGCCTCCCGCACCATCCCGCGGGCCTTGTGCATGTGGAACACGCCATTGGGCTCGGCCGTGGCGATACCCGTGGAGTCCTGGCCGCGGTGCTGCAGCAGCAGCAGCGAGTCGTAGATGTCCTGATTGACCGGCCCTTGGCCGACCATCCCGACGATGCCGCACATTCGGTGCTAGTTCTCCCCGCCCGCCGCAGCGCCCGCGTAACGCCCCACGAGCCGGACGGCGCCGCCGGGCGCTCCCTTGCCGCCCCGCTGGAACCCGTCCCCGGGCAGGGTGGCACCCGACACCGTCGCGACCTGCCAGGCCCGGATGCCGTGCGAGGACATCTGCGCGGCGGCATCCTGCGCCCGCTCCGCCGCCACCACCGCGAAGAACCCGACGCCCAGGTTCCAGGTGGACTCCGTGCTGCCGAGGTTCAGGTGGCCCATCCTCGCGAGTGCCTGGAACACGGCCGGCGGTTCCCACGTGGACCGGTCCAACTCCACCGAGGTTCCCTCGGGTAGGACCCTGGCCAGGTTCGCAGCCATCCCCCCTCCGGTCACGTGGCTGAGGGCGTGGAGGGCCGGGCCGAGCGTCGCGGCCAGCTCCAGCAACGCCGGGGTGTAGAGCCGGGTGGGCTCCAGCAGCGCCTCGCCCCAGGAGACACCCAGGTCCGCGGCGTGATCGCGGTAGTCCACACCCCGTTCCGCGAGAATGTTGCGCACCAGGGAGAACCCGTTGGCGTGCAGGCCGCTGGAAGACAAGGCCAGCACGGCGTCGCCGGGGGTCACGCGACCGGCGCCGAGGATCTCGTCGGCCTCGACCACACCGGTCGCGGCACCGGCCAGGTCATACTCGTGGGCTGCGAGCAGACCCGGATGCTCGGCGGTCTCCCCTCCCACCAGAGCGGTCCCCGTCGCGGAGCATGCGGCTGCGATACCGGAGACGATCTCGGCGACGCGGGCGGGCACCACCCGTCCGCATGCGATGTAGTCGGTCATGAAGATCGGGCGGGCGCCGACCACGACGATGTCGTCGACCACCATCCCCACCAGGTCCTGCCCGATGGTGTCGTGCCGGTCGACGGCCTGGGCCACGGCCACCTTCGTGCCCACACCGTCGGTGCTCGTCGCGAGGATCGGTCGACGCATCCGCTGCAGCGCGGTCGCGTCCACCATTCCCGCAAAACCACCGACCCCGCCCAGGACGTCGGGCCCGTGCGTGGCCCGGACGGACGCCTTCATCAACTCGATCGCCGCGTCGCCGGCCACCGTGTCGACTCCCGCGGCGGCATAGGGATCGCGCGGAGTGGAGGCCACCGGACCAGCGTACCCGCCGGCGGCACCGAGCCCGCCCCTACAATTGCGCCATGGCGAGCGCGGGCGGGCCGCAGTGGGTGATCCGGGAGGATGCCGGCCGCGGCGTGCTGGTGGCGCTCTATCTGCGCCAGATCCTCGGTCTGCGTGCCCCTGAGGAGTTGCCGCCGCTGCGCGGCGTCCCGATCGCGCACACCGATCGGGACGAACCCACCCATGCCGCGCTCGAGGACCAGTGGCGGGCGTACTGGGACATGACGGTCGAGCCGCGCGCCCACAGGTCCATCGTGCCGCTGGACCTCGTTGACGGCTTCGACAGTCTCGTCGCGCTTCCCGTTTCGGGTGCGGAACAGCTGCGTCGAGCGGTCGCTCCGTATGCGGCTCAGGCCGTCGCGTTCGCCCGGACCGCCCACGCCGCGTACGCTGCCCGCGACGAAGGCAGGCAGTCCGGCGCCGCATACCGTGCATATGCCAGCGCGATCGCCGAGCACGAACGCCAGGTGGGACGGCGGGCCCACTCGTTCGAGTTGAATGTGCAGATCCTGCCGCTGACACAGCGCGGACTGTGGTGGATCGGAGCGCTGACGATCGCGGTCACTGACGGCCTGCGCCGGGATGTCGCGGCATTCGACACCGCCATCCACCCGGTGATCGCGGAACTGGCCTGACCCCTGCGATCACTCGGCGCGGTGCTCATGCTCGGCGTCGACGTCGCGCCGGCGCCGGCCTAACGCGCCGTCCAGGATCAGAGCGACCACCGCGCCGACGAGCAGGCCCGCTGCCGCGCCGATGAGAGCCAGGAATCCGAACACCTGGAGCATGCTGTATCGGATGCCGGCAGAATTGGGCTGCGCGGTGCCGTCGAACGCGAAGGTGAGCACCATGGCCACCAGCACTCCGAGGGCCGCGCCGAGGGTGAGGAACACGCCGTATTTCGGGGCGCGGCGCACCCGCACCAGCTCGGTACGGTCGGTGTGCGTCGGCATGTGTCCATTGTCGCACCCGGCCGCGCGCGGTCAGGGCCGCAGCGGCAGCAGGTCTGACAGGTCCGCGCGGGCCCCGGACGCCCGGATGCGGCCATCGGCCACCGCGGCCGCCCACCCACCGGCGGTGGCCACCGCCACCCACGTCGCGGGATCCATCTCCACCACGTTGGGCGGCGTTCCGCGCGTGTGCCGAGGGCCCGCCAGCGCCTGCACCGCCCCGAACGGCGGCACCCGCACCTCCACGGCGTGGCCCGGCGCCTTCTCGGCCAGGAGTTGCAGCAGGTAGCGCACCGCCGTGGCGGTGGTCTGCCGGTCGCGCTCCCCCGACCGCACGGCGTCCACAGCCCGCCGGCCGGTGTCAGCGGGGATCACGGGCGGCACCGTTTCACGGTAGCGTGCGGCGCGCCAGCCGGGGCGCTGCTGGCTAGGCTGGGCCGGTGCGCATCCTGGTCCTCGGCTCCGGCGGCCGCGAGCATGCGATCGTGCGGTCCCTGGCCGCCGAGCCCGACGGTCACGAGCTCATCGCTGCCCCCGGGAACCCGGGCATGGCTCGCCTGGCGCGTCTGGTGGCGCTGGATCCGGTCGACCCGGTCGCGGTGACCGACTTCTGCGGCCGAGTCGGCGTGGACCTGGTGATCGTGGGACCGGAGGCGCCGCTCGTGGCCGGGGTGGCGGACACGCTCCGGAGAGCCGGCATCCCGGTGTTCGGTCCCGGACGGGCGGCGGCGCGGCTGGAGAGCTCCAAGGCGTTCGCCAAGCATGTGATGGAGCGCGCCGGCGTCCCGACGGGGCGAGCCGTCAGCGCCCGGGATCTGGCAGAGGCGGAGGCGGCCCTGGATGCTGCGGGCGCGCCGTTCGTGGTCAAGGCGGACGGTCTGGCTGCCGGCAAAGGGGTGCTGGTCACCGAGGACCGCGACGATGCGCGTCGGCACGCCCGGTCGTATCTGAGCCGGGGGCCCGTCCTTGTCGAGGAGTTCCTCGCCGGTCCCGAGGTCTCGCTGTTCTTCCTCAGCGACGGCGACACCGTGCGCCCGCTGTCGCCCGCGCGGGACTACAAGCGCGCCTTCGACGGCGACGCCGGGCCGAACACCGGCGGGATGGGCGCCTACTCGCCCGTCCCCGCCCTCTCCGCGGGTACCGCCGGTGACGCCGAGTTCGTCGATCGCATCACCCGCACGGTGGCTGAGCCGGTGGTGCGGGCGCTGGACGCGGATGGCACACCGTTCGTGGGACTCCTGTATGCGGGTCTGGTCCTGACGGCCGACGGCCCGAAGGTGATCGAGTTCAACGCGCGGTTCGGCGACCCCGAGACCCAGGTGGTGCTGCCGCGCATGCAGCAGGCTTTGGGTCCGCTGCTGCTGGCCGCGGCGACGGGAACGCTCGAGTCGGTCACCGCTCCGCGCTTCTCGGGGGACGCCGCGGTCACCGTCGTTATCGCCGCGGACGGCTACCCCACCGCCCCGGTCGCCGGGGCGGTGATCGGGGGCGTGGAGCAGGCCGAATCCGTGGAGGGCGTGCACGTGCTGCACGCCGGCACCGCGCTGCGTGACGATGGCACCCTGATCGCGGCGGGGGGCCGCGTCCTCGACGTCGTGGCCCTGGGTGCGACGTTGGATCAGGCGCGGGAGCGGGCGTATCGCGCTGTGGACCTGATCCGGATGCCTGGAAGCAGGTTCCGCACGGATATCGCCGCGGGCGCTGAGCCACCCGGGAAGCAGCCGCGGTGACCGCGCCGGAGATCCCCGGCTGGCGGCCGGTCGCGTCCGGGAAGGTCCGGGACCTGTACCTGCCCCGGACCGGACCGGACGATCGGATGCTGCTGGTCGCCAGCGACCGGGTGAGTGCATTCGACGTGGTGCTCCAGCCCGGGATCCCCGGGAAGGGAGCGCTGCTGACCGAGGTGACCCGCTGGTGGCTGGAGCGCCTCGGCGGGGGGGACGGGGGCCCGGCGATCCCCCATCACCTGAGGGCGCCGACGCCGAACACCCCGCCGGTGCCCGCGGGGGTTGCGGAGCGGGCGATGCTCGTGCAGCGCCTGCGCATGGAGCCCATCGAGTGCGTCGTGCGGGGGTACCTCACCGGATCCGGGTGGGCCGAGTATCAGGAGCACGCGACCGTGTGCGGCATCCCGCTCCCGCCCGGCCTGCGCGACGGCGACCGGCTCCCGGAGCCGCTGTTCACCCCCGCGTTCAAGGCGCCGCACGGATCCCACGACGAGAACATCACGTTCACCCGGATGTCGGAGCTGGTCGGCGCGGAGACGGCCGAGGCCCTCCGGGCGCTGTCGTTGGGGATCTACCGGCGGGCCGCGGCGACCGCCGCCGATCGCGGCCTGATCCTGGCGGACACGAAGTTCGAGTTCGGCCGGGATGAAGCCGGGACCCTGACGCTGGCCGACGAGGTGCTCACTCCCGACTCCTCGCGCTACTGGGACGGCCGCGCCGATTCCGGGACGGCGCCGCGGTCGAGCTTCGACAAGCAGATCGTGCGCGACTGGCTGCGTGCGCACTGGGATGGAAACGGCGCCCCGCCGACACTGCCGGACGAGATCGTCCAGCGCACGGCCGCCCGGTACCGGGAGCTGCGCGATCGTCTGGTCGGGCGGTCGGCGGGCTCGCCCGTAGACTGAGGACGACCCCGCCGCGGCCCCTCGGGAGGCACCATGCCCACGATCGTCGTCGACGTCATGCCCAAGGCCGATCTGCTCGACCCTCAGGGCAAGGCGGTCGCCGCCGCCCTGCGCCGGCGGGGCGACAGTCCCGTCGACGACGTGCGGATCGGCAAGCGGTTCGAGCTGACCGTCTCGGAGCCCGTCGACGATGCCGTGCTCGATTCGGTGCGCCGGATCGCCGCGGACGTGCTGTCCAACGGCGTGATCGAGGATGTGGTGTCGATCAGGGTGGTGCCGTGACAGCGCGGATCGGCGTGGTGACCTTCCCGGGGTCGCTCGACGACCGGGATGCGCAGCGCGCGGTGCGGCTCGCCGGAGCCGAACCCGTTCGGCTCTGGCACCGATCCGCCGATCTCGACGGCGTCGACGCGGTGATCCTCCCCGGCGGCTTCAGTTACGGCGACTACCTGCGGCCCGGAGCCATCGCGGCGCTCGCACCGATCATGACGGCCGTCACGGATGCCGCCGCATCCGGCGTTCCCGTGCTCGGCATCTGCAACGGATTCCAGATCCTGGTCGAGGCTCATCTGCTGCCGGGCGGGCTGGTCCGAAACGCCCACCAGCAGTTCATCCGGAGGGATCAGCGACTGCGGGTGGAGAGCACCGGTACGCCGTGGACTGCCGGCTACACCCCGGGGCAGGAGATCGTCATCCCCCTCAAGAACGCGGACGGCGGTTACCTCTGCTCGGCGGACACGCTGGCCCGGATCCGCGACGAGCAACTGGTGACGTTCCGGTACGCGGGCGTGAATCCCAACGGCTCCGTGGACGACATCGCGGGCCTGCGGAACGAGCGCGGGAACGTGGTGGGCCTGATGCCGCATCCGGAGCACGCGGTGGAGCCGGGCTTCGGGCCGGACACGGATGCGGCGATGCGCTCGGGCGCGGACGGTCGCGTCGTCTTCGAGTCGGTGATCGCGGAGCTCGCCACCCGGGCGGCGTGAGCCAGGTGAGCCTCGGCGTACCGTAGCGGGCGTGAGCGACGCGCCCGTGCTGATCTCGGTACCCGACCCCGACCTCGTCGACCCGCTGCGAACGGCCATCCCCGACGCGCAGGTGCTGCTGTGGCCCATGGACGGCCCGCCGCCGGCTGCCCGCATCGACATCGTGGTTCCGCCCTACACCGGATTGGACGTCGCGTACCGGTTCCTGACCGGAGTCGACACCTGGCTGGTGCAGGGGCAGACCATCGGCTTCGAGGCCGTCGAACCGCTGCTTCCGGCCGGCTACCGGTTCGCGAATGCCGCCACCGTGCATGAGAGCGCGACCGCCGAACTCGCCGTCGCGCTGACACTCGCCGCGCAGCGCGGCCTGGCCGGCTACGTCCGGGACGCGGAGCATGGCCGCTGGAACCAGCACGGCAGCGCCGGACTGGCCGACCGCCGCATCCTGCTCCTCGGCTACGGCGGGGTCGGCCGCGGCATCGCGGCGAGGCTGACAGGCTTCGAGGTGAGCGTCACACCGGTCGCCGCGCACGCGAGGAATCAGGACGGAGTGAGCGTGCGCGCCGTCGCGGACCTGCCCGCGCTGCTGCCGCACGCCGACATCGTCATCGGCGCCCTGCCAGGCTCGGATGCCACCCGTCATCTGATCGACGACCGGGCGCTGACGGCTCTGCCGGACGGCGCACTGGTCGTCAACGTGGGACGGGGCACCCTGATCGAACCGGATGCGCTGCTCCGGCACGTGCGGGCCGGCCGCATCCGCGCCGCCCTCGACGTGACCGAACCGGAGCCGCTCCCGCCCGACCATCCGCTGTGGAGCGCACCCGGCGTTCTCATCACCCCTCACGTGGGGGGCCTGAGCAGCGCCTACCTGCCCCGATTCCTGCGCCTGGTGTCGGATCAGGTGGACCGCTTTCGTCGCGGCGAACAACCCCGCAACATCGTCCTGTCGCGCTGACCCGGGAGCCCGGCCGGACAGGCGGCGCGTCCAGATCCTCGCCGGACCACAGGTCGGAGCACTCCACCCTTCGGGCGCCGTTCGCCGCCAGGTAGGGGCCGGCGCCGCGGTCGCCGCGCATCGCCGCGGCCGCGGCGTCCCAGTGCGAGCGTCCGAGCAGTGCCGGGTGACCGGGCGAGCCCGCGTACTCGGCCTGCACCAACGCAGCCTGCGGGCGATCACCCGCCGCTGCTACCACGCGGCGGACCGCGGTCGCGGGAAGGTCGGGCACGTCGACCGGGACGATCACGACGGCCGCGGCATCTGTGTCGCGCACCGCCGCCAGTCCCGCCCGCACGGTGGCCGACAGGCCGTGGGCCCAGTCGGCCACCGGCACGAGGGTGGCGTCCGCGGGGACGAGAGCCGCCACCTCGTCGGCCGCCGCACCGACTGCCACCAGGATGCTGGTGCAACCGCCGTCCCGCAGCGCGCGCACCGTTCGCGCCACCCACGGCTCGCCGGCCGTTGTGCGCGCCAGCCCCTTCGGGCCGCCGAAGCGGGAACCCGCTCCGGCGGCCAGAACCAGGCCCGCCATGATCGGAGAGACGGCGTTCATGGGGCGGATCGTAGCGCGACCGAAACAGCGGGCCGCTACGCTCCGGGTCGTGCTGGAACTGGCGATGGACCTGGTGCCGCTGCTGCGGGCCGGAGAGCCGGTCGTCGTGGTCAGTGTCACGCGGGTGGCGCGCAGCGCGCCCCGGGGAGTCGGCTCCTCGATGGCTGTCACGCGGTCCGGGCGGGTGATCGGCTCGATATCCGGCGGATGCGTGGAAGGGGATGCGGTCGCGCTCGCGGCCGCGGTGCACGCCGACGGCCGTGCGCGCAGCGCGAGCTTCGGGTTCGACGACGACACCGCGCACGCCGCGGGCATGGCCTGCGGGGGCGCGGTGGACGTCATCGCGTACCGGCTGGATGCGGCCGACCCCGCCTTGCGCGACGCGCTGGACCGCGCGGCATCCGACCGGCCCGCGAGCATCGGAATCCGCCTGGACGGCGGACCGATGCTCGCCGAGTCGGCCTTGCGCGGCGCGGGCGCCGCGTCGGCGGTCGCGTTGCGGGAGAGCGTGGTCACGACCGGTCCCGACGGCCGGCTGCTCATCGTCTCGCGCGCCCCACGGGCGCGCCTGATCCTCATCGGCGCCGGAGAGCACGCGGCGGCGCTGTGCCGCGTGGCGACCGCCGCCGGCTTCGCGGTGACGGTGTGCGATCCGTGGGAGACGCTGGTCACTCCCGAACGCTTCCCCGATGCGGACCGTCTCGTGGTGGACGCGCCGGACCGCTACCTGTCGGAGCTCAGCGTCGCGGAGATCGATGCCCGGACCGCGGTGTGCGTGCTCACCCACGATGAGCGCCTCGACGTCCCGGCTCTCCGGGTCGCGCTCGGGATGCCGGTGGGATTCGTCGGCGCTCTCGGAGCACGGCGCACCGTCACACGTCGGACCGAGCTGCTCCGCAGCGCGGGAGTGACGGCCGAGGCCATCGCGGCCATCCATGCTCCGCTCGGGCTGGACCTCGGCGACGAGAACCCGGATGCGGTGGCGGTCTCGGCGCTGGCGGAGATCCTCGCCACCCGGCACGGCGCGTCCGCCCGCCCGCTGCGGGACCTGACGGGGCCGCTGCATCGCCGGCCGGACCGGTAACGATCCGATCTCGTCACATGCCGGAAACATGACGACGCGGGCGCGGAAATGTGCGCCGCTTAGCGTCAACGGGTTCCTGTAGACCAGACCGGGGAGTCTTCGTGGCCATTCTCAGCATCCGGCGGCGCACGCGCGCGGCCGCCCTGGCGGCCGGCGTCGCCGCATCCGCCCTTCTGCTCGGCGCCTGCTCGTCGGCCACCCCTAGCGGCGACGAGACCGCGTCATACGGCGAGATCAGCGTGCAGTACTCGTGGATCAAGAACGAGGAGTTCGCCGGCGAGTTCGCGGCATACGAGAACGGCTACTACACCGAGGCCGGCTTCTCCGATGTGATCGGGATCTCCGGACCGGACACGGGCGTGGCCAAGCTCCTGTCCGGATCCGTCCAGGTGGCCCTCAGCGACGCGGCGTCGATCGGGGCTGCGATCGCGGAGCAGGACGCGCCTCTGAAGATCATCGGCGCCACATTCCAGAAGAACCCCTTCACCATCCTGTCGCTGGCCGACGGGGCGAACATCGCCACCCCGCAGGACCTCATCGGCAAGACGATCGGGGTGCAGGACTCGAATGCGAGCGTCTTCGCCGCCCTGCTGAACGCCAACGGCATCGACCCGGGCCAGGTGACGGTGGTGCCCGTGGACTTCGATCCGACACCACTGATGAACGGCGAAGTGGACGGCTTCATGGCGTACCTGACCAACGAGGCGATCACCGTCGAGATGGCCGGATACCCCGTCACGAACCTCGCCTACGCGGAGAACGGCGTGCCGTACGTCGCCGAAACCTACTCGGTCACCGACCAGTACCTTGCGGAGAACAAGGATCTCCTCACGGCGTTCCTGATCGCCGAGATCAAGGGCTGGACCGACGTGTTCCAGCAGCCGACCGATGAGACCGTCACGCTGATCACGAAGTACTACAACCAGGCGGCCCAGGAGTCGTCCGAGGGGTTGGAGGCCGTGTTCGGAGCGCTGGATCCCGCGAAGACCGCGGCGGGGCTGGAGGCGGAGAAGCTGCTGATCTCCACGCCGGAGACGGAGGCCAACGGTCTGTTCACCATCTCGGACGACCTGAAGAACCAGACGATCGCGTCCCTGGCGGCGGCCGGGTGGGACCTCTCGGCGGACGACCTGTTCGACACGACCATCATCGACGAGATCTACGCGGAGCACCCGGAGCTCAAGGACTACCTGCCCTGACCCATGAGCGAGATCCGGATGCCGGATGCCGGTGCCACCTCGGGCGGCACCGGCATCCGGATCGACGCCCTCAGCAAGACCTTCGACATCGGCCGGGGCCGGACCGTCACGGCGCTGCGAGACACGCACCTGCACACCGAACAAGGGTCGTTCCTGGCGCTTCTCGGCCCGTCCGGATGCGGCAAGTCCACCATCCTCCGGATCCTGGCGGACCTGGAGACCCCGACCACCGGAACCACCCGCGTGGACGGCAAGTCCCCCTCCGAACTCCGCGCCGCCAGTGAACTGGGCATCGCGTTCCAGGATCACGCGCTGCTGCCGTGGCGGAGCGTCACCGGCAACATCCGCCTGCCGTTCGAGGTGGCGGGCCGCCCCGTGGACACCGCCTACATCGACGAGCTGATCGACCTGGTGGGACTGCGCGGATTCGAGAAGTCCCGGCCAGCGCAGCTGTCCGGCGGGATGCGCCAACGCGTGTCGATCGCGCGCGCTCTCGCACTGAAGCCGTCGGTGCTGCTGCTGGACGAGCCCTTCGGCGCCCTGGACGACATGACCCGCCAGAACCTCAATCTCGAACTGCTGCGGATCTGGACGCAGAAGCCGGCGACGACCCTCCTGGTCACGCACGGCATCGCGGAGGCGATCTTCCTCTCCGACCGGGTCGCAGTCATGTCGCCGCGGCCGGGCCGGATCATGGAGATCATCGACGTCGACCTCCCGCGGCCGCGGACGCCCGACATGCAGCGCAGCCCCGAGTTCCACGCGCTCGTGGATCGCGCCTCGGAGCTGCTGTTCGGCGCCACCGGCCGGGCGGCGGCGGAGCAGTGACATGAAGACCCGCCGAGGACTGCCGACGTGGGCGGCTGCGCTCATCGGAGTGGCCGGTCTCATCGCGGCATGGCTGGCTGTTCTCCGTCACCGCCTTCGTGCCCGCTCCCGGGACGACGTTCACGCCCGTCCCGACGCCGTGGGCGGTGGTGCAGACCCTCGTCCACGACGGCATCGGTCCGTACTGGCAGGTGTTCCAGGTGACGGTCACGGAGGCGGCGATCGGGTACGCGTGGGGCAATGGCATCGCGCTGCTCCTGGCCGCGACGGTGCTGCTGGCACCCAGGCTCGAGTCGATCGTCACGCAGATCGCGGTGGTGAGCTACTGCCTTCCGGTGGTAGCCGTGGGGGGCATCGCGATCGTCATCCTCGGGGGCGCCAAGCGCCCGGGAGATCCGAGCGCGACGGCGATCTTCCTCGCGGCCCTGGCCGTCTTCTTCACCACAGTGGTCGGCGCCGTCCTCGGCTTCAAGGCCGCCGATCGCGCCAGCCTGGACGTGGTGCGCGTGTACGGAGGCGGGCGCTTCACGCAGTTGCGGAAGGTCCGGCTGATCGCCGCCCTGCCCGGCATCCTGAACGCCCTCCAGATCGCTGTGCCGAGCGCCATCCTCGGCGCGGTGCTGGGCGAGTACATGGGCGGGATCGACCGCGGCGTGGGCATCACCCTGATCAAGCTGCAGGGCGACCTGGACTCCGCGCGGGTGTGGGCGGTGTTCCTGCTGTGCGCGCTGGTCGCCCTCGCCGGCTACCTGCTGCTCGGACTCATCGCGCGCTGGGTGACCCCCTGGGTTTCGGGAGACCGGTCCCGGTGAACGGCGCGGCGTGGCGATCCGCCGGGCGCGCCGCGGCGCCGTTCGGCGGGCAACGCGGTGGTCACCCTGCTGATCGTGCTGCTGCTGTGGCAGGCGGTGGTGAGCTTCACCGGCATCTCGCCGTATGTCGCCAAGGGTCCCCTGCAGGTGTGGCAGTTCCTGATCACCGACGCGGATGCCGCCGACAACCGCGCGGCGATGGTCCCGCTGCTCTCACAGACCATCGCGGACGCCGCCATCGGCTTCGCGGTCGGCATGATCGTGGCGATAGCACTCGCGATCCTCTTCTCGCTCTCGCGCACGATCGAGGTCGGCGTGATGCCGCTGGCGCTGCTGCTGCGCAGCGTCCCGCTGGTGGCGATCGCCCCGGTCATCATCCTCATCACCGGGCGGGGCACCGCCTCCTCCGTCGCCGTGATCGGCAGCATCGTCGTGCTGTTCCCGGCGTTGGCATCCGTCCTGTTCGGCCTCAGCCGCGCCAACCGTCAGAGCCTGGACCTGGTCCACGTGTACGGCGGCGGGCGGGCGATGGCGCTGCGCAAGGTGAACATCCCCGGCGCTCTGCCGTCGCTGTTCGCGGCGGCCCGGGTGTCGGTTCCGGGGGCGGTCACCGGGGCGCTGCTGGCGGAATGGTTGTCCACCGGTCAGGGCATCGGCGGCATGATCCAGAAGTTCAGCGCCTCGGCACGGTTCGAGGACCTGTGGGCGTCGGTGGCCGTGATCACCCTGCTCACCCTGATCCTCTACAACATCGTGCAGGTGATCGAGTCCGCGGTCCTCGCCCGGATGGGCATGACCGTGTCGCTGCGTTAGCCGCAGCGCTCAGCTGTCCCACTCGCGGCCGCCACCACCGATCCCGGCGCCCCGCCTTCACCGGGAGCGCCTGCTGCCGCTCAGAAGGTGATGATGACCTTCCCGTGGGCGTGCCGCGCGGACGCGAACATCACGGCATCCTGGATCCGCTCGAGAGGGTAGGTCGCGGCGATCG
Source organism: uncultured Actinomycetota bacterium (assembly GCA_963696115.1). Classification (GTDB taxonomy): domain Bacteria; phylum Actinomycetota; class Actinomycetes; order Actinomycetales; family Microbacteriaceae; genus Microbacterium. The sequence continues at coordinate 48,922 of CAVOIT010000003.1, read as the reverse complement.
GCACGGTGAGCGCGCCGTCCGCGATCAGGCCGGCGATGCGCTCGGCGGTTCCCGCTGGGGCCTGCGAACCGCCGACCGCCTTCGAAGGCAGGTCGGGCTCGGAGGACGCGGCGATCGTGGAGATGCGCTCGGCGGGCACTCCCAGCGCGAGCGCGGCATGCACGGTCTCGGTGCCGAACAGGTCGGTGGCCGCCGCGACCCCATCGGGCGCGAGGTCCCGCACCCGTTCCGCCAATCCCTCGCCGTACGCGACAGGCTCCGCGCCCAGGCCCCGCACGAACTCGAACGAGCCCGGCGAGCAGGTGCCGATCACCCGCGCGCCGGCGCGGCGCGCCAGCTGCACCGCGAAGACGCCCACGCCGCCGGCTGCCCCTCCGACGAGCACGGTCTCCCCCGGCTGGAGCTCGAGCGCGTCGATCGCGACCGCAGCCGTCTTGCCCGCGATCTCCACGGTGCTGGCGGCGACGTCGTCGACTCCCTCCGGAGTGTGGTGCAGCTGTCCCTTGGTGGGGTCCACCACGATGTGGTCTGCGAACGCCCGGGCCAGCGCGCCCCCGAAGACCCTGTCCCCGACCGAGAACCCGGTCACGCCACCCCCGACCTCGTCCACCACGCCGGCGAAGTCGTTTCCGAACCCGGACGGCAGATGCACCCCGAAGGCCGTCGCCATCTGCTCCCGTGCGGAGAGCGCCCAGTCCATCGGATTCAACGCTCCGACGTGCACCCGCACCCGCACCTCACCCGGCCCGGCGTGCGGCTCGGGCGTCTCCCGCACCTGCAGCACCTCGGGACCACCGAACGACTCCACCACGACTGCTCTGTTCACGGCAGTCGGCAACGTCCCGCCGCGCCTCACTATTCCGCGGGCCGCGTCGTAGCGCGCACGAAACACGGCACGCGTAGCGTCGGCCCGGTGGGAGTGCTGGTGGTCCGCAGCGCCGAGGCGATCGTGCTCGGCGACGGCACCATCGGCACCGGCGATCTCGTGTGCGTGGACGGGCGCGTGACCGCGACCACGCCCCCGACCGGGCCGGTGACGACGATCGACGCGTCCGGCTGCGTCGTCACACCCGGCCTGATCAACGCGCACCATCATCTGCTGCAGTCCGCGTTCCGGACCCTGCCCGGCACCCGCGGTGTGCCGATGCGCGACTGGCTGCCGGAGATGGCCGCCGCGTACGCGGCAGCCGGGGTGGATCCCGAACTGGCGGGCCTGGCCGCGGGCGTGGGACTGGCGGAGAGCCTTCTGTGCGGCGTCACGACCGTCGCCGACCACCACCTGACCTGGCCGGACCACGCCGCGCCGCTGTCGCTCGCCCAGGCGACGGCAGCCGCGGCGGCTGGGCTCGGCGCCCGGCTCGTGTTCGTGCGCGGCACCTCCGGTGAGGATCCGCAGCGCGCCGCGGCCTCGGCCGCCGAGATCGCCGACACGCTCGCGCCGCATCCCGGCGGCGTCAGCCCGGACGGGATGCTGCAGATCGCCGTCGGCCCCGCCGGCATCCACAGCGACCGCCGGGAGACGTTCGACGTGCTCGCGGAGGTGGCCCGGTCCCGCGGGCTGCGCCGGCGCACCCAGGCCGGCGAGCAGGTCGACGTCGAGGCGGCCGCCCGCGACTACGCTGCCCGCCCGCTGGACCTGCTCGCCGACTGGGGCTGGCTCGCCCCCGACGTGACGGTGGCTCACCTGTGCGGCATCAGCGATGCGGAGATCGCGCGGTTCGCCGCATCGGGCGCGAACGCCACGCACGCCCCGGGATGCGACATCCCCATGGGATGGGGCGTCGCCCCCACCGGTGCCCTGCTGGCTGCCGGCGTCGTCGTCGGACTCGGCACGAGCGGCGGCGGGAGCAACGACGCCGGCCACCTGCTCGCGGATGCCCGGCTGGCGATGCAGGTGTCGCCGCTGGCGGGCCATGCACTCTCCGCGGCGGACGCGCTCGCTATGGCCACCCGCGGATCGGCGGACGGCCTCGGCCGGCCGGAACTCGGACGGCTCACAGTCGGCTCCGCCGCGGATCTGTGCGTCTGGGATGTCGCTGGTGTCGCTGACGCCGGGGTGGCTGACCCGGTCGCGGGTCTGCTGTGGGCGTCCCCCGGGCGGCGCCCCCGGACGGTCGTCGTGGCCGGCCAGACCGTCGTTGACGACGGCAGGCTGGTGGCAGCCGATGAGCGCGAACTCGCGGCTGCCCTGCACCGGCGGGTAGGGCGATGACCGGTCTGGTGCTGCCGGTGACGGTGGCGGCTCGGGAGGAGGCCGCCGACCGGATCGTGGCCCTCGAACTGGAGGGTGTCGGCCGTCCCCTGCCGAACTGGGCCCCCGGAGCGCACATCGACGTGGTCCTGCCGGACGGTCGGGAAGCACAGTACTCCCTGTGCTCGGAGCCCGGAGCACCGCGCTGGCGGATCGCGGTGCTGCGGGAACGGGGCGTGTCGGCATGGCTTCACGAGAGCGCCCGGCCCGGGGTGGAACTGCGCGTGCGCGGACCGAGCAACCACTTCCTGTTCGCTCCCACCGCCGGCAGGCGCTATGTGTTCCTGGCCGGAGGCATCGGCATCACCGCGATCCTGCCGATGCTCGCCGCCGCGCGCCGCGCCGGTTCCCCATACACCCTGGCCTACGCGGGCCGCTCCCGCGAGGCGATGGCCTTCCTCACGGAACTGGAGCGGGACCACCCCGGGTGCGTCGAGGTGTTCGCGGCGGACGAGGGCGTGCGCCTGGACATCCCGGCCCGGTTCGGAATCCCCCCGAACGAACCCACGATCGTCTACGCCTGCGGGCCCGCCGGGATGCTGCAGGAGCTGGAGGGCTCGATGGCGGCATGGCCAGGCGGCAGCCTCCATGTCGAGCGCTTCGTGGCCAAGAAGCTCGGGCCGCCGGTATGGACGGACCCGTTCGCCGTGGACCTGCTGATGTCCGGAATCACTGTGGAGGTCGCCCCCGATCAGTCGATCCTGGAGGCGGTGGAGGCTGCGGGGGTGCTCGCTCCCTCCAGCTGCCGGGTCGGCACGTGCGGCACCTGCGAGGTGCCCGTCGTCGACGGCGAGATCGAGCACCGCGACTCGATCCTGTCGGTCGAGGAGCAGCAGGAGGGTCGCACCATGATGATCTGCGTCTCCCGCGCCGCCTGCCCACGCATCACCATCGAGTTGTGAGGACGGGTCGCGGCCGGAACACGCGGTCACGAGGTCGAAACCCCCGCGAAACGCGGCCTTCCTAGCATCAGGCCAAGCCCGCCGACGGCGCCGGCCCCCCTCCCGCAACCCGCCCGAAACCCGGAGGCACCGCGATGATCCTGCCCGCCGTCGCCACCCCGGTCGGGATGCTGCGCGGAGCGACATTGGCCGACGGATCCCGGGTCGACATCCTCATCGAAGGCGAAACGGTCGTCGACGTGGTCCCGACCGGGACGCGGCCGACACGGGAGCGCGACGGCGTGCTCGACGTGGCCGGGCACGTGGTCACGACCGCCGCCGCCGAGCCGCACGGGCACCTGGACAAAGCGTTCTCCTGGGAGCGGATCGAGCCTGGCCACGGCGACCTCGAGCGGGCCATCGAGAGCTGGCACGCCTACGCGACGGTGATGACGGAGGAGGACGTGCTGGCCCGCGCGCGGCGCGCAGCCGGACTCATGCTCGCCGCCGGCATCACGGCGGTGCGCTCCCACGTCGACCTGCTGCCCGGCCCGGACCCGCTGCGCGGCGTGCGCGCCCTGCTGCGCCTGCGCGACGAACTGTTCGGTCTCATGGACCTGGAACTGGTGGCGCTGGGTGGGTGGACAGCGAGCGACGAGGTGTTCGAGGCGGCGCTCGACGCCGGCGTGGACCTCGTCGGCGGCGCGCCGCATCTGGCTCCCGACCCGTTCGACGATCTCGACCGCATCCTCGCGATCGCCCGCCGCCGCGGCGTCGGGATCGACCTGCACACCGACGAGAGCCTCGATGGCGCGGCCACCCTGGCCGCATACGCCCGGGAGGTCACCGGCTGGGACGTGCCGCGGACCGCGGGGCACTGCGTGCGACTGAGCACAATGGACCGCGTCGAGCTCGACGCGGTCCTGGACGAGGTGGCGCGAGCGGGGATCGGCGTGGTCGCCCTGCCGATCACGAACCTGTACTTGCAGGGCCGAGGGCACGAACGGGCCGTCCCGCGCGGCATCGCCCCGATCCGCCGGCTCCGGGAGGCGGGCGTGCGGGTCGCGGCCGGGGCCGACAACATCCGCGACCCGTTCAATCCGGTCGGGCGCTGCGACCCGCTCGAGACCGCGTCCCTGCTCGTCGCCGCAGCGCACCTGAGCCCGGAGGAGGCGCTGGCGGCGGTCACCGACGACGCCCGCGACGTGATGGCCCTGCCGCCGGCGGGACCGCGTGTCGGTGCACGTGCAGACCTCCTCGTGGTCGCCGCGGGATCCCTGGGAGACGCGGTCGCACTGGCCCCTGCCGAACGGATCGTGATCCACCGCGGACGGATCGTCAGCCGCACGACCGTCACCGTCGAATCCGCCGCGGCGGCCGCGCCCGTGGCCGCCGCGACCTCCGGGAAAGCGAGCGCAGCATGACGACCATCACCGAACCCGCATCCACCGGCGCCGCCGCCGACCGCCCACCGCTGCTCGACTTCCGCGGCGTGGCGATGACCTTCCCCGAAGGGACCACCGCGCTCACCGGAATCGACCTGACCGTCGAACGCGGCGAGTTCGTCAGCGTCGTGGGGCCCTCCGGGTGCGGCAAGTCCACGCTGCTGCGGATCGCCTCGGGCCTGGAAACCGCGAGCGAGGGCGACGCCCGCGTGCACACCGACCGGATCGGCTACGTCTTCCAGGACGCGACGCTGCTGCCATGGCGCGACGTGCAGACGAACGTCGAACTGCTGGCGGAACTGAACTGGCAGCCCCGGCGCATCCGGACGCCGAAGGCGACGTGGGCCATCGACCTGGTCGGACTCACCGGCTTCGAGAAGCACCTGCCCCGGCAGCTGTCCGGGGGCATGAAGATGCGCACATCGCTCGCGCGCTCGCTCACGCTCGACCCGGAGCTGTTCCTGTTCGATGAACCGTTCGGAGCGCTCGACGAGATCACCCGCGAACGACTCAACGACGAACTGCTGAAACTGTTCGTCGAACAGCGATTCGCGGGGCTGTTCATCACGCACTCCGTGTCCGAGGCCGTGTACCTGTCCACACGGGTGGTGGTGATGTCCGGACGGCCAGGTCACCTCGTCGACACCTTCGACATCCCCTTCGCCATGCCCCGCGACCCCGAGATCCGCTACACGGCGGAGTTCGCCGCCCTCATTGGACATGTCTCCCGCGCGCTCCGGGAAGGACACTCATGACCACCACCACAACTCCCGCCGACACCATGAGCACGCTCGCGCCTGCGCCGGCCACCGTCGCCCGCCCCCAGGGCGGTCGCCGCGGGCGTCGCATCCTCGTCGCCGGTGGGCCCCCGCTGGCAGTGCTGGCCGTCATCATCGGCGTCTGGTACGCCGTCTCGGGAGTGCTCGCGGCGCAGGGCACCGGCTACCTGCTCCCGATGCCCCACGAGATCTTCACGAAAGGGTTCTTCGACCCCGACGTCCGCACCGACATCGTCACCTCCCTGTTCCGCACCACGGGGGTGGCGCTGGCGGGCCTGGCGATCGCGATCGTGTTCGGCGTCGCGTGGGCGGTGACGATGTCGCTGGCGAAATGGGTGGAGCGATCCACCTACGCGTACGCGGTCATCCTGCAGACCATCCCGATCCTCGCACTGGTCCCGCTCATCGGCTTCTGGTTCGGATTCGACTTCACGGCGCGCGTGATCGTGTGCGTGCTGATCGCCCTGTTCCCCATGGTGTCCAACACCCTGTTCGGGCTGCAGTCGGTCGACAAGTCGCAGCGGGAGCTGTTCCAGTTGCAGAAGGCGACGAAGTGGGTGGTGCTCACCAAGCTCACCTTCCCCGCCGCGCTCCCCTCGATCTTCGTTGGGATGCGGACCTCCGCGGGTCTGTCTGTCATCGGCGCGATCGTGGGCGACTACTTCTTCCGCCGCGGCGACCCCGGCATCGGCTCCCTGATCGCCAACTACCAGTCGCGGTTGCAGAGCGCGGAGTTGTTCGCCGCGATCCTGGCCGCGTGCCTCCTGGGCGTGGTCATCTTCGCCGCGTTCGGATGGCTGGCCAAGCTCATGGTCGGCCGCTGGTACGAAGCCACCGGCTGACCCTCGACCCGCACCCCTCCCGCACCCGAACACCACAGAAAAGAGAGTCCCCATGCAGCGCACTGCCCTGACCCGCGTGGTCGCCCTCACCGGCGCGGCCGCGACGGCCGTCGCCCTGTCCGCGTGCAGCGGTGGCGGCGCGACACCCGCCGCCACCGCTGACATGCCGATCGGAGCGATCGATCTGTCCGAGGTCTGCCCCGCCACCGTGGTCATCCAGACCGACTGGAACCCGGAAGCCGAGCACGGCCACCTCTACCAATTGCTGGGCGACACGTACACGATCGATGCGGGCGCCAAGTCCGTGTCCGGGCCGCTCATGGCCTCCGGCGAGTACACCGGCGTCGACGTGGAGATCCGCTCGGGCGGCCCGGCGATCGGATTCCAGACCGTGTCCAGCCAGATGTACCAGGACCCGGACATCACGCTCGGCTACGTCTCCACCGACGAGGCGATCCAGCTCTCCAGCGAGACCCCGACCACGGCGGTGTACGCGCCGCTGGACATCAGCCCGATCATGGTGATGTGGGATCCGGCGACCTACCCGGACGTGCAGTCGATCGACGACGTGCTGCCCGCTCTGACCGCGACCGGCGGGGTGTGGCGCTACTTCGACGGGTCGGCCTACATCGAATACCTGAAGAGCGCGGGACTGGCCTCCCCCGCCATCCTCGACGGCAGCTACGACGGGACGCCGGCGAACTTCGTGGCCGCCGGCGGAAAGGACATGCAGCAGGGCTTCGCCAGCGCCGAGCCCTACATCTACGAGAACGAGGTCGCCCAGTGGGGCAAGCCCGTCGACTTCGCCCTCGTCCACGACGCAGGCTGGCAGACCTACCAGTCGGCGATGTCGGTGCGCGCGGATGACCTCGAAACCCTCACCCCGTGCCTGCAGTCGCTGGTTCCGGTGCTGCAGCAGGCGGGCGTCGACTACTACGACGACCCCGCCGCCGCGAACGCTCTGATCCTCGAACTGGTCACCGAGTTCGACACCGGCTGGACCTACAGCCAGGGTGTCGCCGACTTCTCGGTGCAGCAGCAGATCGACCTGGGCCTGGCCGGGAACGGACCGAACGACACGTACGGCGACTTCGACGACGCCCGGATGGCGGACTTCTTCGAGAAGGCCGTGGGGGTCTACACCGAGATGGGAACCCCTCCCGCCGACGGGTACACAGTCGAAGACCTCTACACCAACGAGTTCATCGACCCGACGATCGGGCTGTGATCGCGGTCGGGGCCGCGCGCTCAGGTGCGCGGCCCCGACCTCTCCCGGAAGGAACCACGATGAGCGACACGCTCGCCCCGACACTCGCCCTCGAGCACGAGCTGATCGACCTGCTGGGCGCCCGCGCTGTCAGCACCGAGCCACGCGTGCGGGAACGGGCGAGCGTCGACGGGGCGCCGATGTCACCCATCCTGGCCGCCCGGTTGCCGCTGGGCCTGGCCGACCTGGTCGTCTTCGCCGCCGACGCCCAGCAGATCGCCACCGCGGCCGCCGCCGCCGTCCGGCACGGCGTACCCGTGACGGTGCGCGGGCGCGGAACCGGCAACTACGGCCAGGGCATCCCCCGCCACGGCGGGCTCGTGATCGACACGACCCGCGCGAAGGCGATCACCCACGTGGGTGACGGCGTGATCACCGCGGAGGCAGGGGCTCCGATGATCGCCCTGGAGCAGGCCGCGGCCGCGGCGGGCCAGGAACTGTGGATGTATCCGTCGACGGTGCAGTCCACGATCGGGGGTTTCCTCTCCGGCGGATCCGGCGGAACCGGGTCCATCGCCCACGGATCCAACGACCGCGGGTTCGTGGTCGCGCTCGACGTGGTGCACGCCGACGGCACCGACACGATCGTGCACGTGGAGGGCGAGGAAGCGCTGGGGTACGTGCACAACTACGGCACCGCCGGCGTCATCGTCCGCGCCACCGTGCGGCTGGAGCCCGCGCGCGACTGGCGCGGCATGTACGCCAGCTTCCCGGCGTTCGAGGGGACGCGGCGGGTGCTGCAGACGATCGGCGCGCTCGAGCCCGCGCCGCGCCTGGTCTCCGGGGACAACCCGCAGATCTCCGCCGCTCTGCCCCCCGACGAGGCGATCCCGCCCGGCCGGTCGAGCCTGCGCGTCATCATCGACGCCGCGCAGGTCGCGGAGGCGACGCGGATCATCGAGGCCGCCGGCGGCCGGGTCGAGGCGGTGCGCGAGGGGCCGCAGGCGAGCATGCGCATCTCGATGCTCAGCTACAACCACCCCATCGAGTGGTACCAGAAGTCTCAGCCGCACCCCGTGTTCCATCTGGAGGTGTCGGGCGCGCCGCTGACGGAGAACGCGCCGGCCGTGGAGGCCGTGTATCCCGGCGGTCTGCTGCACCTGGAGTCAACCCGGGAGCATCCGATCGGGATGCTGGCGGCCCCCTACGTCGACGAGGAGACCGTCGAGGCGGGGATCGTCGCCCTGAACACGCTGGGGGTGGGCGTGCACAACCCCCACCAGTGGAACGTCGATTTCCGCGTCGAGGAGACCGTGGCCCTGGCCGCCCGGACCGACCCGCGGGGACTCCTCAACCCGGGCAAGCTCGACCCCACCTACTCCGGCGCGCGCAAGGGCGCGATCCGGTGAGCCGTCTGCTGGCCGAACAGCCCGGTCCGGCCACGACGCGCCTGCTGTCCCCCGCCTCCATCCTCGTGCTCCCCGTGGGCGCGATCGAGCATCACGGTCCGCACCTGCCACTGGCGACGGACACCATCATGGCGGAGGCGTCCGCGACCGCCGCCGTCGACCGGGCGGCGCAGACCGGCCTGGACGTGTGGCAGCTGCCGACCCTGGCGATCACGAAGTCGGATGAGCACAGCTGGGCACCCGGCACGCTCTGGCTGACACCCGAGACGCTGCTGGCGACCGTGGTCGACATCGGCCGGTCGCTGCTGACCACCCCGGCGCGCACACTCGTGTTCGTCAACGGCCACGGCGGCAACGTCGCCCTCCTGAACGTCGCGATCCGTGAGCTGCGGCGCCGCTTCGGGCTGCGCACCTTCTTCATGCCCGCCAGCCGGGTACCGGCGGACGGGGCGGATGGCGCAGCGCGCGAGTACGGCACCGGCATCCACGCCGGCTACTCCGAGACGAGCCTGATGCTGCACCTGCGACCCGACCTGGTGGATGCGTCCGCCTTCGCCCGCAACGTGCCCGAGCACATCGCCGGGTTCCGGCACCTGGGATTCAACGGAAAGCCCGTGACCTTCGGATGGCTCTCCGACGACTTCGGCCCGTCCGGGGTGCTTGGAGACCCGACCGGGGCCACCGCGGCGGCGGGCGCGGAGCTGTTCGAGCAGAGCGTCGCCTTCGTCGCGGAGGCGCTGGAGGAGATCAGCCGGTTCGAGTACCGCTGAGCCATGGCCACGGATTTCGGCGCCTACTCGCGCCTGCTGCATGTCCCCGGCTCGGTGCCGTTCGTCGTGGCCGGCGTGCTCAGCCGGTATCCGCGCTCGACGCTGTCCCTCGGCGTGATCCTGCTGGTCAGCGGCAGCACGGGGAGCTTCGCGGCCGCCGGGATCGCGACCGCGGTGCTGGTCGGCGGGATGGCGGTGTCGGCTCCCTTCTGGTCGACGCGGATGGATCGTCACGGTCAGCGACCCGTGCTGATCGCCGCACTCACGTGCCTGCTGGTGTCCGTCGCGGCGCTGCTGGTGCTGGTCGCGATCGGCGCACCGCTACCAGCGTGGCTCGCCGCGGCCCTCGCGATGGGACTGTCCACCCCCGACATCGCCGCAGCGGTGCGCGCGCGGTGGAGCGCCCTGGCTCGCGGTGACGACCTTGCCACGGCGTTCGCGGTGGAGACCGTCGGGGATCAGCTGGTGTTCGTCACGGGTCCACCGCTCGTGACGATCCTGGCCGCGTCGCTGAACCCCGCCGCGGGCATCGTGGTGTCGCTTCTGGTCGGGGTGGTGGGCGGGGCGTGGCTGGCCGCTCAGGGATCGACGGAGCCGCCGGCCGTCCCGCGCGCGTCCCGGCGGCGCCGCATCCTTCCGCCCGCGGGCGTCGTTCCGGTCTCGATCGCGTGCATCGGCCTGGGTGCGATGTTCGGGTCGTTCGACGTCAGCGTGGTCGCGTGGGCGGAAGCGCTCGGGGCCGCGTGGCTCGCCGGCCTCGCCCTCGCCGTCACGAGCGTCGGAGTCGCGGTCGGGTCGATCCTGGTCGGCGCCCGGGTGTGGCGATCGGGCCCGCAGCGCCGCTTCATCGCATTCGCCGCGGCCGGAACCGTGATCGCGACGGCGCTGCCGGTGGCGGCCGACCGCGGCTGGTTGCTCGGGCTGGTGCCCTTGTTCGGGCTGGTGGTCTCGCCGGTCATGGTCAGCGCCATCACCCTCGCCGCCGCGCGCGCGCCACGGGACCGGGTGACCGAGTCGCTCGCGTACCCCACCGCGGGCATGTCGGTGGGGGTGCCGATCGGCGGTGCCGTGGCCGGATTCGCGCTGGACGCGCAGGGACCGGCGGCGGGCCTGGTGATCACCGTCGTCTCGCTCGCCGCGGCGCTGGTGGTGGCCACCGCGGGGGAGGGATTCGCATGGCTGCGCCGGCGAGCGGGCGCGGGCGCAGCGGACCTGAAGGAAAGGAGTCGGACATGACCGTTCGGGACGGGCAGCGGGTGATCGTCACGGGGGGCGCCGGGGGCATTGGCTCCGCGATCGTGGCGAGATTCGCGTCCGAGGGCGCGTCGGTGGTGGTGCTCGATCGCGCCGCCGATCCCGGCGGCGCGCAGGTGGCATGCGACCTCGCCGACCCCGAGGACACGCGCCGGGCGGTCGCCGAGGCGGTGCGGATGCTGGGGGGAGTCGACGTGCTCGTCAACTGCGCCGGGGTGTTCCAGTCGGCACCGCTGCTGCAGATCACTGTCGCCGACTGGGACCGCATCCTCGACGTCAACGCGCGCGGCACCCTCTTGACGATGCAGGCGGTGGCTCCGGTGATGATGACGGCCAGGCACGGCGCGATCGTGAACATCGCGAGCATGGCCGCCAAAGCGGGCGGCGGCGGTGAGGGCCACTACGCGGCCTCCAAGGCGGCGGTGATCGCGCTCACCCGCGCGGGAGCGCAGGAATGGGGATGCCACGGCATCACCGTCAACGCGATCTGCCCCGGGTACGTCCTCACCGACATGGGCGCCGCCACCCGCACGCCGCAGGACGTCGCTGCGTGGACCGCCCGGTCGCCGCTCGGCCGACTCGGGGTGCCCGACGACGTGGCCGGGGTGACGGCGTTCCTCGCGTCCCCCGCCGGCTCCTACCTGACCGGTCAGGCCATCAACGTCGCCGGCGGGATGATCATGGACTGAGCTCCGGTCAGGACACGAGGCCGAGCCGGTCCGCGACCGTGGCCATGGCCCGCGCAAACCGGATCTCACCCCCGTCCCGGCCGCCGGAGAGGTTGACCCCGGCAACGGAGGGGATCGCCAGCATCCCCTCCGCCATCGCCACCGCGAGCGCGATCCCCTCCGCCTCGGGATCCCGGGCGCGGTCGATCCGGTCGAGGAACCCGTCCGGCAGAGCCAGGGTCGTGAAAGACCGCATCAGGTCGGCCGACTCCCGATCCACCACCATCGGGATACAGGGGATGAATCCCGCGGCGGGGGCTCCAGCATCCATGGCCGCAGCCACGAACCGCCGCACCGGCTCGACCCCGCCGGCGTGATTGACGAAGCACACGTCCGCGCCGGCCCGCACCTTCTCGGCCAGCCGGGCGGGCCGCGCCCGCGTCGGCGGCGCCGCCGGGGATTCCGCCACCGACACCAGGTGCCCCGCGGCGCGGGCGAGGGCGGCCGCCTCAGTCGAGTCCAGATCGAACACGGGCATCGCGTCGGGCCGGTGCCCGGTGAGGGTGTGGTCACCGGTGACGCAGTGCACCCCCGCGACCTGCTCCACCGCCAGCGCCGCCAGCTCCCCCTCGATCGCGACCCGGTTCCGGTCGCGCATGTTCAGGCCCGTCCACACCTCCAGGCCGTGCTCGTGCAGCAGCCGCGCCCGGTAGGCGGGCGGGAACTGCACCCGCGCCGTCCCCGCGTCGCCGGCGAGCACGGCATCGACCCGGCCGGCGAGCGCCGCCGCGCAGTCGCGGACGGACTCGACGCTCAGCGCCCGAGCCGGCAGGTCCGCGACCACGACCGGGCGCGCGGCGATCAGGTCCGCCATCCGCCGCGCCGCCGCAGTGCGGTCGGCGGGGACCGGTGCGCTGCCGGCATCCTGGTCGATCCCCGACCAGCGCACCACCGGCCCGTCCAGGAACACGCACGGATGCTCCGCCACCTCGCACGATCCGTCGAACCCGACGCCGCCGCACGGCCCGTACTCCATCCGCTTCGGGCACGCGGGCGCGGAGAGGTCGTCGGTGGTCACGAACGGATTGTAGGGATGCCGGTTTGCGGGGGTGTTACGCGCGGGGGCGACCCGCGCGCAACACCCCCGAAACGCGCCGCGCCTACGCTCGGCTCAGCGACCGGGGACGAGGAGGCGGGCGGGTGATCACGGCGGGAACGAGCTTCGGCATGGACATCGACGCGCCCGACGCGCCGCATCCCGACCCGATAGCACTGATGCTGATGTGGCTGCCGCGGAACGTCGACCTGTTGCCGCTGGCCGCCCTGGCCACGACGGGGGTGGACGGGTATCCGGACGTGCGCCACGTTCTGGTCAGCGACGAGGATGCCGACGGGCTCCTCTTCCACACCGACACCACCAGCCGCAAGGCGCGCGAGCTCGCGCGCACCCGCGGGCGAGCATGGCGGTCGCGTGGCCGGAGATCGGCCGCCAACTGGTCGCGCGGGGGGAGGTGGTCCCGCTCACGGCGGCCGAGGCGGCGCCCGCCTTCCGGCGACGGTCGCGCTACCTGCAGCTGCTGGCGTGGCTGAACACCCCCGAGACCGCGCAGCTGCCGCAGGCGGAGAAGCAGGAGCGGTGGGCCCGGTTCGACGCGGACCATCCCGACCTGGAACCCCCCGCCACGTGGGGCGGATTCCGGCTGCGCCCGGCGGAACTGATCTTCTGGCGGGGCGATCCGGTCGGCCCCAGTACCCGGCACTTCTACTCCCGCGCCGCGGACGGGTGGGAGTGCCGCATCCTGCCGGGTTGACGGCCATGGACCTCACCGCCGTCACCGGATACCGCGTGGCACGATCCCGCTCCGATCTCGCGCTCGCGCCCGGCGAGGCCTTCCTGGCCGGGGGCACCTGGCTGTTCAGCGAGCCGCAGCCGCACGTGACCGGACTGGTGGACGTGACCGGCATGGGCTGGCCGGAGATCGAGATCGAGCCCGCGATGGGCGAGCCGGTGCTGCGGATCGGTGCGACGTGCACGATCGGGCGGCTGGTGGCCTGGTCGCAGGGTCGCGCGCCGGACCTTCCGGCCGCGCCGCCGGACTGGACGGCGCTGACCCTGGTGCCGGATGCGGCGAACGCGCTGCTGGCCTCGTTCAAGGTCTGGCGCACCGCGACGGTCGGCGGGAACATCTGCCAGTCCTTCGCGGCGGGGGCGATGATCGCGCTGACCGCGGCGCTGGACGGGGTCGCGTGGGTGCTCACCCCGGACGGCGGGGAACGCCGGATGCCGGTGGCGGACGTGCCGGCGGGGAACGGGGTCAACGCGCTCCGGCCCGGCGAGGTGCTGCGCGCTGTGGAGGTGCCGGCGCGGGCGCTGCACGCGAGGGCACGGCTGCAGAAGATCGCCCTGGCCGAGCTCGGCCGCTCCGGGTCCGTCGTGACCGGCCGGGTGGACCGGGACGGGCATGCGGTGTTCACCGTGACCGCGGCGACCCTCACCCCGCATGTGATGCGGTTCGACGCTCCGCCGGGTCCGGTGGAGCTGGCTGCGGCGGTGGCGGCGGCATCCGGGTATTACAGCGACCCGCTCGGAGTCGGCCGACTGGCGGCGTGCCGTCAGCGCCGTGCTCGCCGAACGCATCCGCGCGGACCTGGCGGCCGCATGAGGTTCACGGTGGACGGGGAGCCCGTGACGGCCACGCCGCGGCCGGGTCAGTGCGCCCGCACCCTGCTGCGCGAGACCGGGCACGTCGCGGTGAAGAAGGGCTGCGACGCCGGCGACTGCGGGGCATGCTCCGTGCTGCTGGACGGGGAGCCCGTGCACTCCTGCATCATCCCGGCCGTCCGCCTCGAAGGCCGGGAGGTGACCACGGCCGCGGGGCTCGCGTCCGGCGACGCGCTGCACCCGGTGCAGCGCGCGCTCGCGGACGGGTTCGGGTTCCAGTGCGGGTTCTGCACGCCCGGGATGGCGGTGACGGCCGCATCCCTGGACCCGGCGGATCTGGGCGACCTGGACCGCCGGATGAAGGGGAACCTGTGCCGGTGCACCGGGTACCGGCCGATCCGGGAGGCGATCCGGCGGGGCGTGCTCGGCGAGGTGCGTCGGACGGGCGACACCGGCGAGGCGGCCGTGGTCGGGTCCTCGCCGACCCCGCCGGGCGCGGAGCGCATCGTGCAGGGCCGGGAGCCGTTCACCTTCGACGAGCCGGTGCCGGGCGCGCTGGTGCTCGCGGTGGTGGCCTCGCCGCATCCGCATGCCCGGATCCGCGCGATCGACACGAGCGCCGCGCTCGCTGTGCCCGGCGTGGTGGCGGTGTTCACCCACGAGGACGTGCCCGACGTGCGCTACTCCACCGGACGCCACGAGCACCGCGACGACGACCCCGACGACACCCGGATGCTCGACGATGTGGTCCGCCACGTGGGTCAGCGAGTGGCGGCGGTGGTCGCCGAGTCGGCGGCGGCGGCGGATGCCGGATGCCGGGCGGTGCGCGTGGACTATGAGGTCCTGCCCGCCGTGTTCGACCCGGAACTGGCCCGCAGCCCGGGGGCCCCTGTGCTGCATCCGGACCGGACCCCGCAGGATCGCGTCGCGGACGCGTCCCGGAACACGGTGGCCGAGTTCGACACCGGGCACGGGGGGGACGTGGATGCGGCGCTGGCGGCGAGCGCGGTGACCGTGGACGGCACGTGGACCTCCGCCCGGCTGCAGCACGCTCATCTGGAGACGCACGGCGCGGTCGGCTGGATCGACGAGGCGGGACGGCTCGTCATCCGGTCCAGCACGCAGGTGCCGTTCCTGACCCGGGATGAGCTGTGCCGCATCTTCGGGCTGGAGCGCGACCGGGTGCGGGTGTACGCGCCGCGGGTGGGCGGGAGGTTTCGGGGGCAAGCAGGAGATGTTCACCGAGGACCTGGTGGCGCTGGCGGTGCTGCGGCTGGGCCGGCCGGTGGGGTACGAGTTCGCGCGCACGGACCAGTTCCAGCGGGCGTCCGTGCGCCACCCGATGCGGGTGACGGTGACGCTGGGGGCGGATGCGGCGGGCGCGCTCACCGCGATGAAGCTCGACGTGCTCAGCGACACGGGAGCGTACGGCAATCACGCCGCGGGCGTGCTGTTCCACTCCTGCGCCGAGTCCACCACCGTGTACCGCGTGCCGGTGAAGCGGATCCGCGGGCAGGCCGTGTACACGAACACGGTCCCGTCGGGCGCGTTCCGCGGGTACGGGCTCGGTCAGGTCGTGTTCGCGGTGGAGTCGGCGATGGACCTGCTCGCCGAACGGCTCGGGATCGATCCGTTCGAGCTGCGGCGGCGCAACGTCGTGCGGGCGGGAGATCCGCTGCATCCGGAGGAGGAGTCCTACGAGGAGGACCTGGTGTGGGGCAGCTACGGCCTGGACCAGTGCCTCGACCTCGCGCAGGACGCACTGCGGCGCGGGGCAGGGCGCACGGCCGTGCCGGAGGGATGGCTCGTCGGAGAAGGCATGGCGATCGCGATGATCGCGACGATGGCCCCGCGCGGTCACATCGCGCACACCACGGCCACCCTGCGCCCCGACGGCACGTACCTGCTGCGCACCGGCACCGCCGAGTTCGGCAACGGCACCGGCACCGCGCACCGGCAGATCGCAGCGACGGTGCTCGGCGTGCCGTTCGAGCGGCTGGAGCTGTGGACCTCCGACACCGACGCCGTCGCGCATGACACCGGCGCGTTCGCCTCGGCGGGCATCACCGTCGCCGGGAAGGCGCTGCACGCGGCCTGCCTCGCTCTGCGGCAGCGGATCCTCGCGGTGGCGGCCGCGGCGACCGGAACGGATGCCGCCGACGCGGTGCTCACCGCGGACGGGGTGCGCACCGCAGCGGGCTCCACTGGTGTCCTTTGCGGACGTGGTCGCGGCCGCACCGGCCGACCAGCGCGACGGCGACGGCCTGACCGCGTCCGGGGCGGAGTACGGCGACCAGCGCTCGCTCGCCTTCAACGTGCACGCCGCCCGGGTCGCGGTCGACCCCGAGACCGGCACCGTCCGCATCCTGCAGTCGGTACAGGCCGCGGATGCGGGCACCGTGATCAACCCCGCGCAGTGCCGAGGCCAGATCGAAGGCGGCGTCGCGCAGGCGATCGGGGGAGCACTGTACGAGGAGGTGATCATCGAGGACGGCGTGGTGCGCAATCCCGTGTTCCGCACCTACCGGGTCCCGCAGTTCGCCGACATCCCCGACACCGAGGTGCTGTTCGCCGACACCAGCGACGACCTGGGCCCGTTCGGTGCGAAATCGATGAGCGAGTCCCCCTACAACCCGGTCGCCGCCGCGCTCGGCAACGCCATCGCCCGTGCCCTGGGGACCCGCGGATACGAGCTGCCGTTCAGCCGCGACCGGGTGTGGCGGCTCGCCGGAGGCGGGTACGTGCATCCGAGCTGATAGCGCGCCGTGCACATGCAACAGTCCGTCAGGCCTGCGGCGGCGGCGTCGGTTCGCCGAGGGAGAGCATCAACCGATTCGCCCAGTTGAAGAAGGCCGCGCCGTGGATGACATCGCTGATCGCCAGGTCGTCGAGGCCAGCATCCCTCAGCTGACGGACGTTACCGGCCGCGAACTCCTCGGGTGTCTTGGTGAGCGCGACGGAGGCATCGATGACCGCTCGCCACTGGGGGTCGTCCTGCTGCGCATCCGTGCCCTCGTCGAGCAGCCGTTGCACGTCGTCCGGGCGCTTCGACTTCTGGCTGGCGAACCGCGAGTGGACGGCGGTGCAGAAGATGCACCCGTTCGTGCGGGATGCGCTGACCGCGGACAGCTCGCGCTGAGCGCGCGGCAGTCCGCCCTTCTCGTTGTAGAAGATGTCGTTGTCGGCCCGGGTCCGCGCGGCGAGGATGTCAGGGTCGCGCACCAGCAGCCGGAAGTACGGGCTGTTCGCCCGTCCCTTGTCGACGAGTCCTTCATACTGCCGTTCGGTGAGTTCCTCCTTGGGCACGGGTTCGAGCCATGCCTCCCAGCCGAGCTCGGCCTGCGTGAAGGCGTTTGGCGTCTCGAAGGTGTGGCGGATGACGGTCTCGCTCATGCGAGTTCCCCCTTCAGGACGGTGAGGCCAGCGACGACGCGGAGTTGGAAGCTGAGGAATCCGATGAGCTGCGACAGTGTCACGATCCCCGTTGTGGACCAGCCCGCGTCGAGCAGCACCTGCAGCGCATCCGCCGACGAGTCGCGTGGCCGATAGACGAGCAGATGGGCGTGAGCGAGCGCTGTGGTGAGTCGGGCGCCGAGGGATTCGGCGATGCCGGCGTCGGGCTGCCAGTGCAGTCCGTCCACGTTCTCGACAGTCAGCGGACCGTCCGGATAGGCGCCATACGGCCCTGTGGTGAGGGCGGTCGGCAGTGCGGCCTCCAGGAGTTCGAGGGTGGTGGCGTCTTCGCGAGCGAGCAGGCCTCGGTAGAACGCGGCGGTAGGCGAGTGCGAGAGCGCCACCGTCCAGTACGCGATCGCGAGCCGTTCCTTCTGGTTCGCGTGCGCAAGGTCGTCCGAGGAGAACAGCGCGTCGAAGGCCGCTTGCGCGTTCTTCTTAGCGTCCGGTCGCCGGGTCCGGAGCTCGAAGAGTCGATCGCCCTCGCGCGCACCGACCAGTTGGTCGATCACATCGGTGGTCATGGGAGTGTTCCTTTCAGGATGCGGCGGTGAGGTTCGAGGGGACCCAGCCGAGTGAGGGCGCGACCTCGCGAGCGATGAGCTCGAGGGAACGAAGCACTACCTCGTGCGGCGGATCCACCGGATGCGACTGGAAGACGATGTCCGACGCGCGGGGCAGGATCGGGTCAGCACTCAGCGTGGCGAGCACCTGCGCGGGAGTCCCGACGTGCAGATCCAGGTACGCGGCGAGCTCCCGTTCCGATGTTCCGTCGGGAACGGTGACTCCCTGGTCCTCCAACATGGAGAGGGAACGGGAGATACCCTGAGCCCGCCATCGGTCCGCCTCGGCCTCGGAGTCGACGACGAGCACGGAGCGCGAGGCCATCACGCGCTGCGGGATGCCATCCGGGAGCGCTGACGCGTGTGCATCGACAAGAACGATCTGGTCGTCGGCCGAGCCCCGACCGGTGTACTGGGTGCGCGGCTGGGTTCGGGAGAGCATCAGCCCGCTCCCTTCGCCGCCGATCCTGGCCGCGCCTCTCTCCGAGAACGTCGCCTCCCACAGGGTGTCGGCGAGTTGCTGCGGCGCGGGCGGGTAGAGCGCGCCGCCATCCGTCGTCAGCACCTCGCCCGACCAGGCGCGCAACAGCGTCGCCTTGCCCTCCGCGTAGAGCGTCGCGCGCTCGGCCGATTCGTGTCCGAACGGTGGGAACGAGCTCGCGGTACCGCCCGAACCGATCCCGACCTCGAAGCGACCGTCGGCGAGCAGCCAGAGCACGGCTGCATCCTCAGCGACACGCAGGGGCGTTTCGAGCGGCAGTGTGATGATCCCGGTGGCGAGCACGATCCGCGACGTCTTCGCAGCGGCCTGCGCGAGCAGGACGAACGGCGACGGCAGTCCACCCTCGTCGCGGTGGAAGTGATGCTGGGCTACCCAGGCCGTGTCGAATCCGAGTTCCTCCGCGCGGACGAACTGCTCGATCGCGTTGCGGTAGCGCTCGACGGGCGGGACGTCGTCGAGCAGTCGGGTGAAGTACCCGAGCCGTGGTGTTGTCATGCCTTCCTGGCCTTTCCGAGATATGCCTCTTGGATGTCGGGGTTGGCGAGCAGTTCACGAGCGGTGCCCTGCAGCACGATCTCCCCGGTCGCGAGCACGTACCCTCGCGAGGCGATGGACAGAGCGAGCTCGGCCTGCTGCTCCACGAACAGCACGGCCACTCCCAGCTCCTTGTTGATGCGGACGATCTCGTCGAGCACCTGGTCGACGAGCTTCGGCGAAAGTCCCATAGTGGGCTCGTCCATGCAGACGAGCTTGGGGCGGCTCATCAGCGCCCGGGCGAAAGCGAGCATCTGCTGCTCGCCACCAGAGAGTGTTCCGGCCTCCTGGCGTCGCCGTTCCCCGAGGCGAGGGAAGTGGGTGCGCATGCGGTCGAGGTCCTCTGCGATGCCGGCCCGGTCCTTACGCGTGTACGCGCCGGCGATGAGGTTCTCGTCCACGGTCATCTGAGGGAAGATCCGGCGCGCCTCAGGCACCGACGCCAGTCCGGCCCGGATGCGTTGGCGCGTCGACGAGGACGTGACGTCCTTGCCGGCGAAGCTCACCGTTCCCGACTTCACCTTGACGAGCCCGAGGATCGTCTTCATCGTCGTCGACTTGCCGCTCGCGTTGCCGCCGAGCAGCGATACGATCTCGCCCTCGCCCACAGTGATCGAGTTGCCGCGCAGTGCGTGGAAGGGACCGTAGTAGACGTTCACGTCGTCGAGCGCCAGCAGATCCGTCATGCGGATGCACTTCCTCCGAGCCCGCGGCGTCTGCCGAGGTACGCCTCGATCACAGCCGGATCGTTCCGTACCCTGTCCGGTGCCCCCTCGGCGATGATTCGCCCTCCGTCCATGACGATGACACGATCGGAGACCGTCATCACCAGATCCAGCTTGTGCTCGACGAGCAGGATTGCCTGCCCGTCCGCCTTCAGCTCGAGCAGCTGCTCGAGCACCTCGGCGGTCTCCGACTGGTTCATGCCTGCCGTGGGCTCGTCGAGCACGAGCAGCTTGGGCGCGAGCGCCAGGGCACGGGCGATCTCGGTGCGGCGACGGTTCGCGTAGCTGAGCGAGTACGCGGGATCGTCACGTCGCGGACCCAGACGGGCCTCGAAGCGGGTGATCTCAGTCTCCACAGCCGCGGCGATCTGCTTATCCTCGCGTCGGGATGCAGGTGTGCCGATGATCGCGATGAACAGCTCGGCGATCAACGGGATCCACCGCAGCACCGGGACGGTCGAAAGCCGCCGGAACGGGCGGTTGGCGTGCAGCGTCGAATGGAGTCCCACCTCGATGTTGTCCGCGACCGACAGCGTCGCGAAGACGCGCCCGTTCTGGAAGGTGCGCGCGATGCCGTGCTCGGCGATCCGGGCGCTGTCCGCCCGCTCGATGTGCTCCCCGTCAAGCAGGATCGTCCCGCCGTGCGGTCGGATAGTGCCGGTCACCAGGTTGAGCGTGGTGGTCTTCCCCGACCCGTTGGGACCGATGATCGAGAGGACCTCGCCGGGACCGATGGTGAACGAGATGCCGTCGACGGCTTTGAGCCCCTCGAAATGGCGCTCGAGATTCTGGACCTCCAGGAGTGCCTTGCTCACGAGTTCCTCACCAGGATCCCTCCTGGCCGGAACCTCACCACGAGAATGAGGACCAGGCCGTAGATGATGATGCGCAGCTCCGGCGTGAATCGCAGCAACTCCATCGCGCCGATCAGGATGATCGCGCCGACCACCGCGCCATACGGCAGGCTCACGCCACCCATGATCACGATGGTCACGACCAGCAACGACATCTGCATGGTGAAGATCGTGGGGTCGATGTACGTGTACTGGTGGGCGAGCAGCGAGCCACCGATCCCCGCGAAGAACGCTGAGATCGCGAAGGCGAGCGCCTTGTAGTCGCGGCCGCGGACTCCGGACGCCAGAGCCGCGATCTCGTCGGACCCGACCGAGGAAATGACCTTGCCGAGATGTGACTGGCGGATGCGCCACATGATGACGAGAGTGACGACCAGCACTCCGAAGTCGATCAGATAGTAGGCGAGTGGGCTCGAGAGCGAGGTTCCGAACCACTGCGGCACGGGGATGTTGTAGAGACCCTGCGGCAGGGCCAGCTGGATGGCGGCGACGATCGCGATGCCCAGCCCCAGGGTGGCGATCGAGATATAGTGCCCCTTCACACCCCAGATCGGCGCGGCGAGGATCGACGCCACGATCGCCGCCACGAGGCCCGCGATGGGCAGCGCCGCCCAGAATGAGATGTGCATGTGCAGCGTCAGCAACGCTGACGCGTACGCCCCGATCGCGATCGGTCCTGCCTGCCCGAGTGCCAGCACGCCGGCTTGCCCGGCCGTTACGGTGAACCCGGCCGCGATGATCGCGTAGATCAGCACCTGCGTGCCGGTCGTCAGGATGTAGTCGTTGCCCAGTAGCGGGATCACCACCCCAACCAGCACGAAGGCGGCGGGCCACACCCACGTCGGGATCTTCAGCGGCCGCCCCTTGCCGAGGAACGTGCCGGTCAGAGGCTCGGTCGAGAGCAACGGAGTCCTGCCCAGCAACCCACCGGGTCTCACGATCAGCACGACGACGAGGATGACGAAGATGATGATCTCCCGGGCGGTGTCCCCGAAGAAGTGGATGCCGAACGCCTCCAAAATCCCGAGCACGAAGCCGCCGATCACCGCTCCGACGAGCGAGCCCAGCCCGCCCAGGGTCGCGGCCACGAACGCGGTGAGACCGACCTCCAGCCCGGATGTCGGATTGGCGATGCCGACGTACAGCGCGATGAAGACCCCCGCCAGACCGCCCAACGCAGACGCGATCAGAAACGAGACGTTCTGCACGAGGCCGACCGGGATGCCCATCTGCAGGGCGGCTTCCTGATCCTGCGCGGTCGCGCGGATGGCCCGTCCGACCTTGCCGAACTTGAGGAACAGGGACATCGCGATCATGACGGCCGCGGTGGTTCCGAGCATGACCAGGTCGGAGGTGCCGAATCGCATGTTCCCGATCTGGAGGTTGGAGGTGGGGAGCACCTGCGGGAAGGCATGGAACTGCGCGCCGAAGGCGATCTGGGAGAGGTTGTCGAGGATCTGCGAGACGGCGTAGGTGGAGAGCATCGCGGCCAGCGGCAGGAACGTCGCCAGCGGTCGCACCACCGCGATGTTGATGACCAGGCCGAGCACGGCGCATATCAGGAGGACGAGGGGCAGCGCGATCCAGAACGGCAGGCCGAGCTGGGCGACGAAGAACCAGGACAACATCGCGCCGAGGCCGAAGAACGAGAACTGCGCAAAGTTGACGACGTTCATGACGCCGAAGACCAGGGAGATACCGACTGCTCCGAGGGCGTAGACGTTCCCTCGGAGCAGGCCGGCGATCAGCGTGTCGAGCATGGTGTGCGGGTGATCGATGGAGATCGATCAGCCGTTGACGGCGACCCAGACTCCGTCTTTCAGAATGGTCGGGGTCAGGGCAGGCGAGGCGGGACGACGCGTGGCCTGGTCGAAGCTGATCGTGCCGTAGACCGCGCTCGGCACGTCCTTGATCTTCTTGAAGCCGGCGAGGATGCCTGTCCGGGTCGTGCCACCGGCTTTCGCCGCGGCGACCGCGACGTTGAGGGCGTCGTACGCCCCGGCCTCGAAACCGGTGACCTCAGTCTCGTCCGGATACTTCTCCTTGAAAGCCTTCACGAAGTCCTGCACGTTCGCCGCCGGGTTGGTGGCCACGAACTGGGCACCATTGATGGCGCCCTCGGCGTCGGGGGTGCCGTTGAACGACTGCTCGTCCTGTCCGCCGTAGAAAGTGCCCTCGTAACCGATTGCGCGGAGTTGGGTGACGATTTTGGCGGCGTCCGGGCCATATCCGATGTGCACGAATGCTTGCGGATTGCCCGCGACCGCGTTGGTCAGCGAAGGACGGTAGTCGTCGGACGTGTCGAGCACACCCTCGGCACCGGTGATCTCCAGTCCGATCTTCTGAGCCTGCTCCTTGAAGGCGGCGTATGCGGGGATGCCCCAGTCCGCGGTGTTCAGATAGGTGACGCCGACGGACTTGACGCCCTGATCCTTGATGTAGTCCGCGGTCCACTGGTAGCTGGAGCTCGTGGTGATTGCGGTCGACCACTGGTACTCGCTGCCTTTGAGCGTGAAGTCCGGGTTCGAGTTGTTGAAGCCGAACTGCACCAGCTCGCCCGCGGTGTAGATCGGCGAGGCCGGGATGGACGCCGCGGAGGAGTAGTCGCCGAAGACAAGGCTGATGCTGGAGTCGTTGACGAACTTCTGTGCCACTGCGACCGACTGCTTCGGGTCAGACTGCGAGTCCTCGTACTTCAGCTCGACCGGATGGCCGTCGATACCGCCGTTAGCGTTCACCTGCTCTACCGCGAGGTCGAACCCCTTCTTGAACTGCTCGCCATACTGCGCGTACTGGCCCGTCTGCGCGGCGGAGACGCCGAAGTAGATGGGCGTCTTGGAGTCGGCGTCGGTGCCCGGCGTGGCCGCGCTGCCGCTCGAGCAAGCCGCCAGGCTCACGATCGCGGCGGTGGCGAGGGAGAGAACGGCGGCGCTTCGGCTGAAGCTCTTCATGGTGATTCCTTGCTGTGAACGACCTCGACTGGGTGGGCGTGCGCCACGTTAGTTCGGGCGGAATCCAGCTGCTGCGGCTCGTGTCACAGTTGGTAGTCATCCGTAAGAGACCGTCATGCAAGTCGTCAAGCTGGCAAGGTGAAGCCCTGGCATTCTTCGACCACATCCTCCACGGCGCGGCTCACGTCCGCCCATCCCTACGGGTGGTCCCGTCGGCGGGGCCGGGCTGCGACGACGAGGCCGACCAGGACCAGCACCATGACCGCGGTGAGCACGCCGGCGAGGGTATGCAGCGCAGTCAGGTCCAGTGTCTGACCGAACGTCAGCGCCAGCAGGGTGCTTGCCAGCATGGTGCCGACGTAGCGCGAGGTCTGGAAGAGACCGGCGGCACTGCCGATGGTCGGGCCCGCCGCCGCGTCGTACATCGCCGTCTGCAATGCGAGGCCCACCGCACCGTTCGCCATGCCGAGAAGGCCCAGCAGTGCGCCGACTGCAGCGATGGGCCAGGTCTCCTGCAGTGCCAGCATCCCGGCGCAACCGCCTGCGAGGAGCAGTGCTCCCCGATCTCAGGACCACGCCCGCGCCGAAGCGGTCGATCAGTCGTGCCGAGACCGGGGTGATCAGGACACTGAGCGCGGCGAGCGGCAACATGGTCAACCCCGCTTCGGCCGGCGGACTGGCCGGCGCTGGTCTGCAGGTAGGACGGCACGCCGAAGAAGATCGCGTAGAACACGATGTTGACCGCGGCGTTCATCGCGTAGATGGACAGCAGACCTCCGCGCCCGCCGCAGAGCAGCGAAGTCGAGGAAGGGCTCGGTGACCGCGGCGCCTGAGGAACCCGCCTTCCCGGTCGATGCCTGGCGACGCACCCGGCGCTCGACCACTGTCAAACCGGCTGCGGCCAGGACCGCGACAACCAGTGCCGGCCACGCCACCTGACCGGTCAGCGACATGAGCCACCACAGGGCCGACAGGGCTGTCAGCACGAACAGCGCGGCCCCGGGAAGGTCCAACCGCCGCACCGTCACCCGCACCGGTGCTGCGACCGCATCACGAGGCAGAGTCAGCAGGGCGAGAACCCCGCTCAGCGCGACGATGGGCAGGTTGACGATGAAGATCGCCTGCCAGCCGCCCCACGCCACCAGATAGCCCCCGATGGTCGGGCCGATGGCAGCCGAGGTGGACGCGAACACCGACAGCACGCCGAGCGCACGCGCCTGCCCCGGGCCGTGAGTGGAGCGGACGATGCCGACACCGGAGGGGAACAGCGCGGAGGTGCCGAGAGCTTGAAGGATGCGGGTAGCGACCAGGGCCGCGAACGATGGCGCGAACGGCGCGACAGAACTCGCCACAGCCACGACAGCCAGCCCCACCAGGAACACCCGCCGCCGCCCGATCAGGTCGCCCAACCGCCCCAGCAGGGGCTGCCCGACGGCGCTGGCCAGGTAATAGCTCGCGATGAGCCAGGACGCCGAGGCGAAGTCGATGTCGAAGGTGAAGCGGATGTCGATGAGCGCCACCGCGATCATCGACGAGTTCAGAGGGTTGAGAAGCGTCCCCAATCCGATGGTGCCGAGCAGACGCCACTGGAGACCCCGCCGCCGGCTCTCGGACATAGCCCCACCGTATTCGTGGCGCGCCGCCCCCTACCGCCCCCGCGCGTAGCGCAGCAGGAGCGTCGAGGCCGAACGCAGCACATGCACGAGTTCGAGTGCCCGCGGCTGGGGCAGGAGCCCCGCGGCGATGCGGCGCGCGGTGCCGGCCTCGAGCGTCGGCTCGAGGGTGAGGCACAGCTCGTCGACGACGTCGACCGCGAGCAGCGCCCCGAAGAGCTGCGGACCGCCCTCGCACAGGACGCGCGTGAGGCCTCGCTCGTGCAGCGCCGCGACGGCGGCCGCGGCGTCGACGATCTCGTCCCCGCCGGTCTCCACGACATCCGCGACCTCGGCGAATGCAGGCGCATCGCGCCCTGGCGTCGTCACGATGACGGGGCGCACGGGCGCCTCGACGAAGATGCTGCGACGCGGGGTCGAGGTCGAGCGACCCCGACACGATCGCGAACACCGGATGCGGTGTGAGGCCATGGGCGACGCGCCATTCCGCCGACTCCTCCGAGACGCGCATCGGCCCGTAGCCCTCGGCGCGCACGGTGCCCGCCCCGACGAGCACGACATCCGCGGCTCGTCGCAGCAGCTCGAAGTGGCGCCGGTCGGCAGGGTCGCCGAGGCCGCCCGAGAGCCCGTCGCGCGTCGCGGCGCCGTCGACCGACGCGACGAAGTTGACCCGCAGCACGGGGTCGGGGCGACGCAGCTCCGCGACGAGCTCGTCGTCCGGGAGCGCCAGCGCGGGGTCGGGCCAGATGCGGTCGATCGTCACATGTTGTGCTTCAGCCATGCCGGCTCCCTCCACCCGAGGATCGCCTCCGTCATGCGCACGGCCGCGACCGAGGCCCGCACGTCATGCACGCGCACGATCCGCGCACCGTTCATGATGGACACGACAGCGGCCGCGAGCGATCCTTCGAGGCGCTCGTACTGCGTGCGGTCGAGGGTCTCCCCGATGAAGTCCTTGTTCGAGAGCGCGACGAGCACGGGCGGCCCCAGCTCGGCGACCTCCGCGAGGCGCCGCGTGAGCTCGAGAGAGTGCAGCGTGTTCTTGTTGAGATCGTGCCCCGGGTCGACGATGAGGTGCTCGAACGGCACCCCCGCGGCGAGCGCCGTGTCGATGCGGGCGCGCAGGTGCTCGACGACCGTCCGCACGAGGTCGTCGTACTGCGGCGAGGGATGCGCCGTGCGCGGCGGCGTGAGCGAGTGCGTCAGCACGATGTGCCCGCCGCCGGCCGCGACGACGGCCGCCATGTCGGGGTCCCACAGACCCGTGGTGTCGTTGACGACATCCGCTCCCGCGGCGAGCGCGGCCTCGGCGACGCGCGCGCTGAAGGTGTCGACCGAGATGACGACGTCGCTCACGCCGCGGATCGCCGAGACGAGCGGCACGACGCGCTCGAGCTCCTCGGCCGGATCGACGACGGGCCCACGCCCGAAGGGGACTCCCCCGACGTCGACCCAGTCGGCGCCGTCGGCGACGGCCGCGAGCGAGGCCTCGACCGCGCGCTCGAGGGCGAAGGTCGCGCCCTTGTCGTGAAACGAGTCGGGCGTGCGGTTGACGATCGCCATGACGGCGACGCGGCGCGAGAAGTCGAACTCCCGCGCGCCGATGCGGCGCACGAGCGAGGCGTCGGGGGTCACCATCCGATCGTAGGGCGGCGCGTGGCCGATTCCGAGGGATGCGGGGTTGGCCGGCAGGCTGCCGGAATACCGCCGTCTCCGGCGGAGTCGGCGACCGACTAGAGCTCCTCGAGCGGGACGTGCAGGTCGGCGAGCCTGCCGCCGTCGACGGCATGACCGTTGAAACCCGCGCGAACGAGGCGCTCGACCTGGTCGGCGACATCCCACACGTTGACGTTCATGCCCGCGACGACGCGCCCCTCCCGCAACCAGAACGCGATGAATTCGCGCGAATCGCGGTCGCCGCGGATGACCACGTCCGCATCCGCAGCGAGCTGCGGGAATCCCGTGTACTCCATGCCGAGGTCGAACTGGTCGGTGTAGAAGTACGGGATCGCGTCGTAGGGCGTCTCGTCGGCGAGCATCGAGCGCGCGGCCGCCGGTCCGGTCTTCTCGGCGTTCGCCCAGTGCTCGCTGCGGATACGTGCGGGCAGCCCCGCCGCCTCGAGCAGCGGGTGCACGGCGGCGGCGATGTCGCCCGCGGCCCAGATGCGCGCGTCGGAGGTGCGCAGGCGCGCGTCGACATGCACGCCGTCACCCGTCTCGAGGCCCGCGAATGCCGCGAGCCCGATCGCGGGCGCCGCGCCGACCGCGGCGACCACGACATCCGCCGGCACGACCTCGTCGCCGTCGAGCAGCACGCCGGTCACCGCGCCGCCGCCCTCGTCGTCGACGAGCTCGCGCACCGTCACGCCCGCGCGCAGCACGACCCCGTTCTCCTCGTGCAGTCGCGCGAAGTCGCCCCCGAGCTCGGCACCGAGCTGCGAGGCGAGCGGAACCTCGCCGCGCATGAGAACCGTCACGTCGTTGCCGAGCGTGCGGGCGGTCGCGGCGACCTCCATGCCGATCCAGCCCGAGCCGATCACCACGACGCGGCGGCCGCCCGACGCGAGCGCGGCGTGCAGCGCATCCGCCTGCTCGACCGTGCGCAGAAGGTGCACGTTCTCGAGCTCGCCGCCGGCGATCGGGAGGGCATTGGGCGTTGAACCCGTCGCGAGCAGCAGCTTGTCGTAGGTCACGGCCTCGCCGCCCGCGATCGTCACGAGCCGCGCGTCGCGGTCGAGCCCCACGGCGCGCGTGCCTGGCACGAAGCGGATGTCGTGCTCGGCGTACCACCCGAAGGGATGCACGTCGAACGATGCGCGTTCGTCGTCGCCTGCGAGGTATCCCTTCGAGAGCGGCGGACGGATGTACGGTGCATGGGCCTCGGCGCCGATGAGGTGGATCTCGCCTTGGAACCCGCGTTCGCGCAACTCCCCCGCAGCTCCCGCGCCGGCGAGGCCGGCTCCGACGATGACGATGCGCTCAGCCATGGCCCGATGCTAGGCCCGTTACGGCTCCGGACGCTGGCGTCCGACCGGCCGTGCACCGAGCGACCGGGTCAGCGCTCCTCGGGGATCGGGCCCGAGTTCATCAGCCACGCGATGGCGGACTGGGCCGGGGGGAAGGGGGCGGTCCATGCCGGCGGGTTCGATTCGTTCGCTGGGCGATAAGCAATGCGAGCCCGGCCAGGAGGAGTATGCCCGCGGCAGGTGCGGCTAACGTAGCGTCCGCACCTGACGCGGCGAGTTCGGTCGCGGTGGGCGCACCCGGCAACGAGGTATCGGCAGCCGGGCCCGTCGGGGTTTCTGGGACCGGGGGCGCAATTGGAAGTGCCGAGGTTGTGATGGTAATTTCCGTTGTCGCGTCGGGAGGGGTTCCGTTGCTCGCCGTGATGATGGCTGTCGACGTGCCGGCGGCTGTCGGCGTCCCGGAGATCACGCCGGTCACCCCGTCGAGAGTGAGCCCCTCCGGCAGCGCGCCAGCGGTCACCGCGTACGTGGGGGTGGGCGTTCCGCTCGCCGTCAGCGTGTGAGAGTACGGTGTTCCAACCGTTGCCGGCGGTGGGGCGGCGGAGGTGAACTCGGGGCTGACGGTCGGCTCAGTACCCGGTTCGCAACCGCTGGGCGCCGTGATGATGTTGGTGTCGAGGGTGACAGCGGTACCGTTGGCGAGCAAACGCCCCTCGATCGTGGCACCGGTATTCGCGGTGATCGCCGCGCCAGCCATGACTGTGCCCACAAAGTCGGCGCCGGTGCCGATCGTTGCCGAAGTGCCAATCTGCCAGAAAACGTTACAGGATGTCGCGCCGCCCGTGATCTGAATCTGCGCCGCCGAGCCAATAGTGAGTGTACTTGCGGCCTGGAAGACCCAGATCGAGTCAGCTGACCCGGCGAGGGTGAGCAGGCCTCCACTGTTGAGTGACAGTTCGCCGCCAGAATAGACGCCGGGGGTAAGGGATAACCCGGACAGGTTCGAGAGGCCAGAGGTGGTCGGTGTGAGACTCGCCGCATCGTCGATGGCGGCGGTGAGGTCTACTTGCGCCTGGCCGGCTACGGCATCCGTCGCATGGATGGTCCCGTTCACCAGGCCGGCTGGGGGGCCTTCAAATCCGGTAACGGATGTGCCGGGGCTCACGCCGAGATCGCCGTTAACGATCGTCGGGCCGGTATTCGTCACTGCGCTAGCGCCGAGGACGCCGAATGTTGTCCCCGCCCCAAGATCAATGGGCCCGTCGATGACCGTCGCGGCGACCGCCGCAGACGCTGACACCGTACACAGACCGAGCGCAAGAATCCCGGTCGCTGCCACCGAGGTGAGAGTACGAACCGAAAGGAAACGAACGGCCACAAAGGCCCCCTGCCTATGCGTAGGAGGCCCCAGGCCACAAAGAACAATAATGGCCCGTTACCGTCCCACTAGCCCAGGAGTACCGCACCCCGAAAACAAAAGCAAGGGGGGCTGCTGCACGAGTAGGTGACGCGGGTGACCTCACGCTAGCGCGCTGCAGCGACACGGATCGGGCGCCAGGAGCCGCATGCGGGCGCATGGGCCGGTCGAGCCGGTCACATGCCCGGTTCCCACCCGCGCATCTGCACGTACGCCAGCACCTGCAGCGTCAGCGCCTCCTTGCCGTCCTGATTCACCAGCCGACCGGTCATGGTGACCAGTCCGCGGCGACGGTCGGGCTCCAACTCGACTCCGACGATCTCGGAACTGCCCGTGAGGGTGTCGCCCGGACGCACCGGGCGACGCCAGCGGATGCGGTCGATGCCCGCGCCCGCGATCCCCTTCCAGCCGGCCGGCAGTCCGAGCACGCTCAGTCGCTGGAAGATCGCGAGGGTGTGGAAGCCGCTGGCGATCAGGCCCCGGTAGGGGCCGGCGTTAGCGGCCGCCTCGTCGATGTGGATGAACTGCGGGTCCCAATCCCGGCCGAACGCCATGATCTCGTCGGCGCTGACGGTGTAGTCGCCGAACACGGTCACGTTTCCCGGTTCGATGTCCTCGGCATACAGTCCGTCGTCGTGCTCGCGTCCCGCATCCGTCACCCCCCGGTTATATCGGGGGGTGAGCACCGCGGTCAATGCGCGATGACCGGCGGCCGGGCGCCGTGGACGGCGAGGGCGCGGGCCGCGACCGCCACGCCTGCGCGCGCAGCGGTGACAGCATCGGCGCCGCCGCGCGTGGCGGCGTGGAACCCGGCGGCGAACGCGTCGCCGGCGCCCGTCGGGTCGAGCACCCTCGCGGGCGCCGCCGGGACGTGCACCGGGCGGATGCCGCGCGCCGCGACCCAGGCGCCGTCCGCGCCCGCGGTGACCACGACCGTCTCGGCGGCATCCGTCAGCGCCTCGGCCGCGCGCGCCGGATCGTCGAGGCCGGTGAGCACACGCGCCTCCTCGGCGTTCGGCAGCAGCACCCGGCATCCGCGGACCGTAGCGAGGAAGACGGCGGGCTCGATATCGTGCAGGAACCCCGCCGACGACGGGTCCACGACCACCGGTACCCCCAGGGCCGCCGCCCGTTCGACCAGGTCGCGGCCCTGGGTGCGCCGCGCCGCATCCAGCAGGGAGTGCCCGGTCAGGTGCACCGCCGCGGCGCCGGCGAGGACCTCGTCGGTGAGCACCGCCGGGCCGAGCGTGCGCGATGCCCCACCGTCGGTGAGGAAGGTGCGCCGGCCGCCCTCGACCAGCACCACGATGCGGCCGGTGGGCGCGGCGGCATCCTCGTCGATCCGGGCATCCACTCCGTGGCGGGCGAGCGCTGCGGCGTGGCGCGCAGCATCCCCCGCGCCCACCCGGCCGTAGAACACGACCGGTTCGCCCAGCGCGCCCAGCCACGCCGCCACATTCGCCGCCGACCCGCCCGGTGCGATCCGGATGCGGGCGGGGACGTCGGACTCGGTGCGGATGGGTCCGGCCGGCGCGACCAGGATGTCGTCGACCACATCGCCCACGACCACGATCGGCCCCGGATCACGCTTCACCGGTCAGGCCGTCGCCAGGGCGAGGGCGATCTCGGCTGCCAGCGCGACGTTGTTGCGGGCGATGTCGAGGTTCACCTGCAGGCTCCGCCCGCCCGACAGCTCCACGATCCGCAGCAGCAGGAACGGGGTCACCGCCTTGCCGCGGATGCCCTGCTCCTCGGCCTCGGCGAACGCGCGCGCGAGGATGCGGTCATGCTCGGCGGCATCCCACTGCCGATCCGGCGGCAGCGGGTTCGCCACCAGAAGTCCGGCGCCGGTTCCCAGGGCGTCCTGCGCGCGCAGGATCGCCGCGATCTCGGCCGGGGTGTCCACCCGCCAGTCCAGCGGGAGGTCCGATTCGCTCAGCCAGAACCGCGGGAACGCGTCGGTGCGATACCCGACGACGGGCACGCTCAGGGTCTCCAGGCGCTCCAGTGTCGCCGACAGGTCGAGCACGCTCTTGGCCCCCGCCGAGACGACCGCGACGGAGGTACTCGCCAGCACCGTCAGGTCGGCCGACTCGTCGAAGGTCTGCGCCGCACCCCGGTGCACCCCGCCCAGGCCGCCCGTGGCGAACACGCGCACCCCAGCCCGTGCCGCCAGGTACGCGGTGGCGGCGACGGTGGTCGCGCCGCTGCGGCGGAGGCCCGCGAGGATCGCGAGGTCGCGCACACTCGCCTTCACGAGATCCTCCTCGGCGATCCGGCGCAGGCCTTCCTCGTCGAGCCCGACGCGCGGGATGCCGTCGAGCACGGCGACTGTGGCCGGCACCACGCCGCGCTCGCGCAGCATCCGTTCGAACTCCCGGGCGGCGTCCAGGTTCTCGGGCCGAGGCAGTCCATGGCTGATGATCGTGGACTCCAGCGCCACCACGGGCCGGCCGGCGCGCACCGCATCCCGCACCTCGTCGGACAGTTCCGGGAAGACCGAGTCCGTCACGCGCCCAGCCTACGGGCGCGGGAGGGGATGCTCACTCGGCGGGGAGGGGATGCTCACTCGGCGGGGAGGGGATGCTCACTCGGCGGGGGGATCAGCGGGGGATGCCGATGCGCGCGGCGATCGCGGGGAGCGTCTCCCGGACGCGGGCGGAGGCCTCGGCGGCCAGGGGGCTCGTGATCGCGCCGCGGTCAGCGACGAGGCGGCCGCCGACGTACACGCGGGTGAGGTTCCGCAGCGAGCAGGCCAGCACGTAGCTGCGCACCGGATGCCACAGCGGTCCGATGTCCGGCGCGAGCGGGTCCACCACCACGAAGTCGGCGAACTTCCCGACCTCCAGGCTCCCGACCCGGTCGGCGACGCCCATGATCTCGGCCGAGCCGAGCGTGTGCAGCCGCAGCACCTGCTCGGGCATCATCGAGCTCGGGTCCTTCGTCCGCGCCCGCTGCATGTACATCCCCATCCGCATGTTCTGCCACGGGTCCGACACATCGGTGCACGCCTGGTCGTCCAGACCCATCCCCACCCGCATGCCGGCCGCGATCATCTCCGGCACCCGGGCGACGCCCGAGGCCAGCCGACCGTTGGAGGCGGGCTGCCAGGACATCGCCGCGCCGGCCGCGGCGGCCTCGGCGATGATCTCCGGCGTGGTCTGGATGAAATGGCCGAGCACGAGTCCCGGTCCCAGCGCACCGGAATCCCGGTAGAACGCGAACTTCGACCGCTGCAGCTCAGCCTCCTCGGCCGTCTCCAGGAAGTGCGCCTGATTGGTGATCCGGAAGCGACGCATGGCCTCGGCCTCGAGTTCGGCGGCGTCGGGACGGGGGGACCACTGCACCTGACCCATCACGGACGCGTCCAGGGCGAAGTTCGCGTCCATCGCACGGGTGTGGGCGACGGCTGCGGCGAACCTGTCCAGCACCTCCTCGTCGGTGCCCACGGTGGCATCCATGCCGATCGCGTCGACGAACCGGATGCCGGCGTCCCAGCACGCATCCGCCTGACGCGTGTGGTATTCCAGATCGCGCATGGGAGAGTTCCCCTGGCGGCGGCCGTCGATCATCGGCTCCCAGGCCTGCAACGGGTCGGTGAAGTTGTACGCCGTGGTGACCCCGTTGGCGAGGAAGTCGAGAGCGCCGTGCACGGTGGACCAGTAGATGTCCTCGGGCGACGCGTGCGCGGTCATGCCGAGCATGGAATCGCACCAGCCGTACAGCGTCGAGTCCGCGGCCAGTCCCCGCAGTCCGCTCGTGAACAGGTGGCTGTGGCTGGAGACGAAGCCGGGGGCGACGAACCGGCCGTCCGCATCCAGCACCGTCTCGGCCGCGAGGCCGGCGGGGGCATCGCCCTCCCCGAGGCCGGCGATCCGGCCGTCGATCGCGTGCAGCCATCCCCGCTCGAGGTAGCCCGCATCGTCGGTGCCGGCGGGGACGGTGATGAGGCGGGCGTTGGTGACGAGCAACGACATGGTTCCTCCCTCGGGTCGGTCGGGTGGGGTCAGCCGGGGCGGTCCGCGGCGAGGGCGAGGACCGCCGCGGTCAGGGCGCGGATGCCCAGCGCCACGTCGGAGGCGGTCACGGACTCGTCGGGGTGATGGCTGATCCCGTCGCGGTTGCGCAGGAACAGCATCCCCACACCCGTCACCGCGCCCACAGCCATGCCGTCATGGCCGGCGGGGCTGAACAGCTCGATCACGCCGTCGCGCGGTGCGCCGACGGTGGCCACGCCCTCCCGGATCGTGTCGCGCAGCAGCGGAGCACAGGTCAGCGCGGGCGCGTCGTGGACCGCTCGCGCGGACCATCGCAGGCCGCGCCGGCCCATCGTCTCGTCCCAGTCCTTCGTGATGCGCTCCCACACCCGGTCCCGCTCCGGCCCGGACTCGCCGCGCAGGTCCAGTGTGAAGCGCGCCTCGCCGGGGACGACGTTCACCGCGCCGGGGAACGTCTCCAGCCTGCCCACCGTGCCGATCACGTGGTGCTCGCCGCGGCAGATCCGCTCGACCGCCAGCGCCGCCTCGCCCGCCCCGAGCAGCGCGTCGTGGCGCATGTCGTACGGCGTGCCCCCGGCATGGCGCGCCTCGCCCTCCACCACCACCTGGAATCTGCGGGCCGCGGCGATGGAGGACACCACCGCGAGCGGTTCGCCCCGCCGATCCAGCTCGGGTCCCTGCTCGATATGCGCCTCCAGGTATCCGACGAGCTCGTCGGGCCTGCGCGCGGCCTCGCCGATGCGAGCGGGATCCAGGCCGAACTCGAGGAACGCCTCACGCAGCGTCGTCCCCGTCGCGTCGGCGAGGTCCCACCAGCCGTCCTGCCACGACCCGGCGAACGCGGATGACCCCAGCAGTGCGGTACCGAACCGCGTACCCTCCTCGTCGCCGAACGCCGCGACCTCCAGTGCGAACGGGAGGGGGGCACCGTACCCCTCGCCGTCGGGCCGCGGCGCGCGCAGGAACCGGACCGCCTCCAAAGCCATGAGCACGCCCAGCATCCCGTCGTAGCGGCCGGCATCCGGAACGGTGTCCAGGTGCGACCCGAGCACGACCGCCGGTGCCTCCGGGTCGGCCCGGCCCGCCCGCAAGCGCTCGAGTCGCCCCAGCAGGTTCCCCGCCGCGTCCTGCCACGGCCGCAGTCCCGCCTCCCGCATCCACTGCGCGACGAGCCGGTTCGCACGAGCGTGCTCAGCGGACAGGTACACCCGCTCGATCCCGCCGTCGGCGGCGCTCACGCGCGCCAGCTCGTCGCACCGGACCATCACCCTCCGTGCGGCGGCGGCGACGAGGTCGGGCGGGAGACTATCGGCGGGCAACGTCATCGCTCAGCCCCCCGGTACACGTCGGTGGCGGCGTCCACGCCCCCTCCGGAGGGTACCGCGACGCCGGCGGCGGCCAGCACCGCCTCCAGCGCGGCCAGCGTGGTCAGCACAGCCTCCTCGCGGGCGTTGTACCCCATGGTGCCGATCCGCCAGATCCGGCCGTGCAGCGGCCCGAACGAGGTGCCGATCTCGATGCCGAAGTCGCTGAGCAGGCGGGCGCGCACCGCCTCGCCGTCCACTCCGTCGGGGATCGCCACCGCCACGATGGTGGCCATCTTGTGGGCCGCATCGCCGAACACGTCCAGTCCGAGCGCGCGGACGCCGGCGAGCATGGCCCGCCCGGCGAGCGCGTGGCGGGCGATCACCGCATCCCGGCCCTCCGCCAGCAGCAGCCGGGCGCATTCCCGCGCGGCGTAGAGCATCGACGTGGCCTCGGTGTGGTGGTTCAGCCGCCGTGGCCCCCAGTAGTCCAGGATCATGCCGAGGTCGAAGTAGTTCGAGCGGATGAAGTCGTCGGCCGCCGGGTCGCCGTCCTCCCGGATACCGGCCTCAACGCGTCCACGGCTGCGGATCACCGCCACCGCGCGCTCGCTGAGCGTGATCGGGGCGGAGCCGCTGGGGCCGCCCAGGCACTTCTGCAGACCCGAACTCGCGGCATCCACGCCCCACTCGTCCGCCGCGAAGGGGTTGCCGCCCAGCGTCGCGGTCGCGTCGGTGTAGAACAGCACACCCCGCCGCCGGCAGACCTCCCCGATCTCCGCGAGCGGCTGCGCCATCGTGGTCGAGGTGTCCCCGTGCACCATCGCCAGCAGGTGCGGACGGGTGCGGACGATCGCCGCTTCGATCGCGGTCGACGGGGAACACCTGCCCCCACGACGTCGTGATCGTGTGCACCTCGGCCCCGGCGCGCTCGGCGATCTCCGCGAGCAGGTGTCCGAAGCGTCCGAACACCGGCACGAGCACCCGCTCCCCCGGTCGGACCAGCGAGACGATCGCCGCCTCGATCCCAGCGCGCGCTGTGCCGTCCACGAGCACGGTGGCCTCGTTGCCGGTGGCCCACACGTCGCGGTAGAGCTGCTGAGTCTCGGTCATGGTGGCCGTCATGAACGGGTCGAACTGACCCACCAGCGGCGCCCCCATCGCCTCCAGCACGCTCGGGTAGGCGGTGATCGGGCCGGGGCCCATCAGCAGCCGCGGCGGCGGATCGATGGCACCGGGAAGTGCGCTCACGATCCGCTCCCGGATGCTGCGCGCTGCAGTCGGCGTCCCAGGCGCACCAGTGCGATGTCGGTGCCGGGCCGGGAGATGAGGCACACGCCCACCGGCGCCGGCCGGCCGTCGGGCCCGGCAACCCGCAGCAGCGGCACCGACAGCGCCGGCAGCCCGGCCAGCGACGCCGGTGCTGTCATCAGCAGGGTAGCGGCGCGGACCCTGTCGATATCGGGGGCAGCGCGGGCAGGCGCGGGGCCGGGCGCCGTGGGCAGCAGGAGCACGCTGTCGCGGACGAGCTCGCCCAGCACGGCGGCGGCCTCGGCCACCGCCGCCCGCGCCTGCTGCTCCTCCGCCGCCGCGATGGCCGCGGCGGTGCGGAACCGCGCGGCGACCGCGTCGCCGACCGCGCCGGGGTGGGCGCGCAGCCAGGACTCGTTGTTGCGCCATGCCTCCGCGGCCTGCACCACCCGGAACGGCTCCGCCATCTCCTCCGGCGCACCGACGGACACCCCCCGCAGGCCCGGCGGATCCTCGGATGCCGCGAGCTGCGCCACGAACGCGTCGAACGCGGCACGCGTGGCGGACGTCGGCGGCGGCGACAACCTCGTGCGGCAGCACGAAGCGCCACGGCAGATCCTGCGCCGACTCCCCATAGACGCTCTCGGTCGAGTCCGAGCTGTCGTAGCTCAGGCACCAGTCCGCCACCCGCTGCAACGTCTCCCCGTCGCGGGTGAGCCAGCCGACCGCGTCGAAGGACTGGGCCAGCGGCAGCATCCCCTGCCGAGGGACGAGGTCGTGCGTGGTCCGCAACCCCCACAGTCCCTGATAGGAGGCGGGCACGCGGATCGAGCCCGCCGTGTCGGTGCCGAGCCCGATCTCGGCCTGGCCCGTCGCGACCGCCGATGCCGGCCCACTCGAGGACCCGCCCGGCAAGGCGCCCGCCACCGCGCCGTTCGGAGGAGTCCCGTAGTGGGGGTTGTCGCCGGCGAGAGAGTACGCGAACTCGTCGGTGCGCGCGATCCCCCGCACCGACGCACCGGCCCGCAGCAGGTCTGCGACCGCGGGCGCGGTGGCAGACTCCGCGCGCGCCGTGCGCAGATACTCGGGGTTCCCGGCGCCGATCCGATACCCCTTGAGGGCGAAGACATCCTTCACAGCCACCGTCAGGCCGGCGAGCGGGCCCTCCCATGCGCCCTGCTGCAGGGGATCACCGACCGACCGCCACACGGAGCGGTCGAACGCGGTGAAGTCGGCGGTCGGCGGAGCGGTCATCGGGGTCTCACGGCGGCGAAATCAGCCTCCCGGATGCGGGCGTGCACCCCGCACACGATGTCGACCACCTGCGAGATGTCGAAGTCCGTTGCGGCCGACAGGTAGGCGTAGGCGAGGTGCTCGGCCATCCCGTAGCGGGCCTGCAGCAGGCTGAGCGCTGCCCGCACGCATCGGCGCATCGCCTCGTCCAGGTCGGGGTCCAGTCCCGTCGGCACGAGGTAGTCGGCGGTGCGCACCATGGGGCCGGTGACCTCGCCGAACTCCGCGAGCGCGGTCGCGCGCGGGACGACATCGAAGCGGAGCGTCGCCCGCAGCGACGCCTCCATCGCAGTCAAGGCGACCTCGCCGTCACCCTGCGCGAAGTGCGGGTCGCCGACGTACGCGAGCGCCCCCGGCACCTGCACCGGCAGGTACAGCTCGGTGCCGACGGTGAGCAGGTTGATGTCGATGTTGCCGCCGAAGGCGCCCGGGGGCACCGAGTGCGGGCGCTCGTCGGAGTCGGGCGCGACCCCCATCGTGCCGAGGAACGGGGCGAGCGGGAACCGCACCGCCCGGTCACCTCCCTCGGCGACCGGGAGCAGCCCGACCGGGACGCCGTCCTGGTCGGCGACCGGAGCGAACACGCTCACCGTGCTCCCGCCGCGCGGCAGCTCGCCGGCGAGGGCGCCCTTGCCGTGACGGTTCGAGATGACGCCGTACGGCACGCGCGGCAGGAGCGAGACCACGGTGATCTTCAGCAGGTCGCCCGGATGCGCGTCCTGGACGAACACGGGGCCGGTGATCACATGCGGCCCGTCGACCCGCGGGTCGCGTGCCACGACAGCGGCGATCGTGATCGCGTCGGTGAGCACCTGATCGGCCGGCACGCCGTGGCCGGTGAAGTAGGCCAGGGGATCCTTGCCCTGGTCGTCGAGGATGCCTTCGTGGCTGACGGTGTCGATCGTGACCGTCTCGCCCGAAGCGATGGTCAGCACCGGCGCGTCGTTGCGGCACGGCAAACGGCCCCACAGCACGGTGCCGGGCATGGCAGGCAGGTAGTGGGCGCCGGCGACGGGCCCGGAGTCGGGTTGGAGCACGTCGAACGTCATCGGAACCTCCACGGTCATCGGGCACGGACAGGGGAGGGCAGCACCTCGCGACCCGCGCGGGTGAGAACCCCGTCAGCGCGACGGTAGACCATCGTGCCGCGCAGGTAGGTGGCCGCCACCACGCCGGTCAACTCGCGCCCGACCCACGGGGACATCGGATGCCGGTACGCGAGATCGGAGGCGGTGAGCCGGATGGTCTGGTCGGGCCGGAAGTCCACCAGGTGGGCGGGAGACCCCGGGCGCAGCGCGCCCAGCCGCTCCAGACCCGCGATCCGGGCGGGACCCTCGGTCATCAGCGGCAGCAGCGCAGCCAGCGCGATACCGCGCTCCCGCGCAGCGGTGGCGACGGCCGCCAGTCCGGTCTGCAACCCGGCGACCCCTCCCCACGCCAGGCCCCAGTCGCCGTTCCCGCGACGCTTCAGCGCCGCCGGAGCGGGCGAGTGGTCACTGACGATCGCGTCGACGGTGCCGTCGAGGACGCCCTCCCACAGCGCATCCTGATTCGCCCGGTCCCGGATCGGCGGGCAGCACTTGTAGACCGGCGCGGCATCCGGGATCCCGGCCGCGTCCAGCGTGAGGTAGTGCGGACAGGTCTCCACCGTGAGCCGCACCCCATCGGCCTTGGCGGCGCGCACCAGCGGCAGCGCGGCCGCGGCGGACAGGTGCACGATGTGGGCGCGGGCGCCGGTGCGCCGGGCCGCGTCGATCACGGTCGCCACCGCCGCCGTCTCGCTGTCGTCGGGCCGGGCGGCCAGGAAGTCCCGGTAACGGGTTCCGAGCGGACCGTCCGGATGCAGCCGGGCCGGGTCCTCCGCATGGACCACGAGCGGACCCGCGCCTGAGACCGCGAGCTCGGTCATCGCCGATACCAGACCGTCGGCGTCGAGCGGGGGGAACTCATCGATGCCCGAGGGGGCCAGGAACGCCTTGAACCCCACCACACCCGCCGCGGCCAGCCGGCTCAGCGCGCCGAGATTGCCCGGCACCGCCCCGCCCCAGTAGGCCACGTCGACCGCGAGCTTGCCCCGTGCCGCCATCCGCTTGGCCGCCAGAGCCTCCGGGCTGGTGGTGACCGGGATGCTGTTGAGCGGCATGTCGACCACCGTCGTCACGCCGCCGGCCGCCGCGGCGGCGGTTCCGGTCGCGAACCCCTCCCAGTCGGCCCGGCCCGGTTCGTTCAGGTGCACATGCGAGTCCACCAGCCCGGGCAGCAGCATGGCGTCCTCCGGCAGCACGGTGCCGGCGGCCGGGTCGAACGGTCCGACCGCCGTGATGACCCCGTCCTCGAAGCGCACCGCGGCCGGAGCGAACCGGCCGTCGACATAGGCGCGGCGCGCGCTGATGGTCCCGGTCCCGGCCATTGTCACACCGTAGGGGCGCCGCATTACGGGGAGGTAACCCGTCCCGCGTGGATAGGGTGACGCCATGGATGTGGCCGCGTTCAACGCGCTCGCCGACGCCGACGCCCGCACGGTGGTCGCCGCGTGGGCTGCCGTGCCGCGGTGGGTGGACCGGATCGTGGCGGGTCGGCCGTACGCGACGGCTGAGGCGCTGGCCGAGCGCGCAGTCGAGTTCGCCTCGACGTGGACCGCGGCCGATCTGGATGCCGCGCTGGCGGCGCATCCGCGGATCGGGGAGCGGGCCGTCGGCGGGGGCAGCGCCGCCGACGCCTCGCGCCGCGAGCAGGCCGGGATGCGCACCGCCGATGCGGAGACGGCGGCGGCGATCGCGGCCGGGAACGCCGCGTACGAGCGCCGATTCGGGCGGATCTTCCTCATCCGTGCCGCGGGGCGCACGCCCGAGGAGATCCTCGGTGAGTTGCGACGCCGCCTGAGCCTCGACCCGGCGCAGGAGCAGCGCGAGGCGAGCGCGCAACTGGCTGAGATCGCGCTGCTGCGACTCCGATCGACAGTCACGACGGACCGGTCCGAGCCGTGAGCGCGCTCACCACACACGTGCTCGACGCGACGACGGGAGCGCCCGCGACCGGCATCCGCGTGCAGCTCAGCCGAGCCGACGGTGCGGTGATCCCGGACTCGGAGGGTCGCACCGATGGCGACGGCCGGGCGCGGCTGGGCCCGGGGCGGCTGGATCCCGGCTCGTACACGCTGACCTTCCACACCGGCGAGTTC
This sequence comes from uncultured Actinomycetota bacterium, assembly GCA_963696115.1. Classification (GTDB taxonomy): domain Bacteria; phylum Actinomycetota; class Actinomycetes; order Actinomycetales; family Microbacteriaceae; genus Microbacterium. The sequence goes on along the minus strand of CAVOIT010000003.1, from coordinate 8,149 downwards.
TTCGCAGCGCGCGGCTCCGACACCTTCTACCCGCGGGTGGACATCGTGTTCTCGGTGCCGGACCCGCCGGCCGATCACTACCACGTTCCGCTGCTGCTGAGCCCGTTCGCGTACTCCACCTACCGGGGCAGCTGACCGGTCAGGAGCGGAACACCGCGTGCACCGGCGTGGCACCCACGGCGGCGCGCCCGCCGAGCGCTTCCAGCTCCAGCAGTACCGACATCCCGATCACCTCGCCGCCGACGCGGCCGACCAGATCGCGGGCTGCACGGAGGGTCCCGCCGGTCGCAAGAACGTCGTCGACAACCAGCACCCGCGTGCCGGGGGCGATGTCGGAGTGCATCTCGATCGTGGCGGTGCCGTATTCGAGGTCGTAATCCACCGCCGCCGCCGGTCGCGGCAGCCTCCCCGCCTTCCGCACGGGCACCAGGCCCGTACCGCACGCGGCGGCGACCGCGCCCGCCAGCAGGAATCCCCGGGCCTCCACCCCGGCGACCACGTCGAAACCGCCGCGGTACGGGGCGGACAAGTCCGCCACCACCGCCGCCAGGGCTGCTCCGTCCGCCAGCATCGGAGCGATGTCGCGGAAGACGATCCCCGGCTGCGGATGATCCGCGACGACTGCGATCAGCCCTTCCGCCCGCGCGAGCGCCTCCCGGTCCGCCTGGTCCACGCGCACACCCTAGCGGCAGCCGACGGCAGAGGCCGGATCGCCGCGGCGGCGGCCGTTAGCCTGGTCGGATGACCCCGCCAGGACCGGATCCCGCCAGGACCGGCCCGGAGTGGTGGCGGACCGCCGTCATCTATCAGATCTATCCGCGCTCGTTCGCCGACGCGGACGGCGACGGCGTCGGCGACCTGCCGGGGATCGCCAGCCGGCTGGACGCGCTGGCCGAGCTCGGCGTGGACGCGATCTGGCTGAGCCCGTTCATGGTGTCGCCGCAGCAGGACGCCGGCTACGACGTTGCGGACTACTGCGACGTGGATCCCCTGTTCGGCACTCTCGCCGACTTCGACCGGATGCTGGCGGGCGCGCACGCGCGCGGCATCCGGGTCATCGTCGACCTGGTGCCCAATCACTCCTCCGACCAGCATCCCTGGTTCCGCGAGGCGTTGCGTGCCCCGCGCGGCAGCGCAGCGCGAGCCCGGTACATCTTCCGCGACGGCCGCGGGCGTCACGGCGAGCTGCCCCCGAACAACTGGGAGTCGGTGTTCGGCGGCTCCGCGTGGCAGCGGGTGACCGAACCGGACGGGCGGCCCGGCCAGTGGTACCTGCACCTGTTCGACGTGTCGCAGCCGGACTTCGACTGGACGAACCCGGAGGTGCGGGCGGAGTTCCGGCGCATCCTGCGGTTCTGGCTGGACCGCGGCGTGGACGGGTTCCGCGTGGACGTGGCGCACGGGTTGCTCAAGCAGGAGGGTCTGCCGGACTACACCCCACCGGACGAGGCGGACTCGATGGGCGGGGTCGAAGCGGACGTGCCGTACTGGGGTCAGCCCGGGGTGCACGAGGTGTTCCGCGACTGGCGCCGGGTGCTGGAGGAGTACCCCGGCGACCGGGCCCTGTGCGCGGAGGCGTGGCTGCCCGACCCCGACCGGACGGCCCTGTGGGTGCGCCCGGACGAGATGCACCAGGCGTTCAACTTCCCGTACCTGATGACGGACTGGGATGCCGCCGCGCAGCGACGGGTCATCGACGAGTCGCTGCGCGCCTTCCCCGCTGTCGGCGCGCCGGCCACGTGGGTGCTCTCCAACCACGACGTGATCCGCCATGCCACCCGGCTGGCGTTGACCGCTCCGGTGCCGCAGGGCGCCGGCATCGGCCCGCGCTCGCCGGCACGGCCGATCCCGGGGCTGGGACTGCGCCGCGCCCGCGCGGCGACCACCGTCATGCTCGCCCTGCCCGGCTCGGCCTATCTCTATCAGGGCGAGGAGCTGGGCCTGCCGGAGGTGATCGACATCCCCGACGAGGCGCGCGCGGACCCCACCTGGTTCCGCACCGGCGGGGCTCGGTACGGCCGCGACGGCTGCCGTGTCCCGATTCCGTGGCGCTCGGATGGCCCGGCCTACGGCTTCAACGACAGCGGGGCGTCGTGGCTGCCGCAGCCCCCGGAGTGGGCGCGCTACGCCCGCGACGTGGAAGCCGCCGATCCCGGGTCCACGCTGCGGCTGTACCAGGAGCTCATCGCGCTGCGGCGCCGCCACGCCCTCGGGGCGGCGGAATTCGCATGGATTCCCGACCAGCCCGCCGACGCTCTCGTTTTCCGGGTGGCGGACGTGATCGTCGCCGCCAACCTGGGCCCCGCACCGGTCGCACTCCCGGACGGCCGGATCCTGGTGCGCAGCGAACCGTTCGAGGGACGAATGCTGCCCCCCGACATGGCGGTGTGGCTGACCCGCTGACTGTTTCCGTGCCGTCTGTTGCCACCCCGGGGCGCAATGGCGTAGTGTCGCGCGCCGTGACACCTGACAGTCGCGAACCCGGTGAGGACCCGACCACCGAGATTCCGGCGGCGAAGCGGCTGTTGCTGGGAGACCCGCTGGCCTCCACCGCGGCAGACGCGAACCTGCTCCGCAAGCGCATGGCGCTTCCGATCTTCGCCTCCGACGCGCTGTCGTCGGTGGCTTACGCCCCGCAGGAACTGCTCATGATCCTGCTCATCGGCGGGATGTCGTTCCTGGCGTTCGCGCCGTGGATCGCCGCGGCCGTGGTGACCCTGCTGATCGTGGTGGTCCTCAGCTACCGGCAGTTGATCAAGGCGTACCCCTCCGGCGGCGGCGACTACGAGGTGGCCCGCACCAATCTGGGAGAGCTCCCCGGGGTGATCGTGGCCTCCGCGCTGCTGGTCGACTACATCCTCACGGTGGCGGTGTCCATCGCCTCTGGTGTGGACAACATCATCTCGGCACTGCCGTTCCTCAACCCCTGGCGGGTACCGCTCGCGGTGGGTTTCGTCGTGCTGCTGGTGCTCGTGAACCTCCGCGGCGTGCGGGAGGCGTCGCGAGCGTTCGCGATCCCGACGTACGTGTTCATCGGCTCGGTGGCTGTGATGGTCGTGGTCGGGATCGTGCGATGGATCCTCGGCGACCCCCCCGTGGCCGCCAGTTCCCAGTTCGCCGTGCAGGCGGAGAGCCTGACGCAGGCGGCCACGATCCTGCTCATCCTGCGCGCGTTCTCCAGCGGAAGCTCCGCGCTGACCGGGGTGGAGGCGGTCTCCAACGGCGTGCCGGCCTTCCGTCGGCCGAAGGCCCGCAATGCCCAGCTGACCCTGACGGCGATGGGCCTGATCGCGATCGGGTTGTTCTCGGGGCTGACCCTGCTGGCGCTCGTGTCCGGCGTGCACTACGCGGAGAACCCGTGCGACCTGATCGGATTCGACTGCGCGAACCAGCCGCAGCAGAGCCTGATGGCGCAGGTGGCGGCAGCCACCTTCGGGATGAGCTCTGTGCCGTTCTTCATCGTCCAAGCCGCGACGGCGTGCGTGCTGCTGCTGGCGGCGAACACCGCCTTCAACGGCTTCCCCCTGCTCGGCTCGGTGCTCGCCCGGGACGGGTACGCGCCCAAGGCGCTGAACACTCGCGGCGACCGGCTCGTGTTCTCCAACGGCATGATCCTGCTCGGCGCTGCCGCGATCCTCGTGCTGCTGGCGTCCCAGGCCAACCTCACCACCCTGATCCAGCTGTACATCATCGGCGTGTTCACCTCGTTCACCCTCGGCCAGATCGGCATGGTGCGGCACTGGCGGGCTGAGATGCGAGCCCTGCGCGGACTGCCCGACCGGGCAAGACGACAGCGGTCGGCGCGCTTCACGCATCGCGAGATCGTGACCGGATTGTGGATCAACACCACCGGAGCCGTGATGACCACGATCGTCTTCGTGATCGTGACCGTGACGAAGTTCACGCACGGGGCATGGCTCGTGTTCATCGCCATCCCGATCCTGTGCGTGTTCATGCTGGGCGTGAACCGGTACTACCGGGACGTGGAGCACGAGATCACTCTCGACGACACCACGAAGTTCGGCTCCGCCGGGGATCTGGCGATCGTCCTCGTGGACCGGCTCCAAAAACCCGTCGCCAAGGCCATCGACTACGCGCTGGCCGCACGGCATGACACAACCGTGGCGCTGCACATCGACGTGTCGAAGGAGGCTTCGGAGCGACTGCAGCGCGAGTGGGAGGAGCGCCACATCCCGGTGCCGCTGCTGATCCTGGAGTCGCCCTATCGGACATACGCCGGACCGATCGCCGCGTTCATCAACCAGTACCGCAAGACGCACGGACCCGCGGTGGTCACCGTCTACCTGCCGCAGTACATCGTCGGGCACTGGTGGGAGTCCTTCCTGCACAACCGCCGAGCCCGCCGCATCGCGCAGCAGTTGATGCTCGTGCACGGCGTCTCGATCACGATCGTGCCGTGGCTCCTGGACTCCTCCGAGCTGATCTACGGACGCCGGTCGCGCCCGATCCCGGGTCAGGAGCGGGCCGGGCGACCGTTCTCACCCGAGTTCGACCCCTCGATCCGCGCGCACGCCCTCACCCCGGCCGATGCCGCGTCGGCTGTGGGCGCGGCCCCGCCCCGCAGCGCCCAGGACGATTAGCCTGGAGGGATGACCATCGGCGCCGCATTGGACCCGACCGCGCTGCGCGACGACTTCCCGATCCTTGCCCAGCGGGTGGGCGGTCGCCCGCTCGTCTACCTCGACTCGGCCGCCACCAGTCAGCGGCCCCAGAGCGTCATCGACGCGGAGACCGCGTTCCTGCGAACGACGAACGCAGCCGTGCACCGCGGCGCCCACACGCTGGCGGCGGAGGCCACCGAACGATTCGAGCAGGCGCGGCGAGACGTCGCCGCATTCGTCGGCGCCGACGAGGACACCCTCGTCTGGACCCGGGGCGCCACCGAAGGACTGAACCTGATCGCCTACGCGATCGGCAACGCGTCCGCGGGCCGAGGTGGGCCGGCATCCCGCGCTCTCGCCCTGCACCCAGGCGACGAGCTCGTGGTCACCGAGTCCGACCATCACGCGAACCTGATCCCGTGGCAGGAGCTGGCCGCGCGCACAGGCGCCTCGCTTCGGTCCATACCGGTGCGGGCGGACGGCACCCTGGACCTGGATGCCGCGGCCGCCGTCATCGGCGATCGGACCCGGGTCGTCGCCTTCCCCCACGTGTCGAACGTCTTGGGAATCGTCAACCCGGTCGCGGACCTGGCGCTCCTGGCCCGCGAGGCGGGAGCACTGACGGTGCTCGATGCGTGCCAGTCCGCGCCGCACCTGCCGCTGGACCTGCCCACGCTCGGCGTGGACCTGGCCGTCTTCAGCGGACATAAGATGCTCGGCCCGTACGGCATCGGGGGACTCTACGGCCGGCGCGAGGTGCTCGAGGCGATGCCGCCGTTCCTGACGGGCGGCTCCATGATCACCACCGTGACGATGGACCGGGCGGAGTACCTGCCGCCACCGCACCGCTTCGAAGCGGGCACCCAACCGGTGTCGCAGGCCGTGGGACTGGCCGCCGCGGTCGACTACCTCACGCGGACGGACATGCGGGCGGTGCGGGAGCACGAGAGAGTGCTGGAGCGGCAGATGCGCGAGGGGCTGCGCAGCATCCCGGGCATCCGGATACTCGGCGACGCGGAGGGCGCGGACCGAGTGGGCCTGGCGGCCTTCGACGTCGCGGGGGTGCACGCTCACGACGTGGGCCAGTTCCTCGATGCGCGCGGGATCGCCGTTCGCGTCGGACATCACTGCGCGCAGCCGCTGCACCGCCGCTTCGGCATGACGGCGAGCGTTCGCGCCTCGGCGGGCGTTTACACCACCGCCGAGGAGATCGACCTGCTGCTGGAGGCGGTCGCAGGTGTGCGCGAGTACTTCGGGGTGACACGATGAGCGAACTGGACGGGCTGTACCAGCAGGTGATCCTGGACCATGCCCGGGCCCGCGACGGCTACGGACTGGCCGTCGAGGAAGGTCCCACGGCGACATCGCACCAGCACAACCCGATGTGCGGCGACGACCTCACCGTGCGGGTCCGCCTGGCCGAGGATCGGATCCGCGACGTGTCGTGGGAAGGCAGCGGGTGCACGATCTCGCAGGCGTCCGCCTCGATGCTCACGGGACTGGTCGAAGGGCGCACTCGGGCGGACGCCGTGAACCTGATCGGCGAGTTCCGGAACGCGCAGCGTTCCCGGGGGACGGTGGAACTGGACGAGGACCGGTTCGGCGACGCGGCCGCTCTGTCGGGCGTGTCGAAGTTCACCGCCCGCGTGAAGTGCGCCATGCTCGCGTGGGTCGCGCTCGAAGACGCGCTCGCTCGCGCCGCAGAGGAGCTGCCAGCGTGACAACCCTCCACCCGACAGCGCCCGATCACCGGGCTCCCGTGGACACGGTCGAGGAGGCCGCATCCACTCCGGACCGCGACCAGCCGTTCGCGGCGCTCGGGCTCACCGAGGGCGAGCACCGTCGCATCCGCGACATCCTGGGGCGGCGGCCGACCAGCGCGGAGCTGGCGATGTACTCGGTGATGTGGAGCGAGCACTGCTCGTACAAGTCCAGCAAAGTGCATCTGCGCCGCTTCGGGGAGGGCCTCACCGACCAGATGCGGGCTCGACTCATGGTGGGCATGGGCCAGAACGCGGGCGTGGTGGACATCGGCGACGGATGGGCGGTCACCTTCAAGGTGGAGTCGCACAACCACCCCAGCTACCTGGAACCCTTCCAGGGAGCCGCGACCGGCGTCGGGGGAATCGTCCGCGACATCATCTCGATGGGCGCCCGACCCGTGGCGGTGATGGACCAGCTCCGCTTCGGCGCGATCGACGACCCCGACACGGCCCGCGTCGTGCACGGCGTGGTCGGGGGGATCTCGTTCTACGCGAACTGCCTGGGATTGCCGAACATCGGCGGCGAGACCGTGTTCGACGCGGCCTACCAGGGGAATCCTCTGGTGAACGCCCTGGCGGTGGGTGTGCTCCGCCATGAGGACGTGACCCTCGCCAATGCCTCCGGCGCGGGCAATGTGGTCGTGCTGTTCGGTGCGCGCACAGGAGCGGACGGCATCGGTGGGGCTTCGATCCTTGCCTCCGACGCGTTCGGCGCGAGCGGGCCCGCGAAACGGCCCGCGGTGCAGGTGGGCGATCCGTTCGCCGAGAAGCTGCTCATCGAATGCTGCCTGGAGCTGTACCGCGACGGATTGGTCGAGGCGATCCAGGACCTCGGCGCAGCGGGCATTTCCTGCGCCACGAGCGAGCTGGCCGCCAACGGCGGCAGCGGGATGCGCATCGAGCTCGATCGGGTGCTGCTGCGGGATCCGACGCTCACGCCCGAAGAGATCCTGATGAGCGAGAGCCAGGAGCGGATGATGGCGATCGTCGCGCCCGATCGGCTCGAAGCGTTCCTCGCGGTCACGCGGACCTGGGAGCTGGAGGCATCGGTGCTCGGCGAGGTCACCGGCGACGGGCGGCTCCGGATTCTCTGGCACGGAGACTGCATCGTCGACGTGGATCCGGCGACGGTCGCCGTGGACGGACCGGTGTACGAGCGCCCTCTCGCCCGCCCCGAGGACCAGGACGCCCTGATCGCCGACTCCGCGGCGGCGCTGCCGCGACCCGCAGACGCTCGTGAGCTCGCCGAACAGACCGCACGCGTGCTGTCCCACCCGCGGCTGGCCGATCCGGCGTGGATCACCAACCAGTACGACTACTACGTCGGCGGCAACACGGCGCTGAGCTTCCCCGACGACGCCGGCATGATCCGGGTCGACGAGCGCACCGGGCTCGGCGTGGCGATCGCGACCGACGGCAACGGACGGTTCAGCCGCCTGGACCCCTACGAGGGTGCGCGGCTCGCCCTGGCGGAGGCGTACCGGAATGTGGCCGTGACGGGCGCCACCCCCGTCGCCGTCACGGACTGCCTCAATTTCGGAAGTCCTGAGGACCCGGGCGTGATGTGGCAGTTCGCCCGCACGGTCGAGGGCCTCGCCGACGCCTGCCGCGACCTCGGCATCCCCGTCACCGGCGGGAACGTCAGCTTCTACAACCAGACCGATCGCGTCGCCATCCCACCGACGCCGGTGATCGGCGTGCTCGGGATCATCGACGATGTCGCCGGCCGGATCCCCAGCGGGTGGCAGGATGCGGGCGAGAACC
>CAVOIT010000002.1:0-18879 GCA_963696115.1 uncultured Actinomycetota bacterium | reverse complement strand
AGCAGGCCCGCCAGCAAGCCGATCCCGACACAGGTCAGCAGGAAAGCGGGCGTGCGTGCCGCGGGCGCAGGCGTGGGGACGTCGGTCACTGTGGAAGCCTAGTCGCGCTCGGTCAGCCGTTCGGGTCACGACGATCCCCCGCCCGCGTACAGGCGGCAGACTGGTCCTATGACCACGCCTGTCCTGCAGATCATCATCGGAAGCACTCGTCCCGGTCGCGTCGGCCTGCCCGTCGCCCGCTGGTTCGAGGGGGTGGCGCGCGCCGACGGCCGCTTCGAGGTGGAGGTGATCGATCTGGCCGAGGTGAACCTGCCGATGCTGGACGAGCCGAACCATCCCGCGGCCCGGCAGTACACGCAGGACCACACCAAGGCGTGGAGCGCCACCATCGAGCGCGGCGACGCGTTCGTCTTCGTGATCCCCGAGTACAACTACGCGATCGGCGCCGCCACCAAGAACGCGATCGACTACCTGTTCCACGAGTGGGCGCGCAAGCCCCTCGGTGTGGTCAGCTACGGCGGCGTCTCAGCGGGACTGCGTGCCGCGCAGATGCTGAAGCAGGTGGGCGCGGCGTTGCGGATGCTGGTGACCAACGACATCGTCATGATCCCGATGGTGCGGTCGCTGATCGACGACGAGGGTACGTTCGTGCCCACGCCGCTGATCGAGGAGTCCGCCGCCCTGCTGCTGGATGAGGTGCAGACGCTGCTGGCGGGATCGAAGGCGATGCGCTAGCCGCGCCGCCGCATCCAGTCCCATGTGTCCCGCGCGGCCATCCGCAGCGTGCGATTCCGACGCCATTCCCGCCAGGTCAGCATGATGATCGCCACGTCCAGGGCCGTGAGCGCGGCGACCCCGAGGGAGGGGCGGATCGCCAGGTCGATGACCTGGTAGATGGTGAGCAGTCCCAACGCGCCGATCGCCCACGGGTAGACACGGGTCGCCCCGACCAGCAGCGCGATCACGATCGCGAGCTTGACCGCGCCATGCACGCCCAGGTAGACGCCGATCGCGATCAACTCCTCGCGGGTGAGCCGCGCCGCCTCATGCGCCGCGATGCCCGCGATGGGGCCGATCGGGTCGTGGCGCAGGCCCGGCGCGGTGAACGCGTGCGCCAGCCGAACCCAGCCCGGATGCGGCACCGTCAGCAGGGGCACGGCGACCAGCACTTCGACCAAGCCGTCGAGACCCTTCAGCATCACCCCGATCAGGAACACCAGATCGAGCAGGTGCTCACGCCTGGTCGATGGCCGCGGGGCGGCCGGGTTCACTGTCATGCGGCTCATCATCCCGTGGATCCGCACGCCCTCCCGGCATCCCTCCGAATCCCCATTCGAATCAGCGAACCGACCCATGAACAGCGAAGAATCCCCCGGCTGACCGGGGGATTCCCGAAGTAGCAGGAGCGGGGCTTGAACCCGCGACCTCACGATTATGAGTCGTGCGCTCTCACCGACTGAGCTACCCTGCCGCGAGGCATCCGCGGTCGCACGGATGCTGCGAGCCCCGAGTCAGGATTGAACTGACGACCCCTTCCTTACCATGGAAGTGCTCTGCCACTGAGCTATCGGGGCGCTCCCGGTCCTGCCCGGGCAACCACAACAGAGTAACAGAGCCGCGCTCGCGGCTCGGGCGTATGACGGCCGATCAGCCCCCGGCATGCAGCCGCAGCCAGGGCAGCGGATCGATCGCGGTGGTGCCGCCGTCGAGCACCTCGAAGTGCAGGTGGGCCCCGAACGAATGCCCGGTGTCGCCGACCAGGCCGATGATCTGACCGACCTTCACGGTGTCGCCCGCCTTGACCATGAGGGACCCGTACTGCATGTGTCCGTAGCGGGTGGACACCCGCTCTCCGTCGATGACGTGGTCGATGATGACCATCACGCCGTATCCGCCGCCGCTCTCGGTCGCCGTCCGCACCGTCCCGTCGGCGACCGCCTGGATCTGTGCGCCGTTGCCGGGAGTGAAGTCCAGACCCTCGTGCATCGCGCCGTCGCGCATGCCGTAGCCGTAACTGATCGGGACACCGACGGAGAACGGCCACTGGATCGGCGAGTTCGGGTTGTTGGTGAAGAAACGCGAGAAATGCGAGATTCCCGATTCCGCAGCGAGCTCGGCCGTGGATGCCGTGCGGTAGTCGCTGCGGTCGAACGCAGCGCTCTGAGCGTCGGCGGGGGCCACATAGGCCTGGATCTCGTCGGAGGAGATCGCCGAGCCGGTGGCACCGCCGAATGCCAACGCCGACCCCGGGGCGGTGGGCGCCGCCCCCGCCACTGCCTCGGCGGGGGTGGTCATGCCGACGGCGATGAGACCCACGACGGCCATCGCGCCGAGCGAGGCGGACGTCGTCATGGCTCGGCGGAAGAACGAAGCGCCCGCACGAGATCCCCGCTCGGGCTCGGCGTGCACCGCTACCTGCGCGTCAGCGTCCCGGGCTGCAGCGGCGACCTGGATCGGCGTCTCCCCGGTGAACGCGAACAGTTCGGCGGCCGCCTCGAACTCGTCACGGATCACGCCGCTGTCGGCGACCGACGGATCGAGAACGGCCGCGGTGAACAGGGCCTCAGCATCCTGCGCGGCGGCGAGGCTGGGGGCCATCGGCAACGCGGCGGCATCCGGCGCTGCGGCACCAATTCGAGCCTCGGGGGCCGGCGCCGCTGCGGCGCCATTTCGAGCTTCGGCAGCAGCCGCTGCGCGCCGACGCAATTCCGCGCGGGTCAGCGGGATGCCCACATCCGAAGCGCTGGCGGCAGGTGCGACGGACGGGATTGAGGCCGGTGCGTGGGAGACCTGGTTGCGCAGCGAGCGCCGGGTGGGCGCGGCGGTCACGGGGCTCTCGTCGGTCACTACGTCAGTCGTCTCGGGGTCGTGTCGCGTGGTCGGTGAGTCTCTGCCGGGGGCGGAGATAACGAACGGATAAACCATAGTGGCTGGATGCTGAGTGCGCCATTCAGCGCGGCTGGCGCGCAACCGCTGCGGCGAGCTCCGCGAAGAGCGCCGGGCCGGCGGCGATCGTCATCGCCGCACCGGGGGCCGCTCCGTTCACGCCCCCGACGGTGCCCTGGGCCTCTTCGACCAGGATCACGCCAGCCGCGATGTCCCACGGGTGCAGCCCACGCTCGTAATAGCCGTCGAGCCTGCCGGCCGCGACGCCGGCCAGGTCCAGCGACGCCGCCCCCATCCGGCGGATGTCCCGTGCCAGCGGCATCACGTGCGCCAGCCGGGCGAGGTCGCCCGCGTGGGTTTCGGGGTCGTATCCGAATCCGGTGGCCACCAGGGCCCCCGCCGCAGGCACCTCGGAGGTGACTCGAATCCGCGTGTGATCGCGCCAGGATCCTTCACCGTGTGCCGCGTGGAACATCTCCCCGACCGCGGGGTTGAAGACCGCGCCAGCGAGCACCGACCACGACGAGGGCTCGGGGGGGCCGGCGACTGCGGCGATGCTCACCGCGTACGCTGGGATGTCGTAGGCGTAGTTCACCGTTCCGTCGATGGGATCGACCACCCACGTGATGGGCGTGGACCCCGCGTGCGACCCGGTCTCCTCGCCCAAGAAAGCGTCCCCGGGGCGCGCCGCGGCGAGCCGCTCCCGGATGAGTGCCTCCACCTCGCGGTCGGCATCGGTGACGATGTCCGCCAGCGCTGTTTTCGTCGCGGCAACCCGGACGCCCTGACGGCGCCGTGCCGCGGCCAGCATTCCCGCCTCGCGGGCCACCTCCACGGCGAGCGCGCGCAACTCGTCGGGGGAACTCACGCCTTCCAGGCTAGCGGGGCGCGGAAGCCCTCACCGCGGCGGCAGCGGCGGCGCCGGCGGGTATCCGTCGTACGGGGCGGGCGCCGGCGATTGCGGTTCGGCTGCGGTCACCTGCGGTGCGCCGGCGGGGGTGGGGTGGCCGGTGTAGTAGGCGTTCCAGTCGGGCTGCCCATCGGCCAGCGCGGGCAGCGGGGTGACGCCGTCGGCGTAGGTCGGCCAGGGCAGGAGCCTCGGCGCGCGCGGAGTGCGGGGTCCGAAGAGGGCGTTCATGAGCGGGACCAGCGCGGTTCCCACCGCGGCCAGGATGGTCGTTGCGACCACGATGCGCCAGTAGATCTCATGGAAGGTGAGCCACTCCTGGAAGGTGAGGGGCAGCACCAGCATCAACGCGAGCACCGCCACCAGTCCGATCGTGATCCATCCCACGATGCGTGAGAACAGCATCCGCGACTTGGCGATCGATTTCGCGAACAGCCGCACGTGCAGCACAGCCAGTTGCAGCACCAGCACCGCCAGCAGGAACGATAGGAACCGGCCGAGGCTCTCCCCGTCGCCGCGGCGCTCCGGCATCCAGATGAGGAAGGCGCCCACCAGGAGCGCGAGCACCCAGCTGGTCATGCTGACCAGGACGAACCATGCAGGTCGCCGCGGCGCGAGGTTCGTGTCCAGGATCGCCACGCCGGCGAACGCGGCCAGCAGGAGGATCGTGAGGAACGCGCGCCCGATGATCCCGTTCTGCGACCCGATCAGGACCCAGACGACGCTCACGAGCGCAGCCGCGATCAGAGCGCCGATCGCCACCCAGATGGCCCCGCGCAGCAGCGGCGAGGTGCGCACATCGCTGTGCTCGGTCGGCGGCGCCGTGGGCGTCGCGGGCTGTTCGGGTGCGCTCATGAGGTCCTCCCGGTAGGGGATGTCGTCGCCTCCGGCCATCCTGACACGGGAACCGGGATTGCGTCAGGGGTGTGGACGGCGGTCGGAAGAACCGTGGCAGGTGAGGGATTCGAACCCCCGAAGGCTATGCCGGCTGATTTACAGTCAGATCCCTTTGGCCGCTTGGGTAACCTGCCGAGCGCGCGCCCGGCCGGCTTGTGCAGTCGACCGGAAGCGCGATCACCCATCCTACTCGCGCGTTCCGGACCGCTGAAATCAGCTGCCGACCCGGTCGACGTCCAGGCCCAGCAGCGCCGAGGGCAGCCGCAGGAGCCCCCCCTCGAACCGGCAGGTGGCCGCCGCGACATCCATCGCCGTGATCAGGAGGCTTCGCCACTGCTCCGGACCCGTCGGGTGACCGCCCAGCAGCGATGCGACCGCCGAGGCGAGCACCGCGTCACCCGCTCCCATGGTGTCGACGATGGAGCCGGGCACCGTCGAGACGGGCACCGACACGGTCATCCCGCCCGCGGCCACGGTCGCCTCGGCGGCGCCGCGCGTGGCCAGAACCGCGCCCGCCCCCACGCCGAGCAGGCGGGCCACCGCCGCGTCGACGGACTCCCCGTACAGCACAGCAGCGTCATCCTCCCCGATCTTCACGAGGTCCGCGGATGCCGCGACCCGTTCGAACCCGTTCCGGAACCGCTCGCGGTCCCGCAGCATTCCCTCGCGTGGGTTCGGGTCGAGCGCGGTCAGTCCCGATCCGACCGAGAGCGCTTCCGCAAGCTCGGCCGTCTGCGTGTCGTCGTCGAACGGGAAGCCGCTCACCACCCGTGCGGCCGCGCTCGCCAGCTGCTCACGGGCGGCATCCGAGAACCGGATGCGCCGCGTCCGGGAAGCCTCGTCGAACCGGTAGCGGGGTTCGCCGCCCACGGACCGGACACTGATCGCGCGGCCGGTTCCCAGCGGTGCCGGGGAGGCCAGCAGTTCCACGCCGAAATCGTCCAGCGTCGATCGGATGCGGTCGCCCGCCTCGTCCTCGCCCACCATCGCCAGGAGCACGGTGGGTAGTCCGAGACGCGCCAGTCCGAGCGCGACGTTCAGTGCGGACCCGCCCACGAATTCGCGCACACCTCGGTCGTCGCGCAGTTCGTCGATGAGGGCGTCCCCGACGACGACGATCCGGCCGGTGGTCGTCACGGCGCCTTCCCGACCGGCTCCAGCACCCCGGCGAGGAACGCTTGCGCGCGATCGCGCGCGCCGTCGATCCGACGGTTGACGTCGGACCGGATCTCGCCGGGAGCCAGCGGCGCAGCCAGCCGGACGTTCTCATGGCACGACAGGTCGCTGCACAGGTAGCTTCCGACACTGGAGCCGGTGCCACCGGGCCTGCGTGCGCTGAACAGGGTCACCTGATCGGACGGCTGCATCGTGTGGCAGATGTCGCACAGCGCCGACCGGCTCCTGCCGAAGACGTCGGCCGCGCGCAGCATCACCCCGGCGGCGCGGTCGTCGAGCTCGGCGACCAGGTAGCCGCGCCCGCGCGCCCGCGGGTCCCGCCACGCCAGGAAGTCCACATGATCGAAGTCCAGCAGCGGGAAGTCGGGCGGCAGCGCCGCCAGGCGCCTCTCCTCGTCATCGACGTTCGCGAGGCATGCTCGCACGTCGTCCTCGGTCAGGGCGCGCATGGGGCCAGTCTAGGAAAGGCGTCCCCGCCGACGGCAACCGATCCGGCCGAAACCGCCCGACTACACTCGGGGCCATGGCGGACAGCTCCTTCGACATCGTCAGCAAGGTCGACCGACAGGAAGCCGACAACGCGCTCAATCAGGCGCGCAAGGAGATCGAGCAGCGTTACGACTTCAAGGGGACGGGAGCCTCGATCGCCTGGAGCGGCGAGACCATCCTGATCGCCGCCAACAGCGCCGAACGTGCCCGCGCCGTGCTCGACGTGTTCCAGTCCAAACTCATCAAGCGGGGCATCTCGCTGAAGAGCCTCGACTCGGGTGAGCCCACCGCGTCGGGGAAGGAGTTCCGACTGGTCTCCACCCTCAAGGAGGGGATCTCGCAAGAGACCGCCAAGAAGATCGGGGCGATCATCCGCACGGAAGCGCCCAAGTCGGTCAGGTCGCAGATCCAGGGCGACGAGTTGCGGGTGACCTCGAAGTCGCGCGACGACCTGCAGGAAGTCATCCGCATCCTGAAGGCCGCAGACCTCGACGTCGACCTCCAGTTCGTCAACTACCGGTAGCGAACGCCCTCGACGTGCGCGTTCGCGTGCGGTCGCGTAGCGTCCCTGCGGCAGGAGATGCTACGCTGAAGTCCTCCGCCCTGCGGAACTGCGCGTCGACCTGCTGGCCATGAGCGTGAAGAAGCAGAGTCTGACCCCTTCCTTTCCGAAACCCGCGGCTTCTGCACGCCGCCCCTCCTGCGCTGGCCCGTCGCCTCGCTCCGAGAACGAAACACGTGAAAATGCACTCCCCGATTCAGGCGCTCGCCTGGCGACAGGCCGCTAAGGGCCTCTTCGTGGCCACGGTCGCCCAGGAATACGCTGGCTTCATCGACGCCACCCCACGCGGCATCCGCGCTCACGGGTCGCGCGGCGAAGACCTCGGCACACACCGATCTGTCGGACTCGCCCGCGCGGCAGTCACGGCATCCCTCGACTCACCGGCGTCGACGACGACACCGATCACTCATCGTCCGCTCCGCATTCGCCGGCGCGGCACCACCGGTCGCCTCGGCGGCCCGAAGAAGAGGAAAGACACGATGGCCACTGGCACCGTGAAATGGTTCAACTCCGAGAAGGGCTACGGCTTCATCGCTCCCGACGACGGCTCGGCCGATCTGTTCGCGCACTTCAGCGCGATCGCGGGCAACGGCTTCAAGGAGCTTCGCGAGGACCAGAAAGTCGAGTTCGACGCGGAGCGCGGACCCAAGGGCATGCAAGCGGCGAACATCCGCCCGCTCTGACAGCCACCGGATGGGCCGCTCCAGCCCTGAGCGGGAGCGGCCCATCCGATCCACTTCGCCGGTCCCCGCGCGCACGTTCTCAGGCGCGGGAGATCGCGACCATCTCCTCGCGCGGCACCACCTTGATGCGGGCACGGTCGCGAGGAGCACCCAGGGCGATCTCATGCGCGTCCAGGCGGTGCCACCCCTCCAGGTCGGTCCACGGGATGCCGCGGGCGGAGAGCAGAGCGGGGACGGATGCCTCGTCGGGATCGTCCGGGTTCCACCACGAGCCCTGATCGTTCACGAGATGGCGGATGGTCTCCATGGCATCGGACTTCGTGTGGCCGATCAGGCCCACCGGTCCACGTTTGATCCAGCCGGTCGCGTATACCCCGGGCACGAGTTCATTCGAATCCGCGTCCCACACCTGACCCTCGTGGTTCGGGATCACGCCGTGCCGCTCGTCGAACGGCACATCCGGCAGGGGTGAGCCGAAGTAGCCCACGGCCCGGTACAGCTGTCCGACCGCCATCGTGCGCATCACCCCGGTCCCCTCCACGCCCCCTTCGCGGTCGGGACGGGTGCGCTCGTACACGAGACCGGCGACCCGGCCGGTGGCATCCGTGGTCACCTCGACCGGCTTCGCCCAGAAATGCAGGTGCAGACGGCGGGACGCCGTGCCACCCGCGTTGTTGACGCTCGGACGCTGACGCCAGGACTGCAGGATGCGGTCAACCACCATCACCTGCTTGTTCGCGGCAATCGCGGCCTTCGCTGCTTCGTCGTATTCGAAGTCCTCGTCGTACACGACCATGTCGACGTCGCGCATCTCCCCCAGTTCCCGCAGCTCCAGAGGGGTGAACTTCACCTGGGCGGGACCGCGGCGTCCGAACACGTGGACGTCCGTGACCGACGAGCTCTCGAGCACACGGTAGACGGAGTCGGGCACCTCCGTCGGCAGAAGGTCCACGGCGTGCTTCGCCAGCATCCGAGCCACGTCCAGCGCCACATTGCCGTTGCCGATCACCCCGACTGAAGCAGCGTCGAGCTCCCATGACCGCGGCGCGTCCGGGTGGCCGTCGTACCAGCTCACGAAGTCCGCGGCCCCGAAGGAGCCAGACGCGTGGATGCCGGGGATCTCCAGCGCCGCATCCCGAACCGCACCGGTGGCGAAGATGACGGCGTGGTAGTGGCGTTTCAGGTCGTCCAGGGTGATGTCGGTGCCGTACCGGACATTGCCGAAGATGCGGATGTCGCCCCGGTCCAGCACCTCTCGCAGCGCCGTGATGATGCCCTTGATTCGGGGATGGTCGGGCGCGACTCCGTACCGGACGAGTCCGTACGGGGCGGGCAGCTGCTCGAACAGGTCGATCGAGACGTCGAAGGAGCGCTCCATCTTGAGCAGGATGTCGGCGGCGTAGATCCCCGCGGGACCAGCGCCGACGATGGCGAGCCGCAGCTTGGTCATGGGTGTCCTTTCCTGAGGCGATGCCGGGGGGAGGGGCGCACTGCCCGGCTCGATTCAGCTGCTGCGGTCGGAGACGGCTTCCGCGAACCGGGTCAGTCCTTCGCGGACGGCGCCCGGCGGCAGCGGTTCCAGTGCCCGGATCGCGTCGCCGGCCCAATCGCGGGCGCGCCGCAGCGTGCTGGCTGTCGCCTCGTGCCCGCGCAATTCCGTCAGTGGCGCGTCGAGCAGTTCGACGGCGCCCCCGTCGGCGACCCGAGCGACGCCCTCATCGATGCGGGTGCGCAGCGCCGCCGAAGCGGCATCCGTCTCCTGCCCCAGCAACAGGTAGGGCATCGTCGGCACCCCGGCGCGCAGATCGGCGCCAGGGAGCTTGCCCGTCTCGTCAGCGTCGGCGGACAGGTCGATGACATCATCCATGAGCTGGAACGCGACGCCCACCTTTTCGCCGTACTGCCGCAAGGGTTCGCGGTATTGGGATGGGGCATTGCCGAACAGAACCCCGGTCTGGGCGGCGGCCGCGATCAAGGATCCGGTCTTGTCCGCGAGCACCTGGAGGTAGAAGCCGACGGGATCCTCCCCCGGCCCCGGCCCGACGGTCTCGTGCATCTGCCCCAGCACGAGACGCTCGAATGTGTCCGCCTGCAACTGCATGGCGGCCGCACCGTGCCGCGCCATGATCGTGCTGGCTCGGGAGAAGAGAAGGTCGCCGGTGAGAATGGCGATGCTGTTGCCCCACACGGCGTGCGCAGCGGGCACCCCCCGGCGCACGTCAGCACGGTCCATGACGTCGTCGTGGTACAGGGATCCGAGATGGGTCAGTTCGAGCGCCGCGGCCCCGTCGATGACAGCGGCGGTCACGCCGTCCCCCAGCTGTGCCGTCAGCAGCGTCAGTGTCGGCCGGATCCGCTTTCCACCCGCCTCGTAGAGATAGCGGGTGGTGGCATCGGCGAGCGCGTCGGCCACGCGGAGCTCGCGCGCCATCTGCTGCTCCACCTGGACGAGGCCGTCCTCGACGACGTGCTGCAGCCGCCGCGAAGCAGGACCAGCGAAGATGCGTTCGCTCAGGCCCAGCCGGCGCGCCAGTCGGGCGCGCGTAGCGGACGGGCTGCGGCTCACTTCTCCAGCCTACCCGTGGGTCCGGGACGCCCGCGGTGCGTAACGCTGCACGGTGCCCCGCCCTGGGGACCGGCCCTCATCTCATTCGAGCGGTCTGCGTGCGCGGTGGAGCGCCACGATGCCGCCGGTCAGGTTCCGGTGCGCTACCGCCGACCATCCGGCATCCGCGATCCAGGCGGCGAGCGTGCGTTGATCCGGCCACTGCCGAATGGTCTCGTTCAGGTACCGATACGCACCCGGGTCCGAACTGACCGCGCGGGCCATCGCCGGCATCACAGCGGCGTTGTAGACCCGGTAGAGCCGGGCCAGCGCCGCATTCGGTGGGTGGGAGAACTCGCACACCATCAACAGACCGCCCGGGCGGGTGACACGTCGCATCTCGCGCAGCGCGCGGTGCGGGTCGGACACGTTCCGAAGACCGAACGAGATCGTCACCACGTCGAAGGACTCCTCGTCGAAGGGCAGAGCGGTCGCGTCCGCGGTCACGAACGACAGGCCCGCAGTCGCAGGATGGCGCCGACGGCCCTCCTCGATCATGCCGGCGGAGAAGTCTGCGGCGACCACCTGCGCCCCCCGGCGGGCCAAGGGTACGGCGCTGGCACCCGTGCCGGCGGCGAGATCCAAGATCCGTTGACCCGGCAGTGGATCGATCGCCCGCACGGTCGCGGCGCGCCACCAGCGGTCGTTGCCGAGCGAGAGGAACAGGTTCGTCCGGTCGTATCCGGGAGCGACGTGATCGAACATCCCCGCCACCTGGCCGGGCTGCTTGTCCAGCCCTGGCCGCTCACCCTGCGCGCTCACCCGTCCAGCGTAGGGGCGCCCGCCGCTGGTCAGGAGCGCACGAGGCGGGCGATCGCCGCGGTCGCCTCCTGGATCTTCTCGTCGGCCTCCTCGCCGCCGGCCCGGGCAGCGTCGACAACGCAGTGCTTCAGGTGGTCGTCGAGCAACCCGACGGCGACGGCCTGGAGCGCACTGGTGAGCGCGCTGATCTGGGTGAGGATGTCGATGCAGTACGTCTCCTCGTCCACCATCCGCGAGATCCCGCGCGCCTGGCCTTCGATGCGCCGGAGCCGGTTGAGGTACTTCTCCTTGTCGGTGATGTAGCCGACGTGATGCGCGCCGGGCTCACGAGTGGACATGGGCGCTCCTTTCGGGTCGCAGGTCCAGTCGTCGCAGCAGTTGCGCGTTGGCGGCGACGATCACGGTGGACAATGACATCAGGATCGCACCGACCGACATGGGCAGCACGAACCCGATCGGGGCGAGCACTCCGGCCGCCAGCGGAACGGAGATCAGGTTGTATCCGGCGGCCCACCACAGGTTCTGCTGCATCTTCCGGTAGGACGCGCGGGACAGCTCGACGACCGAAGCCACCGAGCGAGGGTCGGACCCGGCCAGCACGACCCCGGCGGACGCGATCGCGACCTGGGTGCCTGCCCCGATCGCGATGCCGACGTCCGCCTGAGCAAGAGCCGGAGCGTCGTTGACGCCGTCGCCGACCATCGCCACCGACCGCCCCTCGCGCTGGAGCGACGCGATCGCCTCGGCCTTGTCCTCCGGTCGGACGCCGGCGAAGAACCGCTCGATTCCCAACTCGGCGGCCACGGCGGCGGCCACGGGCTGGGCGTCTCCCGTGATCATCACCACCTGCCGGCCAAGTCCGCGTGAGAGCATCGACCGCGTCCCGCGACTCAGGCCGGATCTCGTCGTTCAGCCGCAGCGCGCCCACGACGCTCCCGCCGCGCAGCACATGAAGGACGATCGCTCCCTGATCCCGCCACGCCTCGGTCTCGGCCAGGGCCGGTCTGGTGGGCCTCCTCCATCATCCGGGGACCCCCCACCTGCACCACCGCCCCGTCGACGTCCGCCGCCACGCCCAGCGCAGGCGAGGAGCGGAAGCCGGATGCGGCGACGGGACGGATCCCGCGGGCCTGCGCTGCCCGCACGATCGCCGCTCCCAGGGGATGTTCGCTGTCCGCCTCTGCCGCCGCAGCCCACCCCAGGACCTCGTCGTCGGTGACGCCGGCGGCGGCTGCGACCGCCGTGACGGTGGGCTCGCCCTTCGTGAGAGTCCCGGTCTTGTCGAACACGACCACGTCAACGGTCCGCATGCTCTCCAGCGCGAGGCGGTCGGTGACGAGCACCCCCCCGCGAGCGGCGCGCTCGGTGGCGATCGCGACCACCAGCGGAATCGCCAGACCCAGAGCGTGCGGGCATGCGATGACCAAGACCGTGATGGTGCGAACGATCCCCTCATCAGGCATGCCGACGACGCTCCAGACGACTGCGGTGACCAGAGCGCTTCCCAGCGCGAACCAGAACAGCCAGCCCGCGGCGCGGTCGGCCAGGCGCTGCGCGCGGGAGGACGAGTTCTGCGCCTGCGCCACAAGGCGCTGGATGCCCGCCAGCGCGGTGTCGTCGCCGACGGCGGTGACCTCCACGCGGAGACCGGAATCGGTCGCGACCGTCCCGGCGATGACGGGGTCGCCGGACTCGCGGATCACCGGCCGCGACTCCCCGGTGATCATCGACTCGTCCATCGATGCCGAGCCCTCCACCACTCGCCCATCGACGGGGACCCGCCCGCCGGGTCGCACGACCACCACATCGCCAACACGCAGCGTCGCGGGCGCCACCGTCTCGGTGCCGCCGTCGACGACCCGCTCTGCCTCATCCGGAATGAGGGCGGCCAGCGAATCCAAGGCGGACGAGGTCTGCGCGACCGCACGCATCTCGATCCAGTGGCCGAGCAACATGATCACGATCAGCAGCGCCAACTCCCACCAGAAGTCCAGCTGGTGGTCGAGCAGCCCCAGGCTCGCGCCCCACGACGCGACGAAGGCCACCGTGATCGCGAGCGCGATCAGCAGCATCATCCCGGGGGACTTGGCGCGCACTTCGGAGACCGCGCCGGTCAGGAACGGTCGGCCGCCCCACACGTACATCACCGTGCCCAGCACCGGGGAGATCCACGCCACCCCGGGCCACGACGGAAGCTCGTAGCCGAGCAGCATCGCGAACATGCTCGATGCGGCGATCACGGGAACCGCGAGGACGAGGTTGATCCAGAACAGCTGCCGGAACTGGGCGACATGGTCACCGTGGCCGCCATGTCCCCCGTGTGCGTCGTGACCCGCGTGCATGTCATGCATCTCGTGACCCGCGTGCATGTCGTGGCCCTCGTGCATGTCGTGGCCCTCGTGCATGTCGTACGGCGTGCGCGCCGTCGGCAGGATGGGCGGGAACCGCGCCCTGCCCGTGCACCGTGCTCACAACTGCCCCGCGAGGTCACGCATGGTCTGGATTTCGGCGGTCTGGCTGTCGATGATCGCGCGCGCGAGTTCGACGGCGCGCGGGTCGCTCCCGGCGCTCACCTCCGCCTGCGCCATCTCGATGGCTCCCTCGTGGTGCACGATCATCTGCTCCAGGAACAGGCGCGACGCTTCGGTGCCGTCCGCGTCCTCCAGGGCTCGCATGTCGTCGTCGGACATCATGCCGTCACCATGGCCCATGTCTCCGCTTCCCGGTGGTGGGCGCGACGACCCCCCACTCGTCCAGCCAGCTGTGCATCAGGGAGATCTCCGGCTGCTGCGCATCCTTGATCTGCTGTGCGAGTTCACGCACCCGTTCGTCGACCCCGGCCTTGGCCAGAAGCATGTCGCTCATCTCGACGGCCTGCTCGTGGTGCGGGATCATCATCGTCGCGAACATCACGTCGTCCGCGTCCACGGATGGCGACGAAGCGGCGGGTGCGTCGGTGTCCGCTGCCGAACCGGCGCAGCCGCCGAGGGCGAGGGCGAGGGCGAGGGCTGCGGCGCCGACGGCGCCGCGAACGAGAGACGGCATGGTTCCTCCTCCGGTACGGTGACACCACCGTATACCCCTACCCGGTATGAAACATACCGGGGTAGGGTATCGGACAGAGCCCCGGGCAAGAGCCGCCTAGGCTGGACAGGTGCCCGAACCCGCCGTGCCGCTCGTGGTCGACACGCGCGAGATCGAGCCCGAGGAGGACCCGCTCGCGCTCGCCGATCCCGGCGATCCGCTTGTGTGGCTCCGTCGCGGCGACGGCATGGTGGGAGCGGGCGAGGCGCTCCAGCTGCGCGCCACCGGGCCGGATGCCGCGCGGACGCTGTCGACCTGCTGGCGGGCACTCGCCGAGCGGGCCGACATCCGCGACCGTGTCGGCGTGGCCGGGACGGGTCTGATCGGCTTCGGGTCGCTGCCGTTCGACCCGCGGTCGCCCCGCGCGGCCGTTCTGACAGTGCCCGCCGTCGTCACCGGTCGACGCGGGGACCGGTTCTGGCGGACCACCATCCGCCACCCCTCGAGCCCGGCGCCCCCGGGGATCCGGCGCCCCCTGGGCCCGCACTGGGCGGGAACGGTGGGTCCTGGCAGACAGACCGCGCGGCGGTTCGTCGCGGCGGCGGACGCCGCGCTCACCGCGATCCGCAGCGGGCGGGTGAGCAAGGTCGTGCTCGCGCGCGACCTGCGCGGTTCGGCGCCGCCAGGGTCCGATCTGCGCCGGCTGGTGCGCGCCCTCGCGTCCGCCTACCCCGACACGTGGACGTTTGCCGTCGCCGGGCTGATCGGGGCGAGCCCGGAGACTCTCGTGACCGTACGGGGTCGCACCGTGACAGCGCGCGTGCTGGCGGGGACGGCCGCTCGCGGCGCGGACGCGGACAGCGACCTGGCCGCCTCGCACGCACTGGTCACCAGCGCGAAGGACCTCGACGAACACCGGTATGCAGTGCGCAGCGTCACCGCCGCGCTGCGGCCGCACACGCAGGCGCTCGTGGCCGCCGAGCCGTTCGCGCTGCGACTGCCGAACCTGTGGCACCTCGCGACGGACGTGGAGGCGCGCCTGTCCGACGGCGCATCCGCACTGGACCTGGTCGCCGCGCTGCATCCCACCGCGGCGGTGGCGGGTGCCCCTGCGGATGCCGCAGTGGACCTCATCGGCGAACTCGAGCCGTTCGACCGGGGACGCTACGCGGGACCGGTGGGGTGGATCGACGGGAACGGCGACGGCGAGTGGGCCATCGCGCTGCGCTGCGCCCAGTTCGACCCGGTCACCGGGCACCCTGAACTCCCGGTGCCGTTCATCGCGTACGCCGGAGCCGGGATCGTCTCCGGCAGCGACCCGGAGTCGGAGCTGCTGGAGACGAGGGTCAAGTTCCGTCCGATCGTGGAGGCACTCGCCTGACCCGTCAGCGCGCCAGCGGGACCTCCACGATCCGGTGGTCGTTCGCCGCCGTCAGCGCCTGATCGAGATCGGCGCGGCTGGTCGCACGTAGGTACCGCCATCCATACCCGGCGGCGAGGTCCGCGATGCCCGCCGCGTGCGGCGTGTACATCACTCGGTCCATCACCGCGGGTGGGGCGATCGACGCGACCTCCAGCCCGTCGAAGATCGTGCCGCCGCCGTCATTGCCCACGACGATCTGGATGCGCGGGATCCGCTCGGTGGCCGCGGTCAGGAGCGCGCCGACGTCGTGCAGGAAGGCCAGGTCCCCCAGCAGCACGCGGGTGACGCCGGCCGCCCCGGCATCCTGACTGGCCAGTGCAACGCCGAATGCGGTCGCGATGGTGCCGTCGATTCCGGCGAGGCCGCGATTGGCGTGGACGGGCACCTTCTTGCCGCCCAGCACCGCGTCCGCCACCCGCACCAGGCGGGAGGACCCGAAGACGAGCCGGTCGTGCGGCCAGGTGGCCCGCCAGACCGCATCCACCAGCATGCGCCGGTCGATGGAGGCCCGCATCACTGCCAGCTCCGCATCCACCGCGCGGCGACGCTCCGGCCCCGCCACCGCGGTGAGGCCGGCCGCGTCGGGTGCTGCGGGCGCCAGGTCGACCGCCGCCGCACGCGAGGCGGTCATCCAGGCGCCCAGCCAGGCGCGGTCCGGTTCCCCGGGACCCACCTCCACGGCGTCCGCCGGGATCGACGTGCCGTTGAGGTCGAGCCGCTCGCCGGGGCCGCGCACTGCGATCACCTCCACGTCGGGCCGGGCGAGCAGCGCCGCCGCCTCGCGACTGAGGGTGGGATGGCCGAACACCACGACGCGCTGCACCGCCCGGCCGAGCGGACCGGCGAGGATGCTCCGATACCCGTGCACCAGATGAGGCCCGAACCGGGCGCCGCTGACAATCTCCGCCACGAGCGGCCAGGATCCCTCGTAGGCGATTCTCTCCGCTTCCGCGCCGGCCCCTGCACCCGCCATCACCACTGTCCGGGGTCCGTGCGGAACCGGGGTGGCCGTCGGCGGGCCCGTGGCGAGGGGCGCGGGGGCGGGTCCGGCAGGATCCGCGAACCATGTCGGCAGCGCACCGGCGAGCGGATCCCGCAGGGGAATGTTCAGGTGCACCGGACCCGCCGGCGCGGATCCCTGTCCCCGGGCGGCGGCCCAGGCGGCGGCTGCCGCCGCCGCCACGGCCGTCGTCTGCCCACCCCGCCCCGTGGGATCGACCCGGTCGGGGACGGGCAGGTCGATGGCCCACCGGATGTGATCGCCGAAGATGCCGGGCTGCCGGGTGGTCTGGTTGGCGCCGATGCCGCGCAGCTCAGGCGGTCGGTCCGCGGTCAGCAGCAGCATCGGAACACCGGCGTGATCGGCTTCGAGGACGGCCGGCAGCAGATTCGCGACCGCGGTGCCCGAGGTGCAGATCACCGCCGCCGGGATACCCGTCTCCTCCCCGATGCCCAGTGCGGTGAAACCCGCGACCCGCTCGTCGATGCGCACGTGCAGACGGATCCGCCCCTGCCCCTCCGCCGCGGCTGCCGCCAGTGCGAGCGCTTGCGAGCGAGATCCGGGGCTGAGGACGACATGGCGCACGCCGAGGTCGATCAGTGCGCGCAGCAGCGCCGCGGCGGCGTCGCTGGACGGTGCGGGGCTGCCGGCACTCGGGCCGCTCATCTCACCGCGGTCGAGGATCGTCGTCGCCGTCGTGGCGGTGACGGGCGGGGGTCTCGTCCGCGCTGCCGGCCGATCCGGTCGCCGCGTCGTCCTCCGAGTCCAGTCGCGCCAGTTCCTGCTCGAGGCGGCGGATCCGCTCGTCGCGGTCCGCGGTCGCACCGATCCGTCGCAGGAACTCCGGGTCGTCGTCCGGAGCCGACACGGCTGCCGCGGAGCGGCGACCGGTCCGGCCGATGGCGAACCACAGGAGCCCGCCCACGACGGGCAGGAGCACGACGATCACGATCCACACCGGCTTGCTGACGCCGCGGTGGCGCGTGGCCGGCTGAACAGCGCAGTCGACGATGGTGAAGACCCAGAACAGGGCCGCCACCAGCGCTGCGATCAGCAGGAGTCGTGCCACACCTCCATCCTAAGCCGGGCCCGCGTACCATGGTCGGGTGCGAGTCCGAGCAGCGATCCTCTACTCCGTGCTGCGCCTGCTCGCGTTCCTCGTACCGTTCGGGGTGATGATGCTGTTCCCGGTGTTGCGGGAGTTGTACTGGCTCGCGGCCATCTTCGCCGCCCTGATCGGTCTGAGCCTGTCGGTGCTGTTCCTGCGACGGCCGCTGTCGGAGGCAACCGCAGGTCTCGGCGAGGATCGGCCGCGTCCGCACCGGCCGCGCCGATGGGGCGCGGCCGATGCGGCCTCGGAGGACCCGCTGGCCGACCAGGTGCTACGGGACGCCTCGGCATCCTCTCCCGGGGACGGTCACCCGGAGAACGCCCAGAACAGGACCGCTCCGTAGCCCAGCGCCGTCACGGAGGTCACCGTCAGCGCGACCACCAGCTCGGCGGGGCGACGATATGTCCACGCGATGAGGACGGCTGGGCCGAAGCCGAGCAGAGCCATCAGGGTCAGCCACGCGATCGGGTAGAACACGGCGAGGAAGCCACCGATAGCGATCGGGATCGCCAGCAGAACGGTGAACAGCACCTGGCTCCAGCGGCGGCCGATCATCACGCTGAGTGTGCGCTTGCCGGCCGCGCGGTCGGGATCGAGGTCCCGCAGGTTGTTGATCAGCAGCACGGCGGTCGCCAGCGACCCCGCCGCCACGGCGCCCATCCATGCCTCCTGCGGCACGGTACCGACCTGGATGTAGGTGGTGCCGACCGTGGCCACCAGTCCGAAGAAGACGAAGACGAACAACTCGCCCAGGCCGTGATAACCATAGGGGCGGCGGCCGCCCGTGTAGAACCACGCGGCGAGGATGCAGGCCGCGCCCACGGCCAGGATCCACCACTGCTGGGTGCGCACGACCAGCGCCAGCCCCACGATCGCAGCCAGGGCGAAGAAGACCAGCGCGACCAGCAGCACGGTGCGGGGGCGCGCGCGTCCCGCGCCGGTCAGACGCGCCGGCCCCTGCCGGTAACGGTCGGTGCCGCGGACCCCGTCGCTGTAGTCATTGGCGAAGTTGACCCCGACCTGGAGCAGCACCCCCACGCCGAGACAGCCCAGGGCGAGCACCCAGTGCAGCGCCGGATCCACCAGGCGGGCAGCCCCAGTCCCGATGAGAATCGGCGTGATCGACAGCGGTAGCGTGCGCAGCCGCGCCGCGCCGATCCAGCCCGCCGCGCCGGCGGGAGGCGCAGCGGGCTGATGCGCCGACCCGGCGGATCGGCGTTGCGGGTTCCCGGATCGGGGATTGACGTGCGGGTGGGCCGGAGTCGACTTCCGATGTTGCGCTGCCACGAGCGGTCATTGTAGAGGGCGCGCGACGCGCTCACGGATGCGGACGCGATCCGGTTTGCCGCTCGTC
>CAVOIT010000001.1:0-18067 GCA_963696115.1 uncultured Actinomycetota bacterium | reverse complement strand
GACGTGGCCCTGACCTGGGCGGGGTTGAAGGAGTGATTCCGCCGGCGACGGCGCTTCACTCGTCGGGCGCGCGCAGCGGGTCGTCCGCCACCCACAGCTCGTCGTCGGCCCGGAGCGTCTGCCACGCGGCGTACAGCACTCCCGCCGCAGCCAGGCCGCCCAGAACGATCGCGATCACGGCGCCGGCGCTGATGCGCGAGCGCGGCTCGGGGACGGCGAAGCGGTCCGACAGCGCCTTCGTCGCGCGCGCTCCATACTTCTCCGCCCGCGCCCGGTACGTCGCCGCGTCCGGCAAGCCGCGCCCCGCTGCCAGACGAGCACGGGTGTCGTTCGCCGCATCCCACACCGACATGGCGCCTCCGACCAGCGCGCCGGTGGCGGGGATGACGGCTTCGTTCACGACCCGGCGAGACGCCTGCACACCGCGGCCGACGTACGGGGCCGCGTACCGGTTGTACGTGCCGGTCACGGCGGGGGCGACCTGCTCCCGACCGAAATTGCCCAGCTGCCGCCCCGCCTCCCGCGCGACGCCCGCCGCCTCCGATGCCAGGATCTGCTGCGATTCCCAGATCTTGCTGGCCTGGTTCTGGAGCCGACGGAGCTCCTTCTTGCGTTTGCGGCTGAGGCTCACGAGGTGTCCCCCTCTTCCTGGGTGGTCGGCCACTTCGGCCGCCGATGTCCCAATCTTGCCAGACCGCGCCCCGGTGCGAGCAGGGGTTGCCGGGAACTCTGAGAGAATGTACCCATGCCTCAGCCTTCCGCCGTCGCCACGATCCGCACCAACCACGGCGACATCGTCGTGCAGCTGTTCGGTGACCAGGCACCCCGCACGGTGCGCAACTTCATCGGCCTGGCGGACGGGTCGCAGGCCTGGACCGACCCCGCGACCGGCAAGCCGGGGCAGGGGCCGCTGTACCGCGATGTGGTGTTCCACCGCATCATCCCGGGCTTCATGATCCAGGGCGGCGACCCTCTCGGACAGGGCACCGGCGGTCCCGGATACACCTTCAACGACGAGATCCACCCCGATCTGGACTTCCAGAAGCCGTACATGCTGGCCATGGCCAACGCCGGCTCCCGTCGCAACGCAATCACCGGCGCGGTGGAGGGGACCAACGGCTCGCAGTTCTTCATCACGACGGATCCGACGCCGTGGCTGCAGGGCAAGCACACGATCTTCGGCGAGGTCGTCGATGAGGCCTCGCGTGCGGTGGTGGACGCGATCAGCGCGGTCCCGACCGGGGCCGGGGACCGGCCCGTGGAACCGGTCGTGATCACCGCGATCGAGGTCGTCGCCGCATAACTCGGCCGCACACGTGACATCTGCCGACTTCGCGCGCAACCGCGACAACTTCTGCTACCGGCATCCGGATCGGCAGAGCTTCGTGCTGTGCCAGCGATGCCTGCGGACGATCTGCGGGGAGTGTCAGACGCCAGCCGCCGTGGGGGTGATCTGTCCTGAGTGCCTCGCCGAGCAGCGTCGCACCCAGTCCCCGGCGCAGCGCCGCGCGCAGCGACGGTGGCGGACGGGACCGGCCGCCGCGGTGACCGGCACCGCGCCGGTCATGACGTACGCATTGATCGGCGTCACAGCCGCGGTGTACCTGCTGCAGCTGCTGATCCCCGGCCGGATCGTCGACGGCGCGCTCGGGCTGTTCCCGCCGCTGCTCTACCCGGACTGGTCCGGCCAGTTCCAGCCCTGGCGGCTTCTGACGGACGCCTTCGTCCACACCTCCTTCTGGCACATCGCACTGAACATGCTCAGCCTGTGGCTGATCGGCCGGGTGCTGGAACCTCTCGTGGGCCGATGGCGCGTGCTGACGCTGTACCTCGTCAGCGCCCTCGGGGCCTCCGTGGCGGTGGCGCTGCTGGCCCCCGGCAGCTTCGTCATGGGCGCGTCGGGCGCGGTCTTCGGGCTGTTCGGAGCCCTGCTCGTGATCGGTCGGCACCTCGGAGCGGAGATCACGGGGATCCTCGTGGTGCTCGCCGTCAACCTCGTGATCGGATTCATCCCATCCCTCGGGATCTCGTGGCAGGCGCACGTGGGCGGGCTCGTGGCGGGCTTGCTGATGGGCCTGATCCTGGTCGGCGCGCGCACCCCCGATCGCAGCCGTCGACTGGTCGGGCTCACCGCCGCGCTGTGCGGTGCGCTCCTCCTGCTGCTGCTTCTCCCGCCGCTGCTATACCGCTGAGCGGGAGACTATCCACAGGTTCATCCCCACCTGGGGAGAATCACACGTCTGTCATTCCGATGGGGTCACGGGGGGAAGCGAAGTCAGCGCCACCGGGTCGTCATGAGGAAACCGACGAACGCGAGCCCGAAACCGATGACGAGATTCCAGGCCCCCGCCCCCGGGATCGGAAGCACGCTGCCGCTGAGGTAGAACACCAGAACCCACACGAGCCCGACGAGCATCAGGCCGATCATGATCGGTGTGAACCACACCGGGTTCGGGGCCGGCTCCCCCGGCCGTCGATCGGGCAGCCTCTCGCCGTCCTCCGCACCAGCCATGGCCTCCATCCTACCTATCGAGCTCCGCACCATCCATCGGGGGTCGCCCTACCCCCGGGGATCCGCGCCATCCGTCGGGCTCCGCTGAGTCAGTCTGGTTAGACTGCGGCCTGTGTCCTCCGCGCCCACCACCCGTCGCGAACTGCGGGCTCGCCCGCGCCGCCGCGCACGTGCGCTCGGCATCGCGGGGGAGGTGCTCATCACGGTGGGCGTGGTCGCGTTGCTGTATGTGGTGTGGCAGCTGTGGCTCGGCGACGTGATCATCGGATCGCAGCAGCGCGCGGTCGCCGAGTCGATCTCCGAGGAGTGGGCCGCGGATGCCACGGCGACGCCCGAGCCCACCGCGAGCGCCACCGCATCCGCTCCTCCACCGCCCCCACCCGCCACCGCCGATCCGGTGGTCCTGTCCGAAGCCGGCGACGGGGAGATCTTCGCGCTCATGCGCGTGCCCCGGTTCGGCGCGGACTACCAGGTTCCGATAGCCGGCGGCGTCAGTCGCGCGCGCACTCTCGACCCGATCGGAATCGGCCACTACCCGGGCACGCCGATGCCCGGCGATATGGGCAACGTCGCCCTGGCCGGTCACCGCGGTGGGAACGGCGCGCCGTTCCACCGGATAGCCGACCTCCGCGTGGGAGATGCGGTGGTGATCGAGACGCCGGACGGCTGGTACACGTACCGCTTCCGCTCCGTGGAGTACGTCCCACCCACCGCTGTCGATGTGCTGCTGCCCGTTCCCCGCCAGGACGGGTCGCAGCCCGAGGGGAGGTATCTGACGATGACGAGCTGCAGCCCTATCGACGGGTCCGCCGAGCGGATCATCGCCTACAGCGTGTTCGAGTCATTCACGCCGCGGACATCGGGTCCGCCGGTATCCCTCACGGCGGGGGCCGCCTGATGTACGCGGCGCTGTGGCGGATGCTGCCGGGACCGTGGTGGACGCGGGTGATGATCCTGGTCGCGGTCGCGGTGGCGGTGCTCTACGCGCTGTTCTTCTTCGTGTTCCCCTGGGTCAGCGCGCTGGTCAACACCGAGGAGGTCACCGTCCAGTGACCCCGTCCACCGGACCCAGCGTGCTGGTGGTGGACAACCAGGACAGTTTCGTGCACACCCTGGCCGGGTACGTCGCCGAACTCGGCGCGCGCGTCACCGTGACCCCGGCGGCGGGGATCGACCCGGATGCCGCCGCCGATGCTGTCGCGCCATTCGCGGCGGTGGTGGTCTCCCCCGGACCCGGGCGACCGGAGGCGGCGCCCGTCGCCCTGGCGGTGGTCCACGCCGCCGAGCAGACCCGGACACCCCTGCTCGGAGTGTGCCTGGGTCACCAGGCGATCGCGGTCGCGCTGGGGGGAGCGGTGGTGCGCGCTCGGGAGCCGCATCACGGTCTGACGTCGCCGATCGACCACGACGGCCGGGGGCTGTTCCGCGGACTGCCGCCGTCCTTCCCCGCGGCCCGGTACCACTCGCTCGCCGTTGACGAAGCGGCGCTGCCGACGGAGCTGCGGGTCACCGCGCGCACGCCGGACGGGACTGTCATGGCGCTGGAGCACGAGAGGATGCCGCTGACGGGCGTGCAATTCCACCCCGAAAGCGTCATGACCCAGGGCGGCTACCTGCTGCTGGCCAATTGGATGCGATCGGCTGGCCTGACCGACGCGGTCGACCGCGCCGCCGCGCTGTCGCCGCGCCGGGGAAGGGTCATGGACCCGAGCAGTAGGTGAGCACCACTTCGGAGTGGATGGGCACCTCGCCGGGACCGACGGACATCACGGTCACCGTCGGCGGCTGGGTGGCGGCGCAGGCGGGATCCTCCTGGGTCACTGGGCGCAGACCGAGAGCCTCCAGATCCGCCGTCGCGCGGGAGACCGTGTACCCTCCGAGATCGTTGAGCACGACCTTGCCGCTGGCGACCGTCAGGTCGACGGTGGATCCCACGGCGATCGGCTCTCCCGCCTGCGCGGCTCCGGACGTCGTGGAAGCCTCGATGACGGTGCCCGCCGCCAGGTCGGGGTCGTTACGGGGGGTGATGGTGCCGATGCGAAGACCCACAGCCGTGAGCGCGTCGCGCGCGCCTTGTTCGGGAAGTCCGACCACAGTTGGCATGGGCACCGTCTGCACGCCGGTGGAGACGTAGATCGTGACCGTGTCTCCCGGCGCAGCGGAGGTCCCGGCGGGCGGGTCCGTGCGCACGACGCTTCCGGCGGGGACTGTCTGATCGGACACGTCGCGGCGTATGGCGAGGAGGTCCGCGGCGGTGATGATGCTCTCGGCGCGCTCGTAGGTCATCGTCACCACGTCGGGAACGATCCTGGAGGAGTCCGGCACCGGCTCTCGTGGCTGCATCGTCACCACCCAGAAGAGCACTGACCCCAACAGGATGGCCAACACCGCGACTCCGGCCCAGACCCATGCGACCGGCGGCCCGGATTGGGTGCGTCGCATGGTGGTGTCCGAGGTCAGCTGGCGAAGCGACCGGGCCGTCTCCGCCGCTTGACGCGGAGAGGGCCCGTAGAGCTCGCTGCTCAGCGCCTGCAGCTCGCGGGCCGTCGGAGCCTCCCCGGTCAGCGCCTCGCGGAGCGCATCCCGGAACGACGCCGCATCCTGGAACCGCTGATACGGATCCTTCGCGAGCGCGCGGAGCACGACCGCGTCCAGTGCCGCCGGAACATCCGCGGAGAGCTCGCTCGGTGGGACCGGTGCCTCGCTCACGTGCTGGTAGGCGACCGCGACGGGACTGTCCCCCCGGAAGGGCGGCCGCCCGGTGAGGAGCTCGTAGAGCACCACGCCGGTGGAATACAGGTCGGCTCGGGCGTCGACGAGTTCGCCCTTCGCCTGCTCCGGAGAGAAGTACGCTGCCGTGCCGAGAATGGCGCTGGTCTCGGCCACGGTGGACGACGAGTCGGATGCAGCGCGCGCGATCCCGAAGTCCATCACCTTGACGCGCCCGGAGTCCGTGACCATGACGTTGCCGGGCTTGATGTCGCGGTGGACGACCCCGGCCCGGTGGGAGTACTGCAGCGCCTCGAGGATGCCGTCGACGTAGCGCACCGCCTGGTCGGGGCTGACCGGGCCGGCCGCCAGGATCTCCTGGAGAGTGCGTCCGTGCACGAGCTCCATCACGATGAACGGTTCGGGGTGCGTCGCACCGTCTGCTCCGACGGTGGCATCCTCCCCGGCGTCGTACACCCGGACCACCGCGGGATGGGCCATGCGTGAGGCCGACTGGGCCTCCTGGCGGAACCGGGTGCGGAATACGGAATCCTCGGCCAGCTCGCGACGCAGGATCTTCAGCGCCACCACGCGATCGAGAGTCGTGTCGTAGCCGCGGTAGACGCTCGCCATGCCGCCGCGGCCGATGAGTTCGTCGACGCGGTAGCGGCCCGCGAGCAGGCGCGGCTCACTCGTCACGACGTCTCCCTGGATGCAACGTCCCTCAGCCTATCGGACGGGGCGCCGCCCGCCTGGGGAAGCGCTGATCACCCTGCCGCAGGAGGCTCCTTGCTGGGACTTGTGGGAGCCGGCAGTACGGTTGCCTGCGCCTGCGGTGACGACCCGGAGTCGCGGGTGGTGCCGTTCCCGCTGCCCGAGCAGGTCACCGTGTAGCTGACGATGAGGGCCTGCCCCGTGTTCGCGCCCACCTCCAGCGACACCGGCCGTTCGTTGGGGCCCGCCTTCGCCTGTGACTGGCCGGTTGACGTGAAGATGCCGTTGACCGCGGTCAGGTTGTAGCTGACGACGGACCCCGTCCCCGACGGACACTGGAACCCGGTCCAGTTCACCTGAACCGTCGAGCCCGCCGTCACCGTGGTCACGGGGGCACCACCCACTTCGATGGTCGGTGCGGCAGAGGGCGCGGGGATCGGCGTCAGGTCGCCGTACACCGTCAGTGTCACCGGCTGGCCAAAGGGGACGTTGCCCTCGGGCTGCACCTGATACACGAGCCCGACCTGGTCGGGAGAGGCGGCCGCATTGCCCGTCTGGCAACTGACGTCGGTGAGCCCCGCCTGCGCTGCGACAGCCCGCGCGTCGTCGCAGGTCCGACCGGTCAGGGCCAGTGCGCTGACGTCCACCGAGGTGGGACTGGGCGCGGGCGGCGGCGTGGTTCGGGTGGGGGACGGCGCGGCGGTGGTCGACTCGACCGGGGCCGGCGCGGGCCGGCCCACGAGAGCCCAGATGGTGCCGCCGAGAACGAGCAGCAGCAGGGCGATCAGCGCCACCAACGGCCACGTCCACGGACTGCGCTTGCGCGCCGGAGCGGCGGCTCCGGGCCCGGCTGCCGGCAGCACGTGCGTGGCGGTGGTGGGTTCGGCGGTGCCGAGCAGCTGCGTCATCTCGTCGACGGAGCCGGCTGCTACCGCCGGGACGGCGGCGGCGGCGGCGGCCACGTCGCCCCGGCGCAGTGCGTTCGCGGCGCGGGAGACGGCTGCGGCAGACGCCGGCCGGTCCTCGGGCTTCTTGGCGATCATGGTCAGCACCAGGTTCCGCACCGGCGCCGCGACGGTCTCGGGAAGGGGAGGCGGCTGCTCGTTGATCTGAGCCATCGCGATGGCCACCTGGGACTCGCCGCTGAAGGGCCTGCGGCCGGCGAGGCACTCATAGGCGACGATGCCCAGGGAGTAGATGTCGGTGGCGGGAGATGCGGGATGGCCCGATGCCTGCTCGGGCGACAGGTACTGCACGGTCCCCATGACCTGTCCGGTCGCGGTGAGCGGGACCTGGTCCGCGATCCGCGCGATGCCGAAATCCGTGATCTTGACCCGTCCGTCGGGGGTGATCAGCAGGTTCCCCGGTTTGATGTCGCGGTGCACCAGGCCCGCCGCGTGGGCGGCCTGCAGCGCGGCCGCGGTCTGCGCGACGATGTCCAGCGTCCTATCGGCCGAAAGTGCTCCCTCGCGCTCGAGGATGGTCGAGAGCGCCTCTCCCGGAACCAGCTCCATCACGAGGAACGCGGAGCCGTTCTCCTCGCCGTAGTCGAACACGCTCGCGATGCCCTCGTGGTTGACCAGAGCCGCGTGACGGGCTTCGGCCCGGAAGCGCTCGAGGAACCCGGGGTCGCCCATGTACTCGTCTTTGAGGATCTTGATCGCCACGGTCCGGCCGATGACGTGATCGTTGGCCTCCCACACCTCGCCCATGCCGCCGACCGCGATCCGCGACTCCAGCTCGTATCGCCCACCGAAGGTCGCACCCTGCGTCGGTCTCATCTGCTCAGCACCGCCTCCATGACCTTCTTTGCGATGGGCGCTGCGAGAGTGTTGCCGCTGCCCGACTGACCCTGTCCTCCGCCGTCCTCGATCACGACCGCGACCGCGACCTGAGGATCGACGGCGGGGGCGAAGCCGGTGAACCACAGCGTGAACGGCTCGTCATCACCGTTCTCGGCGGTACCGGTCTTGCCGGCCACCTCGACCCCGTCCATTCTTGCATTGGAGGCCGCGCCGTCCTGGACATTCGCGACCATCATCGCCGTCATCTGGGCGGCGAGCTCCGGCGCCAGCGCGCGCTGGAACGCGCTGTCCGAGAACGTCTGCTGCACCGACAGGTCCGCACCCAGCACCTGGTCGACCATGCGGGGATTCATGACGAGCCCCTCGTTCGCGATGCCCGCCGAGACCATCGCCATCTGGAGCGGGGTGGCGGTCACCTGACCCTGACCGAACCCGGTCAGAGCGGTCTGAGGATCATCCAGCGCGCGCGGGTAACTCGAGGGAGTCGAGACGAGCGGCATCGTGAACGAGGTGTTGAAACCGTACTTGTCCGCCTCTTCGCGGATGGCGTCGTCGCCCAGCTGCACCGCGAGTTCCGCCATCGGGATGTTGCAACTCAGGCGCAGGGCGTCCGCAATCGTGACAGTCTCGCCGCCGCCGCACGTGCCGCCGCCCGCATTGCGCACGGTCGAGCTGGACTGCGGCAAGGCGTAGACGGCGGGGTTGGGCAGGGTGGATTGCGGCGTGTACGCGCCCGATGCCAGCGCGGCCGAGGCGACCACCAGCTTGAAGGTCGAACCCGGCGGGTTCAGGTCGCCGCCGATCGCCCGGTTGTACAGCGGATGCCGGGGGTCGCTCTCGAGGGCGCCGTACGCGGCATCCACCGCCTGTGTGTCGTGGGAGGCCAGGAGGTTCGTGTCGTACCCGGGGGTGCTGGCCATCGCCAGGATCCGTCCCGTCGCGGGCTCGATCGCCACCACCGCGCCCTGCAGATCGCCGAGGGCCTCGAATGCGGCGCGCTGCACACGCGCGTCGAGGGTCAGCACCACGTTCGAGCCCTGCGGCGGCTGACCTGTGAAGATGCGCTCGACGCGGGAGAGGAACTGCGATCCCCCGGTGCCGGACAACTCCGGGTTCAAGGCCTGCTCGATCCCGGTCGCCGAGCCCAGGGCGACATTGATGTAGCCCGTCACCGGCGCCCACGTCGGCGCGTCCGCATACACCCGCTGCCAGCTGTACACGTCCTCGGACGGCACGGAGGATGCGATCGCCGCGCCGCTGGCGATGATCGCTCCGCGCTGCACCTCGAACGCGTCGTACAGGGCACGCCGGTTCTGCGGGTTCTCCGCCAGCGAGTCGGCTTGGATCACCTGGATCCAGCTGGTGGAGGCGAACAGCGCCAGGAACATCGCGAGGATCACGATGCTGAGCCGTCGCAGCTGCCGTGTCATCAGCCGATCACCGCCCTCGGCTGGTTGCGCACCGCGTCCGAGATGCGCAGCAGCAGTGCGACGATGACCCAGTTCGCGACGAGGGAGGATCCCCCAGCGGCCAGGAACGGCGTGGTCAGGCCGGTCAGCGGGATCACCCGTGTGACGCCGCCGACCATGATGAACACCTGCAGCGCGATGGTGAACGACAGCGCGGTCGCCAGCAGTTTGCCGAAGTCGTCCTGACCGGCCACGCCGACCCGCAGGCCCCGGCTGACCAGGACGAGGTAGAGGCAGAGGATGGCGAACACGCCGACCAGGCCGAGCTCCTCACCGAGGCTGGGGAAGATGTAATCGCTCTGCGCCAGCGGTGTGAGGCCCGGCCGTCCCTGTCCGAGGCCGGTGCCGATCAGCCCCCCCTGGGCCAGTCCGAAGATGCCCTGCACCAGTTGATAGCTGGAGTCGTTGACGAGATCGGGGTTGAACGGGTCCAGCCAGTTGGCGAATCGCAGACCGACATACGGCAGCACGCGGGTCGCCAGCGCCGCGCCGGCCGCCGCCAGCACGAGCCCGAGCACCACCCAGCTGGTCTTGCCCGTCGCCACGTACAGCGTGGCGACGAACATGCCGAAGATCAGGAGGCCCGTGCCCAGATCGCGCTGCAGCACGATGATGCCCAGAGAGACTGCCCAGACCACGAGGATCGGCCCGAGTTCGCGGGCACGGGGCCAGGTCATGCCCAGGAACCGGGTGCCGACCGACGTGAGACTCTCCCGGGTGCGCACCAGGTAGCCGGCGAAGAACACGGCGAGTGCGATCTTGGCGAGCTCACCCGGCTGGAACGAGAAGAAACCGAAAGACACCCAGACGTCCGCGCTGGCATCGGTGCCCAGGCCCGGCACGAGCGGCAGCAGCAGCAGGGCGATGCCGGTGAACCCCGCGAGATAGGTGTAGCGGAACAGCACGCGGTAGTTGCGCAGCATCACCACCACCGCGATCGCGGCCGCCACCGCGATCGCGGCCCACGCCAACTGCCGGGTGGATGCCGCATCCCATCCCTGAGCCTGGTCCTCCAGGTCGATCCGGTAGATCATCGCCAGCCCGAGGCCGGTGAGGATGGTGCCCAGCGGCAGCAGCAGCGGATCGGCGTCGGGGGCGACGAACCGCAGCACCACGTGGAGGGCGAGGGCAAGGGCGGCGATGACGCCCGCGTAGGCGAGGAATCCGGCGTCGACGGCGCCGAGGGCACCCCACTGCACGAGCGCAATGGCCGCGCCCACCACGACCAGGGCGAACAGCAGCAGGCGCAGTTCGCGATTGCGCTGTCGCTGCGGCTCGCGGATGCGGCGCAGCGCCCGCATCACCGCGGTGTCGTTGCTCACCGCGTCGGGACGCGTGCTGGTCATGGGCTCTGCCCCCCTTTGCCCAGGCGGGCCGCGATCAGCTGCGCGTCGGCCAGCGAGCGCGCGGAGATGGTTGCCTCCACCGTGGCCCGGTCGAAGGGGCTGAGATCGGCCAGCGGGATGCCGGTGTCCTGGTACGCGCTGGACAGCGCGATCGGGCCGAGGTTCTGCTGCACCCCTCGGTAGATCACCACCGTGTCCTCGTCCGCACCCACGAAGTACCGCGTCTGGGTCCAGGCGTATCCGGCGGCGAGCCCTGCGGCTAGTGCCGCGAGCACCACCGCCGCGGCCACCGCCCAGGCGATGCGGCGTCGTCGGGAGCGTCGGCGGTCCTCCTCGATGAGCTCTTCGAGGAATTGCGGCGCCGGCTCGTAGTGCGTCGGCTCGTTCGCCGCCTGCCGCGCCGGATGGAGCCATGAGGAGCGTCCGGAGCGGACCGCCGGCACCTCCACTCCACGGGGGGTGGAGGCGGATCCGACGATGGTCGGGGTGCCGGAGAACACGGGATGGGCGCCGCCCACGTCGACGATCACGACCGTCACGTTGTCGGGGGCACCGGCATCCAAAGCCAGTTTGAGCAGCTGGTCCGCGGTGCGACCGGGGGCGTGCCCAGCTGCCAGAACCTTGGCTGTGTGCGCATCCTCCACCACCCCGGACAGGCCGTCGGAGCACAGCAGCCACCGGTCCCCGGCGCGGGTCGGCATCACGAAGGAGTCGATCTCGGGGTGCGCGTCCATGTCGCCGAGCACCCGCATCAGCACGGAACGGCGCGGATGGTACCGCGCCTCCTCGGGCGTGATCCTCCCGGAGTCGACCAGTCGCTGCACGAAGGTGTGATCGGTGGTGATCTGCGTGAGATCGCCGTCGCGGAACAGGTAGATGCGGGAATCGCCGATGTGTGCGATCACGGCGTAGTCGTCCACCATGAGGAGGGCGCTGACGGTGGTGCCCATCCCCGCAAGTTCCGGCCGGGTCCCCACCGCTTCGATGATGTCGGCCGCGGTGTCGGTCAGCGCCTGACGCAGCGCCTGCTCGGCGTCGGCGGTGCTCCCGAACGAGTGGTCCAGCGCCGCGATTCGCCCGATCGCGAGGCTCGAGGCGACATCCCCGCCGGCGTGCCCACCCATCCCGTCGGCGACCACGAACAGGTTGGATCCGGCGAACCCGGAGTCCTGATTGTTCGCGCGCACCTTTCCGGTGTGCGAGACGGCCGCGCTGGAGCCCTGGAACACCGCGCTTCAGTCCCGCAACTCAAATGTGGTCGCCCCCACCTTGATCGCCGCCCCGAGGTTCAGCGGGACGGGGACGGTGACCCGCTGACCGTCCAGCCAGGTGCCATTGGTGGAGTCGAGATCCTGCAGCATCCACTGATCGCCCCACGGCATGAGGCGGGCGTGGTGGCTGGAGGTGTAGTCGTCGCGGATCACCAGACCGGATTCGCTCGAGCGCCCGATCGTCAGCGGCTCCGACCCGAGGGGCACCTCCAGCCCCGCCTTGGGGCCGCTGGTGATGACGATCCGGTGCGCTGAGGAGGTCGTCGCACGCCCCCGGGAACGTCCGGGCCGCGACGGGGTGGTGACCGGCGCGGTGGCGTCGGCGCGGGCCGCGGGGGGCGGTGCCGACGGCGACGCGGCGGCGACCTGTTCGGGCAGACGCCGCGGGCGAATGCCGAACACGTCAGCGCGCAGTGAGTACACGACGGCGAAGACGAAGAACCACAGCAAGACCAGGAACCCGATCTGCAGCAGGAGCAGCGTCAGCTCGCTCACCAGGACGGGTCCCCGAACCGGTCCGCGTCGCGAAGCGAGAACGCTTGGGTGGCGTCGGGAGCGGCCGCGGCTTCGGCGACCACCCGGAACACGATGTCGGTGCGTCCGATCCGGATCGTGGAGTCGGG
The DNA here is from genome assembly GCA_963696115.1 of uncultured Actinomycetota bacterium. GTDB lineage: Bacteria > Actinomycetota > Actinomycetes > Actinomycetales > Microbacteriaceae > Microbacterium. The sequence goes on along the minus strand of CAVOIT010000001.1, from coordinate 5,618 downwards.
TGCCAGCGCCGCTTCGCGCACCGCCCGCCCATCCAGGAGCGTGCCGTTGGTGGAGCCGAGGTCGCGGACCATAGCGCGCTGCCCGTCCCACAGAATCTCCGCGTGCCGGCGGCTCGCTCCCGTGTCGGCGATCGTGATGTCGGCATCCGCCCCGCGGCCGATCACTGTCCGAGAGGCCAGCAGCGGATGCCGGGTGCCCGCGATCTCCAGCACACCACGCCAGGACACCTCGGAGGCCGAGGTCCGGCTGTGCGTGCGCACCTGACCGGTGGTGAGGCGATCGCCCAGCGCGAGATCGATGCGCACCGGACCGGGGAAGGAATATCCCTGCGACCTCGCGTGGCGACTGACCAGCCCGTGCAGCTCCTCGAGGAGCGCCGGGCCGAGACGCTGCATCCGTTCCAGGTCCGCTCGGGAGAGCGAGACCGTCAGGAGATTGGGAACGAGGATGCGGTCCCGCGAGACCACGGCGGCATTCGCATCGAGTTCGCTCCGCAGTGCCGAGGCGATCTCGACGGGCTGCACGCCGCTGCGGAACGTCTTCGCGAACGCGCCGTTGACGGCGCGTTCGAGTCCACGCTCGAAGCTGTCCAGGAGTCCCACTCTGTTCCTCGATCCGGCGGAAGGGTGGCACCATCGTAGTTGCCCGGACTGGACGCGTCCGGGAAGAGCTCTCGTCCGCGAGGACGGTCGACGCCCGTGGTATTCTCGGCGGGTCGCTCGCCGCAGGGATGCGGCGACGCGCGCGAGTGGCGGAATAGGCAGACGCGCTGGCTTCAGGTGCCAGTGCCCGAAAGGGCGTGGGGGTTCAACTCCCCCCTCGCGCACCGATCAGGTGCTGCGGAGGATGCTGCCGCCGCGCGTCAACCCATCCCGACGGCGCTCCGGAACACCCGTTCGGCGCCGGCGCCATCGCGCGCGGCGAGGGCCGCTCGCAGCATCCGGTATGTCTCCACGCGCACCGCCGGCTCCACCACGAACGGAGACCAGGCCTGCAGGTCCCGCTGGAAGGTCAGCGATGTCTCCCGCATCACCCGGACGAACACGTCGTTGTGGGTCAGGAGGATGAGGGTTCCGTACAGCCGCGCGCTCGCCGCCACGAACCGCCGCTCGTCGCCGTCCGTGCTGGCCGCCCCCATCTCGTCCAGCAGGAAGAGCGCGCGGTCGAGTTCCTCGTCCGAGGCGCGCAATGCTGCCACGCGCAACGCCGCGATCGCGGAGAAGATCGCGAACGTGCGCGTGTCCTCGCGCTGCTCCGGCGTGGTCCGGGTCACACGCGTGTAGCGATTGGCGACGATCTCCACGAGACCGATACGGCTGAGACGCTGCAGTGCCTCCCGCACGGGCGTACGGGACACGCCCAGCTGTTCGGCCAGTTCCGCGTCGCGCAGTGGTTCTCCGGGCTGCAGGCGACCGTCGCGGATGGCTGCCCCGAGGGTGTGGAAGACCTCATCGGCCAGCACCGATCGGGTGCGTCGCGACCTGGCGGGGTTCGGGTTGTTCGCCATGCCGACCCCAGTCTACGCGGGCGTGCTGGGAGAACCCTACGTCCCCGGGGGGTGCACCCGCACCCGCCGGGGCGTTCCCCGACACGGCGCCCGGGCAGTAGAGTGACGAGCGTCACGCAGCGCGTGACGTATCCGGGGGGATCCGTCGACGCCCGGGCTTCGAGCGTTCGCTCGGCCCGGGCGTCGCATGGGGATCCAGCAGCAGGGCCCGAAGCGCCGCAGCGTCGCGTGCGATGGCGACCGCGCCGCTGGACTCCCCCGGCTCGGCGAAGCCCCACTCGACGAAGACCACCGGCACGCCGCAGGCGTTCCCGCCGACGACGTCGTGCACGCGGTCCCCAACGAGAACCGGCCGGGAGATGTCCGCATCGGCGTCGCGGAGGCGCCGCAGCGCCTCCGCGACGATGTCGGCCTTGGCCGCGAGGGTGTGCTCGTCGGGCGTCGATCCCACGATGGCGGTCAGGTGCGAAGCCAGGCCGAAGTGCTCCATCAGGGCGGCGACCTGCATCTCCGGCTTCGAACTGGCCGTGGCCTGCGCCATCCCAGCCGCATCCGCCGCGGCCACGACCTCGGCCACACCGGGATACAGCACGACCCCGCTGGTGAATCCGTCCGCCTTCCCCAGCGCACGGTAGTAGGAGACGGCGGCCGCGGCTGCTTCGGGGTCCAGGCCCCCGAGATCCCGGAAGGAGTCGAAAAGGGGCGGGCCGATCCAGTGTCTCAGTCGTTGGGGCGGCGGTACCGGTCGGCCGACGTGCTCGAGTGTCCGACGCAATCGCCGGAGAACTCCCTCCGAGGCGTCCACCAGCGTGCCGTCCACGTCCCAGAGCACGCAGGAGTACGGCGTGGACGCAGGCATGCCCTCACGGTACCGGGGCCGCCGCGGCAGCCTCAGAACAGGGTGGGCGCGCCGCTCGGCGCGCCGCGCATCGCGTCATAGTCGAGCACCACGCAGTCGATGCCGCGGTCGACCGCCAGAACGCGCGCCTGCGGGGCGAACGCCTGGGCGGCGAGCACCCCGCGCACCGCGCCGAGCAGCGGATCACGGTTGAGCAGATGGAGATAACGGGTGAGCTGCTCCACCGCGTCGATCCCGGCGCGGCGCTTGACCTCCACAGCGACGTGGCGCTGCTCGCCCCGCGCGGCGGAGTCCGACCGGTCCTCGCGCAGCAGCAGGTCCACCGGCCCGATCGCGGTGGGGTATTCACGTCGCACCAGCGCGAGGCCTTCGCCGATCCGCTCCACCTGGGCGGCCAGCATCCGCTGGAGATCCGCCTCGACCCCATCCTTGACCAGGCCGGGGTCGACACCCAGCTCGTGTGCGGAGTCGTGCAGGATCTCGTGGATGCGCACGAGCAGGGTGTCGCCCGTGCGCGCGTGCGTCACCCGCCAGGACTGGACCACTCCGGCTGCGCGATCCTCCTCCTGCGGCGGCTCGAGTTCGAACCGGCACGGCGGGCTCATCCAGTTCAGCGGCTTGTACGAACCACCGTCGGAGTGCACGAGCACGCTGCCGTCGTTCTTGATCATCAGCAATCGAGTGGCGGTGGGCAGGTGTGCGGAGAGCCGGCCGGTGTAGTCGACCGAGCACGTGGCGATCACCAGCCGCATCCGGCGATCCTAATCCTCGTCCTCGCGCCGGGGCTCGTCCCCCGCCCACGGCTGCGCCCGGAACTGTTGCCGCCAGCGACGCCTGTTGAACGCGCATGAGACTCGACACCAGCGGCAGGAGCTCGGCAAGACTGGCCACCACGTGGTTGGCGCCTGCGTCTCGCAGGGCGTCCACGGGCCGGTACCCGTCGGACACGGCGACGGCGACGTAGCCGGCCTCTCGGGCGCATCGCATGTCATATTCCGTGTCTCCGACATACAGCGCCACCTCTTCGACGCCTCGGCGCTGCCGAAGCACGGTGAGCTTGTCGTGAACGGAAGTGTCGACCGTGTGCCACAGGTCTTCGAGCTGGAGGCGCTCGAGGTCGGCGCGCACCGAGGTCGCGTCGGCGGCCGAGACTACTCCGAGTCGCAGCACCGAGGTCACGGAGCGCCGGCAGGACATCTCCCCCGTCGCGCATCGGCGCCTGGATTGCGACCATGGCCGCATTCCACTCCGCCTCAGCATCGACGGCGTCGATCGCACCGAGTCGATGGAACATTTGCGCCATCGGCAGGTGAAACTCGCGGCCGAATCCGACCAGGTCGAGCGGGGCGAGGTCTCGGGCGGTGAGCACGCCGTTGAGCGCGTTCCGCGCGCGTTCGGTGTCGAGCACAACGGTGCCGTTCCAGTCGAAGAGGATCAGCGTTGCCGGGGTGGACGTCACCTCGCGACCTCGACCACGCCCGCGGTCATCGCGTTCCCGAGTCGCGCTCCGGAGGTCCTGTCGTAGACGTGCACGGCCTCGGCCCGAGCCCGCACTGTCACGTAGGCGCCGACGGCGGGACTGGCGGCGGCGTCACTGCGGAACGACACCGAATCGCCCCGTTCTGTGAGCATCTGCACCACGCGGTCCCGCCCAGCGGGCTCGATGATGCCCACGATGCCGCTGATCGTCCAGTCGTCCAGGAGTCGTCGAACTCTCCACGACCGGTTCGAGGTCTTCGGCTCGCACCCCGAGCGTGATCGGGCGCGCGCTGCGCAGCGGCAGGTCGTCGAAGGACGACGCGCCCGCCTCGTCGACCTCGAGCAGGCTCATCGGCGGGCTGCCGATGAACGATGCCACGAACAGTGTCTGCGGTGTGGCGTAGAGCTCGTCGGGCGTCCCGATCTGCTCGATGCGGCCATGGTGGATGACGGCGATGCGATCTGCCATCGCCATGGCATCCATCTGGTCGTGGGTGACATTGATGCCGGTGGCCCCGACCGCGCGCAGCATCGAGGCGATTTCGAGCCGCAGCGTCGCGTGGAGCTGGGCGTCCAGGCCCGACAGCGGCTCGTCGAGCAGCACGATGCTGCTGCGCCGGGCGAGCGCGCGGGCGAGCGCGACGCGCTGGCGCTGCCCGCCGGACATCTGCTTGGGCTTGCGATCCAGGAGTTCCTCGATCTGCATGCGTGCGGCCAGATCCCGGGCCCGGGCCTCGGCCTCCCGTTTGGGGAGGCCGAGGCCGTGGCGCAGGCCCAGCGTGATGTTCTCGAGCGCCGACAGGTGCGGGTACAGGGCGAAGTGCTGGAACACGATTGCTGCGTCGCGGCGGTGCGGCGGCACGGATGCCTGGTCCACACCGTCGAACTCGACCGTCCCCGAGTCGGCGTCCTCGAGCCCGGCGACGATCCGCAGCAGCGTCGACTTGCCCGAACCCGACGGTCCGAGTACCGCGAGGTTCTCGCCGTCCGTGATCTCGAGGTCGACACCGTCCAGGGCAGTGACGGATCCGAACGATTTGCGGATGCCACGAAGCGAAACCTGCGCCATGATCACTGCCCCACGAGAGTGTTGATGGCCGAGACAGTCGTCTGCACGGTCTGCTCGACTGGTGCGCCGGCCTGCAGCTGCTGCGCCATCGTGCGGAACGCGTCGTTGACCTGCGCGGTCACATCACCGTCGAATCCGCCCCACGGAGTGAGCGGGGCATCGTAGCTCCAGGCATAGGTCAGCTGCGGGGTGGCCGCGTCACTGGCGAGAAGCTGCTCTGCCGCAGCGGAGTCCACAGGAATGTAGCTGAACGCTGTGCCGCTGGCGCCCATGACGGCATCCGTGCCCAGCAGGTAGCCGACCAGTTCGTTCGCATACGCTGCACGGCACCCGTCGTCGCTGAGCACGATCCAGCCGTTTCCGCCCGCGGGGAGCGCACCGTGCTCGCCGTTCGCGCTGGGCAGGTCGACCGGCATCCAGTCGAATGCATCTCCGATGGCGCCCTGCATGCCGGCGATGCTGGTGGTCGTGTAGACCATGAACGCCGCATTGCCGCCAGCGAACTGGGCGATGCTGTCCTGATCATTGACGATCCCCATCTCGAGACCGTTCTCGCGCAGATCGGTCCAGATCGAGAGCGCCGCGATGCCGGTGTCGTCACCGAAGCCGGCGGTGCCGTCCTCTTTCACGAACGTGCCGCCCGCGGCCTGTACGAAAGCCTGGCTGTACCAGTCCGCCAAATACGTGGTCGCGATCGTGACCG